>NZ_CP118574.1:6071250-6405625 GCF_028898845.1 Streptomyces sp. WZ-12 | reverse complement strand
GCCGGCCGCGCACCGCGGGCGCGCTGCTCGCCTGCGGCGCCCTGCTGAAGGTGTGGCCGGTGCTGCTGCTGGTCGGGGCGCCGCTACGCGGCCGCCGGGCCCGCACCCTGTGGTGCAGCGCGATCGGCTGGGTCGCGGGTCTGCTGCTGGTCGCGGTCCTGGCCGCGCCGGGCGCGCTCGCCTTCGTCGGCTTCCAGCGCGACCGCGGCACCGAGGTCGAGTCGCTGGGCGCGCTGGCGCTGCACCTGGCCCGGCACGCCGGCTGGCCCGGCGCGGTCCAACTCCACTACGGCTCACTGGAGTTCCTCGGCCCCGGCGTCCCCCTGGTCAGCGCGGTGGCGCTGGCCCTGTCCGGCGCCGCGCTGGCCTGGCTGGTCCACTGGCGGCTGCGGGCGGACGGGCCGACCCCCGCGACGCTCGGCGACGCCGCCTTCACCGCCGTCCTGCTCTTCGTCACCACGAGCCGGGTGATCAGCCCGCAGTACCTGCTGTGGCTGGTCGGCACGGCCGCGGCCGGCCTGACCGTACGGGCCAGCCGGCAGGGCCCGCCGGCGGTGCTGGTGCTGCTGGCCGCCGGGGTGACGCTGCTGGAGTTCCCGGCCCACTTCGCGGACGTGGTGGCGAGCACCCCCTGGGGCATCGCGCTGCTGACCGCGCGCAACGGCCTCCTGCTCGCCGCGTCCCTGCTCGCCTGCCACCGCCTGTGGACCGCCGGCGGTCGCGGCCGGCCCGCGCCCGACGCCGGCGTCCCCGGCGCCCGCCCCTCGCTCAGTCCAGCTCCTGACGCACATACGCCCGCCACATCGCGGTGAACTCGGCCATCCCGACGCCCAGTTGGGTGCGCATGGCGCGCTCCACCACCGCGGTGCCGCGGGCGGTCCGCGGGGCGCCGCCCACCGCGGGGGCCGCCGAGCCGGGCGCCGCCGACGGGGCGGGGGTGCGCGCCTCCATGGGGGCCGTGCCCGGACGGGACGCGGCGGTGCGCAGCCCGCGCCGGCCGATGTCCCGGTAGAAGGCCATCAGCCGCGCCTCGCCCCACCTGTCGGCGATCATCCGGCAGGCCAGCCAGCCGCCCTCGTACGCGGTGGCCAGCCGCTCCGCGCCGGACCGGAAGCCGAAGTCGGCGTCGCTGGGCAGTCGGGCCGGCGGGTGGCCGGCGGTGACCGCGCGGGTCAGCTCCGGCGCGGTGGTCGCGGGCCGGCGGCGCACCTCCCGGTAGGCGACCCAGTCCGCGAACCCCTCCGAGAGCCACAGCGGAGTGGCCGGGGTGGTCAGCGCGCGGGTGGCGACATGGGTGGTCTCGTGGGTGAGGACGACCGTGCGGCCCAGGTCGTTGAGCTCCTCGTAGGCGTCGGGGTTGACGATCACCCGGTCCGCGGGGGCCGCGCTCTCCGCGCCCGCCTCCCCCGTCGTGACCGCCGCGATCCCGGAGTACCCCGACGGGTCGTCGCTGCCCATCAGTTGGGCCATCCGCTCGACGGTGTCGGGCGCCTCCACCACCACCTTCCGGGCCCACTTCTCCTTCCAGGCGGCGGAGACCGCGGGCACCGCCGCGTCCACCCGCTTCGCCAGATCGCGCAGCCGCGCCGGGTCGCCGGCCCCGCCCAGCACCAGGCCATACCGGCCGCGCACCACCGTCACCGGGCCCTGGTCCCAGAGCTGACGGGTGCCGACCCGGCCGTCCGCGGCGCCGTCGGAGTCGGAGCTGACCAGCCAACGGCCGTCCCGCTCGGTCAGGGTGAGGTACTGGAAGCTGGTGACCGGCGCGGTGTCGAAGCCCTTGAGGCGGTAGCGCAGCCGCACCTGCGCGGCCAGCCGCTTCCCGCCGCCCATCGGCAACGGGAAGGCGCCGGTGGCGACCAGGTCGTAGCGCCAGTCGGCGAGCGGGACGGCGGCGAGGTGGTCTGCGACCTCGCGCTGCCGGGCGCGGAAGCCGGTGGCCCGGGGGTCGACGGAGGACAGGAAGGCCCCGGTGTCGTGCCGCCGGACGGCGTCGGCCCGCGCGTCGAGCATCTGTTGGGCCCCCGGGTACTGCGCGGTGGGCCCCTCAGCGGGCGCGCACCCGGCGAGCGGGACCAGCAGCGCGCACAGCGACACCGCGCAGCCGACCGGCCGTGCGACCCGCCCCGGCCCCCTGCGTCGCGCCCTCTGGTCCGCCATGCGGCCGATCGTAAGGGCGGCCCGGCCGGCACAAAAACGCAGGGGCGGACGGCTCAGGGCCTGGTGACCGACGAGACCGGCATCATGCCGACCGGGTCGTAGCGCACCCGGGCGCCCGGATAGGGCGCGTGCACGACCTGCCCGTTGCCGACGTACATCCCGACGTGGCTGGCGTCCGAGCGGTAGATGACCAGGTCGCCGGGGCGGGCCTCGGACAGCGGGATCCGGGTGCCGGCGCCGCGCTGGGCCTGGGAGGTGCGCGGCAGCGAGACGCCGGCCTTGCCGTAGGCCCATTGGGTGAGGCCGGAGCAGTCGAACGACGAGGGTCCGGTGCTGCCCCAGGCGTAGGGGGAGCCGATCGCGGCGCGCACCGCGGCGACCGCGGCCGCGGCCCGGTCCGTGCCCGCCTCGATCCCGGTCAGGTCCGGCACCTGCTCGTCCCGCCCGTCGCTGCGGGTGACCCGGTCGTACGCGGCCCGGGCCGGCGCGGGCAGGGCGTTGAGCAGCCGCCGCGCGGTGGCCAGCTTCCGCTGGACGTCCTTCTTGTGCTTGGCCACCTCGACGCGGCCGGCCTCCAGTTGGGCCAGCTTCCGGGCCGCTTCCCGGCGCTGCTGGTCCAGTTGACGGGTGGCGGCCTGGAGCCGGTGCAGCTCGCGGGCCTGGGTGCCGCTGAGCCGGTCCAGCGCGGACGCCTTCTCCAGGTAGCTTTCGGGCCGTTCGGAGAGCATCAGTCGGACGCCGGGGTCGATCCCGCCGGACCGGTACTGGGCGGCGGCCAGCGCGCCGAGCCGGGACCGCATGCCGTTGACCTGCTCCAGGGTGCGCGCGGCGCGGTCCTGGAGGGCGGAGACCTCGCCGCGCAGTTGGGCGGTGTGGGCGCTGGCCTCGTCGTACTTCTCGGTGGCCCGCTCGGCCTCCTCGTAGAGCTTGCCGACCCGGGCGGCGGCGTCCTGGCGGCCGGCCGAGGGGTGTTCGACGGGGTCGGCGCTGGCCGGCTGGGCCGACAGCGCGGCGGCCGCGGTCGCCAGGGCGGCGGACAGGACGGTGACCGAGGCGAGGGTCGTCTGACCGCGCTGCGAGGTACGGCGATGGGACACCACGAGGGCCGCAACTCCTTCCGTGTGCAGCCCCTGCCGCCCGGGCGGGACGGTCGGTGATCCGGCGACTGCGAGGGCAGACAGTAACCGCGCCGCGGTACGCCGGCCAAAGACCGCTTTTCGTACCCAAAAAGCCGCTCCGCCGGTGACTTCGCAGGTCACCGGCGGAGCGGCAGGTCAGTGGCGGGGGCCGCAATTCGCCCGATCGGGCGGTGGGTTGCGGGTGTTGTGAGTCTTTTCAGACCCGCACGCCGAACTGGAACGGCATGTTGTTGATCGACTCGTAGCGCACCGCGGCGCCCGGCTTCGGGGCGTGCAGCACGGTGCCGTTGCCGGCGTAGAGGCCGATGTGGTGCAGGTCGCCGTAGAAGAGCACCAGGTCGCCGGGCTTCAGGGCGCTCTCCGAGCCGATCCGGGTGCCGGCGTTGGCCTGCTCCTGCGAGGTGCGCGGCAGCGACTGGCCGGCCTGCGAGTACGCCCAGGACGTCAGGCCCGAGCAGTCGAAGGAGGACGGGCCGGTGGCGCCCCAGACGTACGGGGAACCTATCTTCGACTGGGCGGCGGCCAGGGCGGCCGCACCGCGCTGCGAGGCCGGCACGTCGTCGCCGAGGTTGACCCGGTCGTTGCTGCGGTTGGCCCGGTCGTCCGCGGCCTGCATGGCCGCCCGCTCCTTGGCGGTCAGGGTGTTGAGCAGCTCCTGCGCCTTGGCCAGCTTGGCCTTGATCTCGTCCTTCTTGTCCCCGAGCGACTTGCGGGTCTCGGAGAGGTCCTGGATCTTGCTGGCGGCCTCCGCGCGCTCCTGGGCGAGTTGGCGCTGCTTGTCCGCGATGGTCTTGAGCTGCTCGGCCTGCTTGCCGCTCAACTGGTCGAGCGTGGCGGCCTTTTCGAGGTAGGTGTCCGGATTGCCGGAGAGGAACAACTGGACCGAGGGGTCGATGCTGCCGCTGCGGTACTGGCCGGAGGCGATGGCGCCGAGGCCCTTGCGGAGCTGGTTCAGATCGCCCTGGCCGCGGGCCACCTTGTCCTGGAGGTCGTCGACCTCCTTCTGGAGCTTGTCCTGCTGCTCCTTGACGCCGTTGTACTTCTCGGTGGCCTGCTCCGCGTCGTTGTAGAGCTTGTCGACCTCGGACTTGACGTCCTTCTTCGACTGGCTCGGATCGGCGTGCGCCGCCTGGGACGAGAGGGCGACGGCCGCGGCGGCGGTCGCGGTGAGCACGGTCACACGAGTACGGCTCGGCTGCTTGGGTCGACGGTGGGACGCCACGGGGGCGAGCTCCTTCTTCCTCCAGCCGCCTACCGGGAGTGGGGGGAGCTTGGGGTCCCCGGCTCCGCGCGAACGCCGCGGACTCGGCGGTACCTTCACTGACCGTCCCGGGTGGATGATCACCTGTATGAAGGTTCGAGGCCCGACCTTAGTAACCGAGTTGTGATCGCTTCAAATCCTCACGGGGAATTTCTGCACCGTCGCCCCCAACTTTTACCAACATCACACGGCCAGTAAGCGGCATTTGACGCTCCGATACGAAGCGCGGGCGCATGCCCCCGGCGATATTCCGGTCTGGGTGTGAAATGTCAGGTTCGGGCAAGTCGCTTGAGCAGCAAGGCGGATGCCACCGGCCGGGCCCCCGCCTTGGCGACCCCGTCGGCCACCTCACGGTCCGAGGAGACCACCACCACCGGGCGGCCCGCCGGCTCGGCCCGCACCAGCTGCCGGATCAACTCGTCGGCCGTCACGCCCGGTTTGCTGAACAGCACCCGCACCCCGCGCGGCGGCGCCAACAACACCGGCGCGGCCAACTCCGCCCCGTCGAAGACGCACGTCATCTCCGCACCGGTCTGGGCCGCCAGCACCGCCAACCCGCCCAGCAGCCGCAGCCGCTGCTTCTCCAACGGCATCGTCGGATAGCCGGTCTTGGTGACGTTGTAGCCGTCGACGACCAGATGCGCCTGGGGCAGCGCCAGGAGTTGGTCCAGCAGCGCCGGATCGGTCTCCGACAGCGCCCGGGTCGCGATGTCCTTGGGCGTCATCCGGCCCGGCTCGACCGCCTCGACGGTGTCCGCGGGACGCCCCGCCGCGGGCGGCAGCGCCAACTCCCGGCGCAGCCCCTGCGCCGCGTCCAACACCGTGTCCAACAGCAGCCGCAGCCGCATGTCCTCCACGCTGCGCCCCTCGCGGGCCGACCGCCGACTGGCCTCCAACGCCGCCTCGGCCTCCGCGATCCGCGCCTTGAACCGGCGCACCTCGCTGTCCGCCGCCGCCTTGTCGGTCGCCGCCCGCTCCCGGACCTCGGCCAGCGCGGCCTCGACCTTGCGGACCGCGGCCTCCCCGCGCCGGATGTCGCTGAGCGCGCTGCGCAGCTTCCGCTGCAACGACTCGTTCTCCTTGCGGGCCGCCTCCAGATCCGCCCGGACCCGGTCCGCCTCGCCGCGCGCCTCGCCGCGCGCCTGCGCCAACTCCTCGCGCAGCCGGGCCAACTCCCGCTCGGCCTCCTCGCCGGCCCGCTCGGCGCGCGCCCGCTGCGCCTCCTCGCCGGCCGCCGCGACCAGCTTGACCCAGCCCTCGGGCCGCAGCACGTACGCCGCCGCCGCGACGTCCAGCGGATCGGCGGCGGCCGGCAGGGTCCCCTGCTCCAGCGCCTCGGCGAGCTCCGGCTGCGCCTGCCGCAGCTTGCCCGCGATCCGCTGCCGGAACACGGCGTCGCCCTCCAGCGCCGCGGCCATCGCGTTCCCGGCGAACTTGGCCCGACGGGTCGGGGTGAAACGGGCGTACTGCCGCAAGGGGGGCGGGAGTTCGGAGACCGTCAGCGCCCCGAACCACTCCGCGGTGAGCGCCACGACGCGGCGCCGTACGCCCTCGGGCAGTGGCTGATCGAGCACCTCGTCGGCCACCCCTCCGGGCGCGTCCGCACGCTCCGCCCCCAGCTCCCCTTCTGGACGTTCCACCACGGCTGCATCGCTCCGATCTCAGGCGCTCGCGCCCGGACGGTCCACCAGCTCGATCTGGTCGACCGCGTTGCACCAGCGGCAGCGCACGGACTCCACGGTCTCGCTGACGACCTCGCGCTCCTCCACCGACGGCTCACCGGCCAGATCCAGGTGCACGTACTCCACCACCTTGGACCGGCGGGTCACATCAAACCGGGTGAGATTGCCACAGAGCACACAGCGCCACCGGGTTTCCGCCGTCGGCAGGGGAACAGCCATCGTGTCGTCCTCTTTCGTACTCGTGCTGCGGTGCGCCCCGCGCGGGTGCGCCGCCGGACTGCGGAAATACGCAAGGTACTGCCTGTAACCCTACGGCCTGGCAGGGGGCCGGCGCGGGCCCGCCCGGAAGCCGGGACGCGGCGAGGCACTCTGTCCCGTGTGCCCGCATTGCGCCATGATCACTTCATGACGGCGCCGGCCCACCCCGCCCACTCGCTGCGCGCGGTGTTCTCACGGATGACGAACGTGCTGATCGCGCTGTGCTGCACGCTCTTCGTGCTCGGCCCCGCCTCCGGCCTGCTGCGGACCTACGGCACCGGCGCCGCCCTGCTCCGCGCCCAGAACGCCTACTTCGCGCACTGGGGCGTGATTCCGCTCGAACTGTGGAGGGGCTCCCCCCAAGCCCTGCTCACCCCGCTCACCGCGCTCTTCGTGCACGGGAGCTGGCTGCACCTGCTCGGCAACGTCCTGTTCCTGTACGTCTTCGGCGGCATGACCGAGACCCGGATGGGCCGGCTCCCCTTCACCGTCTTCTACCTGGCCGTCGGCTACCTCGCCCTGATCGGCTACGCGGCCGCGCACGCGCACTCGGACCAGACCCTGGTCGGCGCCTCCGGCTCGATCTCCGGTGTCCTCGGCGCCTTCCTCTTCCTCTTCCCCCGGGCCCGGGTCACCAGCCTCTTCCCGTTCCTGTTCTTCCTCCCCCTGCGCTTCCCCGCCTGGATCGTGCTGCTCTTCTGGTTCTGCCTCCAGTGGCAGGCCGCCCAGCACGACCCGGCCGGCCCCGGCGTCGCCTACCTCGCCCACGTCGTCGGCTTCGCCCTCGGCTTCCTCTACGCATGGGCCCGCTACGGGCGGGATACTCTGGGGGCCACCAGGGGCAATGGACCGTCGGCCGAGGAAGAGAGCCAGCCGTGATCACGTCGATCGTGCTCATCAAGACCAGCGTGGACCAGATCCCGGAGATCGCCGAGCAGATCGCCGCGCTGGAAGGCGTCAGCGAGGTCTACTCGGTCACCGGCGCCCACGACCTCATCGCGATGGTCCGGGTCGCCCACCACGACGACCTCGCGGACGTCATCCCCGGCCGCATCAGCAAGGTCCCCGGCGTCGCCTCCACCGAGACGCACATCGCGTTCCGCACGTATTCACAACACGACCTTGAGACGGCGTTTTCCATCGGCCTCGACGCGTGACGCTGCGCTGGGCTTGGCTTCCCACGTTGTCGGCCGTCCCGCCGTGGGGGTTGCTGTCTTTGCGCCTGCGGCGCAAGCGCGTTGGTCCGCTGCGCGGGGCTGTCGGGTTGCGGTGACGGGCCGGAGGGGGCGATATGCCAGACTGCTTCGCTTTACGTCTGGCATATCGCCCCCTCCGGCCCGTCACCTCCCGTTGGGTGGGTGGATTTCTCTGGGATGGGGCTGGCCACTGTGGTCCGCTGACGGTCGCCGCCCGGGCGCTCGGGCCACCTGTCCTCTTACGGTCACCACTCAAGCTCACACGTCCTCTGACCGTCACCGCGCAGGCTCATACGTCTTCTTACGGTCACCACCCAGCCTCACGCGTCCCCTCACGGTCACCACTCAAGCTCACGCGTCCTCTGACCGTCACCACCCAGCCTCACGCGTCCCCTCACGGTCACCGCTCAAGCTCATGCGTCCTCTGACGGTCACCACTCAACCCAGCGGCCCGAGTTGACCCACCGACAGGACGTGGCACCCACCGTTTTTCACCCACCCCCAACGGGAGGGGACGGGCCGGAGGGGTGGGTGTGCAGGACGTAAAGCGAAGCAGTCCTGCACACCCACCCCGCAGGCCCGTCACCGCACCCCAACAGCCCCGCGCAGCGGACAACAACCCCACCCGCCCCGCGCAGCGGACACGTCGGCCCGCCCCGCGCAGCGGACCGGCAGCGGACCGCCCCGCGCCGCAAGGCGCAAAGAACAGCAACCCGCGCGGCGGGAGAGCCGACAACGTGGGAAGAAACAACCTGCGCTACGCGCAGGGCACGCAACGGCCGTCCTCCACCCGGTACTTCCACCGTGCGCCGTCGGCGACGAGTTCCCGGACCGCCCGGACGAACCGGGCGATGTGCTCGTCCGGCGTCCCCGCCCCGAAGCTGACGCGGATCGCGTTCAGGGAGCGTTCGCCGGGGGCCGCCTCGGGGGCGCCGCACTCGCCCGGGTCCTGGGGGGCGCTGCCCAGGAGCGTGCGGACCAGGGGGTGCGCGCAGAACAGGCCGTCGCGGACGCCGATCCCGTACTCCGCGGAGAGGGCCGCGGCGAAGTGCGAGCTGTTCCAGCCGTCGACGACGAAGGAGAGGACGCCGACGCGCGGCGCGTCGGCGCCGAAGAGGGAGAGGATCCGGACCTCGGGGACATCGGCCAGGCCCGCCCGGACCTGGGCGATCAGCTCCTGTTCGCGGGCGACGAGGCCGTCGAAACCGGCCTCGGTGAGCGCCCGGCAGGCGGAGGCGATGGCGTAGGCGCCGATGACGTTGGGGGATCCGGCCTCGTGCCGGGCGGCGGTGGTGTGCCACTCGACGTCCACCCCGCCGTCGGCCCGTCGGGCCACCGTGCGGCTGGCGCCGCCGCCGGCCAGGTACGGATCGGCGTCCTGGAGCCAGTCGGCGCGGCCGGCCAACACCCCTGCGCCGAACGGCGCGTACAGCTTGTGGCCGGAGAACGCGACCCAGTCGACGTCGAGTTCGGCGAGGTCCACCGGGTGGTGCGGGGCGAGTTGGGCCGCGTCCAGCACGATCCGGGCGCCGTGGGCGTGCGCGGCGGCCGCCAACTCCCGTACCGGCCACAGCTCCCCGGTCACGTTCGAGGCGCCGGTGACGCACACCAGCGCGGGGCCGTACGGCTCGCGGGCGGCCAGCGCCTGCTCCAGGGCGTCCACCGCCTGCCGCGGGGTGCGCGGCGCGTTGAGGTACGTCACGGCCAGGTCCGCGCGGCGCTCCCAGGGCAGCAGCGAGGCGTGGTGCTCGGTCTCGAAGACGAACACCCGGGTGCCCTGCGGCAGAGCGGCGGCCAGCAGGTTCAGCGAGTCGGTGGTGGAGCGGGTGAAGACGAGCTGGTCGTCGGGGCGGCAGCCGAGGAAGTCGGCGACCGTCTTGCGGCTGTTCTCGAAGAGGTCGGTGGAGAGTTGAGAGAGGTAGCCGGCACCGCGGTGGACGCTGCCGTAGTACGGCGCGTAGCCGGCCACGTCGTCCCAGACCCGCTGGAGCGCGGGGGCGCTGGCGGCGTAGTCCAGCGCGGCGTAACCGGCCTCGCCGCCGGTCACCAGCGGGACGGTGACGTCCCGTCCCAGCACGGGCAGCGGGGCGCAGACGGCGCGGTCGGCGGCAACGGCGGAAACAGACATGGCGAACTCCCGTGAGAGGTAAGCGAGTTCACCGCGGTGGGGGCGTCCTCGGGAGCCCGGGAGGGGCGCGGAGGAACGGCCGGGCACGGCACCGCGGTGTGAAAGGAGAGAAGAGCTGAGGAGCGCGGGAACGGGGCCGACGGCCCTAGCGCATTCGCTGCATCACGGGGGTAGCTCCCTCGGGGACCAGGATCCCTGGCGAGGGATCCGCGCTTGCCGCAGACCTCGCTGCCTGCGGCCTGGTCATCACCCGGGGCACCCCGCCACGGAAGGAGGGTTGCCGGACAGCGGGCCGGGGCCTGTGTCGCTGTCACTCGTGACCTGGGCATGAATCATGCCACACGATCTTCGGGGCGCAAGCCCCGGTCCGCATTCCGGACCGGGACCTGCGTCACATCCGCGGCCGTCAGGCGTTGCTGGCCGCCGCCCAGCGCTCCAGGGTCCGCTTGGCCGCCCCGGAGTCGAGGGACTCGGCGGCCCGGCCGAGGCCGTCCCGGATCCGCTCGGTCAACGGGGCGTCGGACGGCTCCAACGCGGCCAGCGCGGCCGCCGCGTTGAGCAACACCGCCTCCCGCACCGGGCCGGTCTCGCCGTCCAGCAGCCGGCGGGCCACCTCCGCGTTGTACGACGCGTCCGCGCCGCGCAGCGCCGTCACCGGCACCAGGTCGATGCCGACGTCCCGGGGGTCGAACGGCTCCTCGCGGACCGTGCCGTCGCGCACGATCCACACCCGGGAGGTGGCGGTGGTGGTCAGCTCGTCCAGACCGTCGTCGCCGCGGAAGACCAGCGCGGAGGAGCCGCGCTCGGCGAGCACCCCGGCCAGGATCGGCGCCATCTTGGCGTCCGCGACGCCGGTGGCCTGGGCCTTGACCCGGGCGGGGTTGGTCAGCGGGCCCAGCACGTTGAAGGTCGTGCGGATGCCCAACTGGCCGCGGGCGGCCGCCACATGGCGCAGCGCGGGGTGGAACTTGGCCGCGAAGCAGAAGGTGATGCCGGCCTCCTCGGCGACCTCCACGACCCGGCGCGGGCTCAGGTCCAGATTGACGCCCAGCTTCTCCAGCACGTCGGAGGCGCCGCTGGCCGAGGACGCGGCGCGGCTGCCGTGCTTGACGACCTTGGCGCCGGTGCCGGCGACCACGATCGCCGACATGGTGGAGATGTTGACGGTCTTCGCCCCGTCGCCGCCGGTGCCAACGATGTCGACGCTGGGGCCGGGCACGTCGATCAGGCTGGCGTGCGCGTACATCGTCCGCACCAGGCCGGAGATCTCCGCGACCGTCTCGCCCTTGGCCCGCAGCGCGACCGCGAAGCCGGCGATCTGCGCGTCGGTGGCCTGGCCGCGCATGATCCGGTCCATGACCCAGGCGGTGTCGTCCGCGGTGAGGTCGTGGCCGTCGAGGAGGGTGTTCAGCACGACCGGCCAGGAGCGGTCCGCCACGCTGCCGCCGCCCGCCGGGGTCACAACGTTCATGGTCCACGCTCCTGGTTCGTGTCGTGCCTGTGTCGTCACCCTATCGACCTCCGCGGACGCCGAAGGGCCCCGTCCACAGGAATGGACGGGGCCCTCTGGGTGGCGTACTACCAGCGGTGCGCGCGCGGGCGCCCGCGGGGATCAGTGGTGGCCGTGGCCGCTGGTGATCTCCTTGTACTCCTCGACGGTCGGCTTGGCGATGACGTTGTCCTCGCCGTAGTAGCCCTTGGAGAGCTTGGCGCGCAGCTTCTGCGTGCGCTTGAGCTTGCGTCGAACGCCGTTCTCGTCGACCTCCGGACCGAGTTCGAGCGGCTCGGGCTGCTCGTGCTGGGTCAGGAAGTGCAGCTGCTCCTGGTTGAGCGGCTCGTGGACCTCGATGAACTCACCGTGCGGCAGGCGCTTGATGATGCCGGACTCGCGCCCGTGCAGCACCTTGTCCTTGTCGCGGCGCTGAAGGCCCAGGCAGATCCGCTTGGTGGCGATGAAGGCCAGCACCGGCCCGACGAAGAACGCGATCCGGACGAACCAGGTGATCGCGTTGATCGACAGGTGGAAGTGCGTCGCCCACAGGTCGTTGCCGCCACCGATCAGCATCACGAAGTACGCGACGAGCCAGGCCACACCGAAGCCGGTGCGGGTCGGGGTGTTGCGCGGGCGGTCCAGGATGTGGTGCTCGCGCTTGTCGCCGCGGACCCAGGACTCGATGAACGGGTAGACCGCGATGGCGACCAGGACCAACGGGAAGATCAGGATCGGGATCAGCACACCGAAGTTGATGGTGTGGCCCCAGAAGTTCCACTCCCAGCCCGGCATGACACGCACCAGGCCCTCGGCGAAGCCCATGTACCAGTCCGGCTGCGCACCGGTGGACACCTGGTCCGGCCGGTACGGGCCGATGGCCCACACGGGGTTGATGCTGGCGACCGCGGCGATCACCGAGATCACACCGAAGACCAGGAAGAAGAAGCCTCCGGCCTTGGCCATGTAGACCGGCAGCAGCGGCATGCCGACCACGTTGTTGTTGGTCTTGCCGGCACCCGGGAACTGCGTGTGCTTGTGGTAGAAGACCAGGATCAGGTGCGCCACCAGCAGGCCGAGCATGATGCCCGGCAGCAGCAGCACGTGGACCGCGAAGAACCGCGGGATGATGTCGTGCCCGGGGAACTCGCCGCCGAAGATGAACATCTGCAGGTACGAGCCGACCAGCGGCATCGCCAGGATGACGCCCTCGATGAAGCGGACACCGGTGCCGGAGAGCAGGTCGTCCGGGAGCGAGTAACCGGTGAAGCCGGTGAACATGCCCAGGACGAACAGCAGGAAGCCGAACAGCCAGTTGACCTCACGCGGCTTGCGGAACGCGCCGGTGAAGAACACCCGCATCATGTGGACCATCATCGCGGCCAGGAAGACCAGCGCCGCCCAGTGGTGGATCTGCCGGATCAGCAGACCACCGCGCACGTCGAAGCTGATGTTCAGCGTCGACTCGAAGGCCTGGGTCATCTTGATCCCGTGCATCGGCACGTAGGACCCGTGGTAGGTGACCTCGGCCATGCTCGGGTGGAAGAACAGCGTCAGGTAGACACCGGTCAGGATGATGATGATGAAGCTGTAGAGCGCGACCTCACCCAACATGAAGGACCAGTGGTCCGGGAAGATCTTGCGCATGTTGGACTTCGCCAGGCTGTAGATGCCCAGCCGGCCGTCGGCCCAGTCGGCGATCCGCTCGCCCCGCGGCGCCTGGCCACGGCGCGTGGTGGTCGCGGTTGTCTCGTTACTCATCCGCGCTCCCAGAAGCTCGGGCCGACGGGCTCCGCGAAGTCGCTTACGGCTTCGAGATAGCCGTCCTTCACCGTGATGTGCAGCTGCGGCAGGGCGTGACCGGCCGGGCCGAAGATCACGCGACCACCATCAGAGAGGTCGAAGGTCGACTGGTGGCAGGGGCACAGCACGTGGTGCGTCTGCTGCTCGTACAGGGAGATCGGGCAACCCACGTGGGTGCAGATCTTCGAGTACGCCACGATGCCCTCGTGCGACCAGGCCAGTTCCTGCTTGTCCTTGATGTTCTGCGGCTGGATCCGCACGAGCATCAGGGCGTCCTTGGCGATCTTGTTGGCGAAGTCCTCGTCGCTCTCCTCCAGGCCCTGGGGCTTGGCGAACGTGAGGGAGCCGACCGCGATGTCCTCGGGACGCAGCGGGAGGTTGGTCGACTGGTTGACCAGGCGGACGCCCTTCTTCCAGCCGGTGGTCCGCAGCTTCTTCTCGGGCAGCGGGCCGAGGTCACGCAGCAGCACGACGCCGGAGAGCGGCACCAGGGCCATCGCACCGAACATCGTGTTGCGGATCAGCTTGCGCCGACCGAGCTGCGACTCCTTGGCGCCCTCCGCGAAGTCCGCCAGGACCTTCGCCTTGACGTCGGGGGTGGCCTCGATCGGGTGCCGCTCCTGCGCCACCTCCTCGTCCGACATCAGCGTGCGGGCCCAGTGGACCGCGCCGGCGCCGATGCAGAAGAGCGCCACACCCAGCGTCAGGCCGAGCGCGAAGTTCAGCCCGCTGATGTGCCCCAGCGGGAAGATGTAGACGATCTTGTCGATCGGGATGGCCACGTACGACGCGATGAACGCGACGGTGGCGAGCATGGACACCATGAAGAGAAGGGCGACGGTGCGCTCGGAGCGCTTGGCGGCCTGCTCATCGATGTCCTGGACGCGGTGCTCGTGGGGCGGCAGCCCGGGGTCGGCGAAGGGGTTGTCCGCCTTCCCTACCGCGCCCTCGTGAGTCGTCTCCCGCTCACTGGGAAGGTTTTCTTCTGTCTCACTCATGACTTCTTGGCCTTCGTAGTCCGGGCTGCGACCCAGATGGCGACCGCGACACACGCACCCAGCCCGAAGATGTAGCCGAAGAGACCTTCGGTCACCGGGCCCAGACCACCGAGTTCCATACCGCCCGGGGTCGCGGTCTTGTCGCCGTTGACGGCGCCGAGGTACGCGACGATGTCCTTCTTGTTCTGCGGGCTCAGCGTGCCGTCACCGAAGGAGGGCATGTTCTGCGGGCCGGTCTGCATGGCCTCGTAGATGTGCTTCGGGTCCACGCCTTCCAGCGTCGGTGCGAACTTGCCGTTGGTGAGGGCACCGCCCTTACCGGTGAAGTTGTGGCACTGCGCGCAGTTGGTGCGGAACAGCTCGCCGCCCTGGGCGACGTTGGCGCCCTCCGCGCTGTACTGCGACTTGTCGGGCACGGACGGGCCCGGGCCCAGCGACGCGACGTAGGCCGCGAGCTGGTCGATCTGCGCGTTGGTGTAGATGTTCTTCTTTCGCGGCACCTGGGCGCCGGGCTGCTGGGCCGGCATACGGCCGGTGCCCACCTGGAAGTCGACGGCGGCGGCGCCCACGCCGACCAGGCTCGGGCCGTCGGAGCTGCCCTGACCGCCGGTGCCGTGGCAGCTTGCGCAGCCCACGGCGAAGAGCTTCTTGCCCTCCTTGATGGCAAGAGACTGGGCGGTGTCATCGGCTTGAGCCTTGTCCGCCGGCGCGAACGCGGCGTACAGCCCCCCAGTGACCGCCAGCGCGAAGAGTAGGACGACGAGCGCCGCCAGCGGATGGCGCCGTCGTGCGGAGAGCTTTTTCACGGATTACCCCGGTGTCAGGATCTTCTGCGTCGATGCTTTGGCTATGTCTGTCCGATATACGAGTCCTGCCGGACCTGTTACCGGATCAAGTAGATCGTGGCGAAGAGGCCGATCCAGACGACATCGACGAAGTGCCAGTAGTAGGACACGACGATGGCCGCGGTGGCCTGTGTGTGGGTGAACCTCTTGGCCGCGTACGTCCTGCCCAGGACCAGCAGGAAGGCGATCAGACCGCCCGTCACGTGCAGTCCGTGGAAACCGGTGGTCAGGTAGAACACCGAGCCGTACGGGCCGGACGAGAGCGAGAGGCCCTCGTGCTTGACCAGATCGGTGTACTCGAAGACCTGACCGCCGATGAAGATGGCACCCATGATGAAGGTGACCACGAACCACGCGCGCAGCTTCTTGACGTCGCCGCGCTCGGCGGCGAAAACGCCGAGCTGACACGTCAGTGAGCTGAGCACCAGGATCGTGGTGTTGGTCGCGGAGAACGGGAGATTGAGCGCATCGGCGGAATGCTTCCAATACGCCTCGCCCGTTACGGACCGGAGGGTGAAGTACATCGCGAAGAGGGCCGCGAAGAACATCAGCTCGGAACTCAGCCAGATGATGGTTCCGACGCTGGTGAGGTTCGGCCGATTGACCGACGGGTGCGCGTGCCCGGTATCTACTGTCGTTGCTGTCGCCACGACCGACATTATGTCGGTCGCTTATCCCGCCCTCACTCCGGGGGGTGCCGTTCGGTGTGTCAAGGCCCCATGGCCTGCTCGTTCGAGGCGTCCCGACGGTCGCCCGATGGGGGGAAGCCCGCGGCATCGAGCGACCGTCGGCCCCTGGAAAACCCGGTCCTGACGGGGCGTCGGCCATCAACGGGGGCCGTACGGCCTCTCCTATCGGGGCCCCGTCCGGGAGTAGCATCGCGCAACGGTTTGATCCAAAAGCCGTGCCGCTACGTAGATGCCGCGACAAAGGTGGAGGAACGATGCAGGCGACTGCCACGGTGCTGGTCTACAGCGACAACGCCAACACCCGCGAGCAGGTCCGGCTGGCGGCCGGACGGCGCCCGGCCCCCGACGCCCCGCAGATCGAGATCCTGGAGTGCGCGACCGCCCCGGCCGTCCTGGAGGCGCTGGAGCAGGGCGGCATCGACGTCTGCGTGTTGGACGGCGAGACCGCGCCGGCGGGCGGCATGGGCGTCTGCCGGCAGATCAAGGACGAGGTCTTCCAGTGCCCGCCGGTGCTGCTGCTGATCGGTCGCCCGCAGGACGCCTGGTTGGCCACCTGGAGCCGCGCGGACGCCGCGGTGACCCATCCGTTGGACCCGGTGGCGTTCGCCGACGCACTGGCCGGCCTGCTGCGCCGACGGAGCCTCACCCAGGACGTGGTGCCGGCCTGAGGGCCCTGAGCGGTCGCTGAACGGCCCTCAGACCTGCGGACGCAGCCGGGCGTCGGCGGCGGCATTCTGCTCGCGCTCGGCCGTGCCTGTGGTCATGGGGGCCTTGTTCTTGAGCGCGCTGCCGGCCCGCCAGTCCTTCCAGGGCATGTTCCAGTCACCGAAGCCGTTGTCGAACGGCGTCATGGTGTCGCCGCTGCTGTTGACGACCTTGACGACATCGCCGACCCGGACGGTGTTGAAGAACCACTGGGCGTTGCCGGTGGACATGCCGGTGCAGCCGTGGCTGACGTTGGCGGCGCCCTGGGAGCCGACCGACCAGGGGGCGGCGTGCACGTACTCGCCGCTCCAGGTGACCCGGGTCGCCCAGTAGACCGGCAGGTCGTAGGAGTCCGAACTCCCCTCGGCGATACCGACGGTGGCGCTGCGCATCCGCACGAAGCTCTCCTTGCCGAGCACGACCTTGACGCCGTTGCGGGTGGAGAAGCCCGGCTTGCCGGTGGTGACCGGGATGGTGTTGATGACCTTGCCGTTGCGCGTCACCGTCATCTGGTGCGCGCCGGCGTCGGTGACCGCCTCGACCCGGTCACCGGTGGTGAGCCGAACGGGCTTTGCGGGGCCGCCGTAGAGCCCACCGGCGATCTTCAGGCCGTCGAGGTTGCTGTGCACGGCGACGGTGGCGTGGGCCGGCCAGTAGTCCTTGGGGCGGAAGTGCAGCTTCTTGTTGTCCACCCAGTACCAGGCGCCCTCCACACGGGGCGACGAGTCGACCTTCAGGGCGCTCTCGACGATGGCCCGGGCCTTGGGGTCGGTGACCGGCTTGCTGAGCTCGGCGGTGACCGGCTCGCCGACGCCGTACTCCCCGCTCTGCGGGCCGAACTTGACGGTCAGCCGGTCGCCGACTTCCTTGGTGTTGACCACCAGGGTCTTGCGGCCCGGGGTGCCGTCCTCCTCCTCGGTGCTGACCTGCACCGTGTAGCGGGTGCCGGCGGCCAGCGGCACGGTGGTGCGCCAGTGCCGTCCGTCGGCGCTCAGTTCGCCGCGTACGTAGCGGCCGGTGACATCGGTGGCGGTGACGTCCGTGATCCGGGAGTCGTCCCCCTTGAGGGAGACCTCAAGCGGCTTGTCGGGGTCCGCCTTCTGCCTGCCGTCCGTCGGGGTGTTCGCCGATATCTGGTCGGACGCGTCGTAGGGATTGGCCGAGAGGGTATCCGACGACGAGCCACCGCACGCGGTGGTGCTCACCGCGAGGGGCACGAGCAGGAGGCCGCAGCTCAGCACCTTCCGGGTTCGAGGTCTGTGACTCATGCCCCAAACGTAGGAAGAATCCCCCTTGGTGGCGCGCTGGAGGACTGCAAACGGGTCGGGCCCGGACACCTGTTGGGGTGTCCGGGCCCGACCCGTGCGGCGTGTCTGCCACGCTTCTCGCCTGGTGCGTACTACTGGGTGCGGTTCTCGCCGCGGTAGTACTCGAAGACCCAGCCGAAGAGGGCCGCGAGGATCACCGGCAGGGAGAAGTACAGCAGCCAGAAGCCGAAGACCACGCCCAGGAAGGCGAGCGCGCCGCCGATGCCCAGGAAGAGCGGCTGCCAGCTGTGCGGGCTGAAGAAGCCCAGTTCACCGGCGTCGTCGGCGACCTCGGCGTCCTCGTTGTCCTGTGCGCCCGCGTCGACCCGCCGGGCCGTGAAGGCCAGGTAGTAGCCGACCATGATGCACAGGCCGAACGCGAGGAAGAGCGCCGTGGTACCGGCCGGCTCCTTCGACCACACGCCGTAGACGACTGCCATGGCGAGGATGAAGACGCTCAGCCAGATGAACATCTTGCCCTGGATCTTCACTTGCCCGCCTCCTTGCCGCCGGCCAGCGCCTTGTCACCCTCGCGACCGTTGTGCAGCGCGTCGAGCGCCGCGATCTCGGGGTGGTGCAGGTCGAACGCCGGGGATTCGGAGCGAATCCGCGGCAGGGTGAGGAAGTTGTGCCGCGGCGGCGGGCAGGAGGTCGCCCACTCCAGCGAACGGCCGTAGCCCCAGGGGTCGTCCACCTCGATCTTCTCGCCGTACTTCGCGGTCTTCCAGACGTTGTAGAAGAACGGGAGGATCGACATGCCGAGCAGGAACGAGCTGATCGTGGAGATGGTGTTCAGCGTCGTGAAGCCGTCGGCGGCGAGGTAGTCCGCGTAGCGGCGGGGCATGCCCTCGGCGCCCAGCCAGTGCTGGACCAGGAACGTGCCGTGGAAGCCGATGAACAGCGTCCAGAACGTGATCTTGCCGAGGCGCTCGTCGAGCATCTTGCCGGTGAACTTCGGCCACCAGAAGTGGAATCCGGCGAACATCGCGAAGACGACGGTGCCGAAGACCACGTAGTGGAAGTGGGCCACGACGAAGTACGAGTCGGAGATGTGGAAGTCCATCGGGGGCGACGCCAGGATGACGCCGGTCAGACCACCGAAGGTGAAGGTGATCAGGAAGCCGATGGCCCAGAGCATCGGCGTCTCGAAGGAGAGCGAGCCCTTCCACATCGTGCCGATCCAGTTGAAGAACTTCACGCCGGTCGGCACGGCGATGAGGAACGTCATGAAGGAGAAGAACGGGAGCAATACGCCGCCCGTCACGTACATGTGGTGCGCCCACACCGTCACCGAAAGGCCGGCGATGGAAATCGTCGCGGCGATCAGGCCGATGTAACCGAACATCGGCTTCCGGGAGAAGACCGGAATGACCTCGGAAATGATGCCGAAGAACGGTAGGGCGATGATGTACACCTCTGGATGGCCGAAGAACCAGAAGAGGTGTTGCCAGAGCAATGCGCCGCCATTGGCCGCGTCGAATACGTGGGCACCGAATTTGCGGTCCGCCTCCAGGGCGAACAGCGCGGCGGCCAGCACCGGGAAGGCGAGCAGGACCAGCACACCGGTCAGCAGCACGTTCCAGGTGAAGATCGGCATCCGGAACATCGTCATGCCGGGGGCGCGCATGCAGATGATGGTGGTGATGAAGTTGACCGAGCCGAGGATCGTGCCGAAGCCGGAGAAGGCCAGACCCATGATCCACATGTCGGCGCCGACGCCCGGCGAACGCACCGCGTCCGAGAGCGGCGAGTAGGCGAACCAGCCGAAGTCCGCGGCGCCCTGCGGGGTGAGGAAGCCGGCGACCGCGATGAGCGAGCCGAAGAGGTAGAGCCAGTAGGCGAACATGTTCAGCCGCGGGAAGGCGACGTCGGGCGCGCCGATCTGCAGCGGCATGATCCAGTTCGCGAAGCCGGCGAACAGCGGCGTCGCGAACATCAGCAGCATGATCGTGCCGTGCATCGTGAACGCCTGGTTGAACTGCTCGTTCGACATGATCTGCGTGCCCGGGCGGGCCAGTTCGGCGCGCATGAGGAGCGCCATCAGGCCGCCGATGCAGAAGAACGCGAACGACGTGACCAGGTACATCGTGCCGATGGTCTTGTGGTCAGTGGTCGTGAGCCACTTGACGGCAGCGATACCGGGTTGCTTCTTGCGTACGGGTGGTGCTGCCGGAGCCGATTCGGCGGCGGCACCCTGAGGTTCGTTGAGGATGCTCACTGGTTCTTGGTCTCCGCATTCCTGGCGTGGTCAGTCTGCTTGATACCCGCCGGCAGGTACCCGGTCTGACCCTTCGCCGCCAGGTCCTTCAGGTGCTGCCGGTACTTGGCAGGCGAAACGACCTTGACGTTGAAGAGCATCCGGGAGTGGTCGACGCCGCAGAGCTCCGCACACTTACCCATGAAGGTGCCCTCCTTGTTGGGAGTCACCTCGAAGACGTTGGTGTGGCCCGGGATGACGTCCTGCTTCATCAGGAACGGCACCACCCAGAAGGAGTGGATGACGTCGCGCGAGGTCAGCACGAACTGGACGGTCTCGCCCTTCGGCAGCCACAGCGTCGGACCGGGGTTGCCGGTCTGCGGGTTGCGGGTGGCCGGCGTGCCGTAGTCGTAGACGCCCTCCGCACCCTGCGGCGCGGACTTCTTCCACTTGTCCGGAATCGCGGCGAGCTCAGGAGAGTTGATGTTCGTGGTCGACTTGTTGCCGTCCACGTTCTCCAGGTAGTTGAACGCCCAGCTCCACTGGAAGCCCACGACGTTGATGACGTGGTCCGGCTTCTTGGAGGTCTTGAGGAGCGCGCTCTCATCGCGGGCGGTGAAGTAGAACAGCACCGCGATGATGATGAACGGGACGATCGTGTACAACGCCTCGATCGGCATGTTGTACCGCGTCTGAGCGGGGACCTCCACCTTGGTCCGGCTACGGCGGTGGAAGATCACGCTCCAGATGATCAGGCCCCACACCAGCACGCCCGTTGCGAGGGCGGCGGCCCAGGAGCCCTGCCAAAGAGAGAGGATCCGCGGCGCCTCGTCGGTGACGGGCGTTGGCATGCCGAGGCGGGGGAAGTCCTTGTATGTGCAACCGGTCGCGGTTGCCAGGACCAGGCCCGCAGCAAGCACCTGCGGCAGCTTCCGCCGCATCGGGCGCCGCGACGAGCGGTCGGAGCCGTTGGGACTCACGTAGCGCCTTCCCGAGAGTCTCGCCCGAGCGGTCGGCTGCGGCCTTACTCGCTGGTCGGTCGCCGCCCTGCTTCGGGCAGGGGTTTGGATGTTTATGCGGACCAAACCCTACTGGACGCTATTTGGGGTCGCGCGGGGAGGGTGCCCAACGCGCCGCGCGGCGCCCCTAAGGGGTGGCCGAGCCCGTACGGGGCAGGCGTTTCGGGGCCCGACGGCCGCCCGCCGTCGGGTATCTGACGGGCCGCCCGGCAACGGCCGCACCGGTGCTCTACCGTCTCGTACGTGCCCTACTTCGACGCCGCCTCCGCCGCCCCGCTGCATCCCGTCGCCAGGGAGGCCCTGCTCGCCGCGCTCGACGAGGGGTGGGCCGACCCAGCCCGGCTGTACCGCGAGGGCCGGCGGGCCCGGCTGCTGTTGGACGCGGCGCGGGAGGCCGCCGCGGGGGCGGTCGGGTGCCGCGCCGACGAGCTGACGTTCACCCCATCGGGGACGCATGCGGTGCATTCGGGCATCTTCGGTGCGCTGGCGGCCCGTCGGCGAGTGGGGCGGCGGCTGGTGCACTCCGCCGTCGAGCACTCCTCGGTGCTGCACGCCGCCGAGGTGCACGCGGCGGACGGCGGGACGGTGACGGAGGTTGCGGTGGACCGGGCGGGCCGGGTGGCGGCCGCGGCGGTGGCCGCCGCGCTCGGCGGGGACGCCGCGCTGGTGTGCCTGCAGTCCGCCAACCACGAGGTGGGCACCGAGCAGCCGGTGGCGGAGGTGGCCGCGCACTGCCGGGCGGCCGGGGTGCCGCTGCTGGTGGACGCGGCGCAGTCGTTGGCGTGGGGACCGGTGCCGGGTCCCTGGTCGGTGCTGACGGCGAGCGCCCACAAGTGGGGCGGGCCGCCCGGGGTGGGGCTGTTGGTGGTCCGCAAGGGGACCCGGTTCGCGCCCCAGGGACCGCTGGACGAGCGGGAGTCGGGCCGTAGCCCGGGGTTCGGGAACCTGCCGGCGGTGGTGGCCGCGGCGGCGGCGCTGCGCGCCCTGCGGGCCGCCGCGGAGGGCGGGGCGGACGAGGCGGGGCGGCTGCGCGGGTTGGTGGACCGGATCCGGGCGCGGGTGCCGGAGCTGGTGCCGGACGTGGAGGTGGTCGGCGATCCGGTGCGGCGACTGCCGCACCTGGTCACCTTCTCCTGCCTCTATGTCGACGGGGAGGCGCTGCTGCACGAGTTGGACCGCGCCGGCTTCTCCGTTTCCTCCGGTTCGTCCTGTACGTCCAGCACGCTGACGCCCAGCCATGTGCTGCGCGCGATGGGGGTGCTGTCGGAGGGCAACGTCCGGGTCTCGCTGCCGTGGGGCGCTCAAGAGGCGGACGTGGAGCGGTTCCTGGCGGTGCTGCCGGAGGTGGTCCGGTCGGTGCGGGAGCGGTTCGGGGCGCCGGCGGCGGGGCCGGTGCGGCCGGCGGCGCCGGAGGCCGCACCGGGCGTCGTGGTGGACGCGCTCGGCCGGCGCTGCCCGGTGCCGGTCATCGAGTTGGCGAAGGCGATCGGTGAGGTGCCGGTCGGCGGGACGGTGACCGTGCTGTCCGATGACGCGGCGGCGCGGCAGGACATCCCGGCGTGGTGCGCGATGCGGGAGCAGGAGTACGTCGGCGAGGAGCCGACGGAGCGCGGCGTCGCGTACGTGGTGCGGCGGCGCGGTTGAGCGCGGGCCCGTCCGGGGCGGCGCGGTGTGCGCGGCTCCCGGACGGGCCCGGTGGCTTCAGAGCAGGTGCTGCTGGACCTCGCCGGCGGCCTCGTGGCCGTACGCCTTGGTGAAGCGGTCCATGAAGTGGCTGCGGTGCAGCTCGTACTCCTGGGTGCCGACGGTCTCGATGACCAGGGTGGCGAGCATGCAGCCGACCTGGGCGGCGCGCTCCAGGCCGACGCCCCAGGCGAGGCCGGCGAGGAAGCCGGCGCGGAAGGCGTCGCCGACGCCGGTGGGGTCGGCCTTCTCCTTCTCCTCGGGGACGCCGACCACGAGGTCCGGCTGGCCGACCCGCTCGATGCGGACGCCGTTGGAGCCGAGGGTGGTGACGCGGGTGCCGACCTTGGTGAGGATCTCCTCGGCGGTCCAGCCGGTCTTGGACTCGATCAGCCCGGCCTCGTACTCGTTGTTGAAGAGGTAGGTGGCGCCCTCCATGAGGGTGCGGATGTTCTCGCCGTCCATCCGCGCGATCTGCTGGGAGAAGTCGGCGGCGAACGGGATTCCGCGGGTGCGGCACTCCTCGGTGTGCCGGATCATCGCCTCCGGGTCGTCCGCGCCGATCAGCACGAGGTCCAGGCCGCCGACCCGCTCGGCGACGGTCTGCAGCTCGATCAGCCGGGCCTCGCTCATGGCGCCGGTGTAGAAGGAGCCGATCTGGTTGTGGTCGGCGTCGGTGGTGCAGACGAAGCGGGCGGTGTGCAGGACCTCGGAGATGCGCACCGAGCGGGTGTCGACGCCGTGCCGGTCGAGCCAGGCGCGGTACTCCTCGAAGTCGTTGCCGGCGGCGCCGACCAGGATCGGCCGGATGCCGAGCTGGCCCATGCCGAAACAGATGTTGGGCGCGACCCCGCCGCGGCGGACGTCGAGCTGGTCGACGAGGAAGGAGAGGGAGACCGTATGCAACTGATCGGCGACCAACTGGTCGGCGAAGCGGCCGGGGAAGGTCATCAGGTGGTCGGTGGCGATGGAGCCGGAGACTGCGATACGCACGGCGGGTCTGCTCCTGCGGAGGGCGTGGGGTTGGCGGACGGAGGGCAACGCTACCGGGCGGGGCCGTTGGCGACTGCCGGTTCCCGGTCATCCGGGCAGCAAGAAAACACCTCATAATAGGGCGACTCACAGGCGCGGAGGGCGGGCGCCTCGCGTCGGGCGGCCCGGCCCGTGAGGGCCGTCACAGGCACCGTGGGGCGAACGGCGGTCGGCGTGCGGGGAACCGCATGCGCCCCCGCTCCGTCCCATCGGCGTCCACCCGCTGGGTGGCACGTCAGATGACCGGCGGAGCTTAAAGGAGCGAAGCGGTGAGTACCGAGGACACCCCCCAGAGCCAGGACACCCCGCAGGCCCCCCGTCCGGCCCGGCGCGGCCGGCGCACTCCCCTGGTCGTCGCGTCGGTCGCCGGCGCGGTGCTGGTGGCCGGGGGCGGCGCGTACTGGGCCTCGTCCGCGTCCGGAAGCGCGGGGGCGGGCGCGGCCAAGGGCGCCCCGCCGCCGCTGGTGCTGGACTCCGCGTCGATCGCGGTCGGTGAGCCCGGGCCGCAGCACGACCGGTACCGGGTGACGGGGCAACTGCCGGACGGGCCACGGTCCGCGCCCGTCTACCGGCCCGCGGGCGACGTGGGCCAGCCGGCGGTGGAACGGCTGGCGAAGGCGTTGGATGTGTCCGGATCGGTGCGGTCGGACGGCGCCTGGTGGCAGGTCGGCGGGCCGGGTCCGGACGGGCGGGGCAGCACGCTGCGGGTCGCCAAGTCCGGCGCGGGGAGCTGGACGTTCAGCCGGTACGGCGGCGGGAACGACACCAAGTGCCCGCTGACGGACGGGGGGTCGGGCTGCCCGTCGTACCGCGGGGGCACGGACGGCGGGGGCGGGGACGCCGGCGGCGGGCCGGTGTCCGAGGCGAAGGCGCGGGAGGCGGTCCGCCCGGTGCTGGCCGCGGTCGACCAGTCGGACGCCCGGCTGGACGCGGGCCAGACGTACTCCGCGGTGCGGGTGGTGACCGCGGACCCGGTGGTCGGCGGGCTGCCGACGTACGGCTGGCAGAGCCGGCTCCAGGTCGGCTCCGACGGGCAACTGGTGGGCGGCAGCGGCGAGTTGGCGAGCCCGGTCAAGGGCGCGGAGTACCCCGTCCGGGACGCCCGGACCACGCTGGGCACGCTCAACGGCGGCGACCGGACGATGCGGCCGCTGGCCAACTGCCCGTCGGTGCCCACCTTCCAGCACAAGGACGCCAAGGCCGCGCAGGGCGGGATCGCGCCGTGCGAGCCGGCCCCGAACGGGAAGCAGCCGACCCCCGAGGTGACCGGTGCGGTCTTCGGGCTGGCCGCGCGGTTCTCGCAGGGCGGGGAGGTGTTGGTGCCGTCCTGGCTCTACACGGTGCGCACGCCGGGCGCCACGGGCGGGTCGGCGAGCACCTCGACGGTGGCCGGGACCGCGGTGGACCCGGCGTACCTGCGCGGCAGCGGGCCGGCGTCGCCGCGGCCGTCCACGCCCGGGGCGATGTCGATGGCGCTGTCCGGCTACGCGGTGGCCGACGGCGGCCGGACGCTGACCGTCCACTTCTGGGGCGGGGTGTGCAGCACCTACGAGGCGCGCGTGACGGAGTCGTCCGACGCGGTGCGGGTCTCGGTCACCGGTAAGGAGAAGCGGCCCGGGCAGATCTGCGTGAAGATCGCCAAGGACTTCACCAAGACCGTGACGCTGCACGCGCCGCTGGACGGCCGGAAGGTCGTGGACGGGACGTCCGGCAAGGCGGTCCCGCTGCACTGAGCACTCCCCCGCACACGACGGAGGCGGCGCCCCCATCGGGAGCGCCGCCTTCGCACGTCGTGGCCCGTGGGCCCGGCCCGCCCTAGCTGAAGGAGTCGCCGCAGGCGCAGGAGCCGGTGGCGTTCGGGTTGTCGATCGTGAAGCCCTGCTTCTCGATCGTGTCGACGAAGTCGATGGAGGCGCCGCCCAGGTAGGGAGCGCTCATCCGGTCGGTGACGACCTTGACGCCGTCGAAGTCCTTGACGACGTCACCGTCGAGCGAACGCTCGTCGAAGAAGAGCTGGTAGCGCAGGCCGGAGCAGCCGCCGGGCTGAACCGCCACCCGCAGCGCGAGATCTTCCCGGCCCTCCTGCTCCAGCAGGCTCTTGACCTTCGACGCGGCCGCGTCGGACAGGATGATGCCGTCGGTGACGGTGGTCTCGTCCTGAACGCTCATCTACATCTCTCCCGGGTTGTACGGACCGCTTGCCATCGGTTGCGAACAACTCCAACCGGCGGCGTCCCGGATTAATTCCGGCTGCGCGTGATCTGTCCTTCTCTTCTTCTCATGCTCGCACACCGGCGGTGGGACGCCGGTGTGCCTTCCTGCACACGGCCGCCCGCGGGGCCCGGCGGTTGATGCGTCACATCGACACTATGGCCATCGTCAAAGTGACGTGAAGCGGCTATGATAGATAGCGTCAAATAGACGAAAAGGCGGAGCCGCAGCGCATCCCGCCGTCCCCGCAGAGACCGTCCGCAAGGACTTTCCGCAGAGAAGAGAGGGTGCGTGTCGTGACCACCGCCCAGCCCCTGGACGTCCAGCCGACCCCGCTGGCGCTGCTCCTGCTCGGCCGCGAGGCCGACCCGAGGAGCGAGCGCGGCGTGGAGTGCCCCGGCGATCTGCCGGCCCCCTCCGACCCGGACCTGGTCGAACGCGCCCGCGCCGCCAAGGCCAAGCTGGGCGAGAAGGCCTTCGTCCTCGGGCACCACTACCAGCGCGACGAGGTCATCGAGTTCGCGGACGTCACCGGCGACTCCTTCAAGCTGGCGCGGGACGCCGCGGCCCGGCCGGACGCCGAGTACATCGTCTTCTGCGGTGTGCACTTCATGGCCGAGTCGGCCGACATCCTCACCGGCGACGACCAGCAGGTGATCCTCCCCGACCTGGCGGCGGGCTGCTCGATGGCCGACATGGCCACCGCCGAGCAGGTCGCCGAGTGCTGGGACGTGCTGACGGAAGCCGGGGTCGCCGGGACGACGGTCCCGGTCTCGTACATGAACTCGTCCGCCGACATCAAGGCGTTCACGGGCAGGCACGGCGGCACCATCTGCACCTCGTCCAACGCCAAGCGGGCGCTGGAGTGGGCGTTCGCGGAAGGGGCGGCGCGAAGCGCCTCGATCGAGGGCGGTGGGGGGCCACGGGTGGGCGAGAAGGTGCTCTTCCTGCCCGACCAGCATCTGGGGCGCAACACCGCCGTGCGGGACCTGGGCATGTCCCTGGACGACTGCGTGGTCTACAACCCGCACAAGCCGAACGGCGGGCTGACCGCGGACGAGCTGCGCGGCGCGAAGATGATCCTGTGGCGCGGCCACTGCTCGGTGCACGGCCGCTTCTCGCTGGAGTCGGTCGAGGACGTCCGCGCCCGGATACCCGGCGTCAACGTGCTGGTCCACCCGGAGTGCAAGCACGAGGTCGTGGCGGCGGCGGACCACGTCGGGTCGACGGAGTACATCATCAAGGCGCTGGAGGCGGCGCCGGCCGGCTCGAAGTGGGCGATCGGCACCGAGTTGAACCTCGTCCGCCGCCTGGCCAACCGCTTCGCGGCCGAGGACAAGGAGATCGTCTTCCTCGACAAGACGGTCTGCTTCTGCTCGACGATGAACCGCATCGACCTGCCGCACCTGGTGTGGACACTGGAGTCGCTGGCCGACGGCAAGGTCGTCAACCGCATCCAAGTCGACGCGGAGACCGAGCACTTCGCCAAGCTGGCGCTGGAGCGGATGCTGGCGCTGCCGTAGCGGCGACGGGAACGGCGCGGGCGGGGCGGCCCCTTGGTGGGGCCGCCCCGCCCGTTGTCCGCCGCCCGTCACCCGGAGCCCGGACTCCCGACCAAGGGCCGGGCCGACTCCCCCCTGTGTCACGGACATGACACTCAATAGGGAACCCTCGCCGTGAGAGACCCCGTGACCAGCAGAAACAAGACTCCGCACCCCTTCCTCTTTTCCGGCACGGCGCGGGAACCTCGGGACCACGGGAACCAGGGAAACCATCGGGCCCGGCAAGGCCCAGGGGTCGAGGAGGCAGAGGGACCGTGAGCAGCACCGAGGACGACCGTGCGGCGCGCCAGGCGGGGAGCGCCGCGGGCGACTGGTACGTGGACGACCGCTGCACCAACTGCGATGTGGCGCGGCAGCTCGCGCCGGGGCTGATCGGGGAGGTCGACGGCCGGTCCGAGGTGGTCCGGCAGCCGCGCGGGGCCGAGGAGGAACGGCGGTTGCACGCCGCGGCGTTCGCCTGCCCGACGCGTTCGGTGCGGCGGCGGGACGGGCGGGTGGCGGCCGAGTGGGACCCGTTCCCGCTGCGGCTGGACGACGCGGTCAGCTACTGCGGGCACACCTCGCGGCACACCGCCGGCGCCAACGCCTATCTGCTGCTGCGGCCGGACGGCTCCCAACTGATGGTCGACACCCCGCGGTTCGCCGAGCCGCTGGCCGCGCGGTTCGAGGCGGCCGGGGCGGTGACCGACGTGCTGCTCACCCACCGGGACCACGCCGCGCACGGCCGCCGCTACGCCGACCGGTTCGGGGCCCGGCTGTGGATCCACGAGGGGGATCTGGACGCGGCGCCGGACGCGGACCGGGTGCTGCGCGGCACCGACCCGGTGGAGATCGTCGAGGGGGTGGTGGCCCATCCCCTGCCCGGGCACACGGTGGGCAGCGTGCTCTACGTCGCGGACGAGCGGTACTGCTTCAGCGGCGACAGCTTCTACTGGTCGCGGGCCACCGGGGACATCGAGGTGGCCGAGAGCGTCACCTGGTACTCCATCACGGAGTTGGCGGCGTCGCTGGCCCGGACCGTGGACCGGTTGCGCTTCTCCTGGCTGCTGCCCGGGCACGGGGACCGCAAGCGGCTGCCGGCGGCGGAAATGGGGCGGCGGATGCGGGAGTTGGCCGCCCGGACCCGGGAACTGCGGCCGCGGGCGGTGGACTTCACGGCGGTGCGGTGGTGACCGGGGGCCGGGCGGCCCCGTGACGCGAAGAGCCCCCGCGGCCGCTGGTGCGCGGCGGCGGGGGCTCCCCCTGTGGCCCTTTTCGGTCAGGCCGTTCCTCCAGGGCATCCGGAGCGGACGGGCGTCACACCCCGGCCGGCTCCGGCGTCCGGTCGGCGTCCGCGGGGGCCGCGGGGCCGCCGTCCTGCCCGGCCCGCTTGGCCGCCTTCTTCTTCGCCCGGCGCTCCTTGCGGAGCTCGATGATCGCGTAGAGCGTCGGGACGAGGAGGAGGGTGAGCAGGGTGGAGGTGATCAGACCGCCGATCACGACCACGGCCAGCGGCTGGGAGATGAAGCCGCCGTCTCCGGTGATCGACAGCGCCATCGGCAGCAGCGCCATGATCGTGGCCAGCGCGGTCATCAGGATCGGGCGGAGCCGGTGCCGGCCGCCCTCGATGACCGCCTCGACGACGCCGTAGCCCTTGGCGCGGTACTGGTTGATCAGGTCGATCAGCACGATGGCGTTGGTGACCACGATGCCGATCAGCATCAGCATGCCGATCATGGCCGGGACGCCCATCGGGGTGCCGGTGGCCACCAGCAGGCCGAGCGCGCCGGTCGCCGCGAAGGGGATGGAGATCAGCAGGATCAGCGGCTGGACGATGGACCGGAAGGTGCCCACCAGCAGCAGGAAGACGATCGCGATGGCCGCCAGCATGGCCAGGCCCAGCTTGCCGAACGCGTCGGTCTGGTCCTGGGAGACGCCGCCGACGGTGGCGGTGGCGCCGGCCGGCAGCTTCAGCGAGGTGATCTCGCTCTGCAGCTTGGCGGAGACCGCGCCGGTGTTGTCGCCGGTCGGCTTGGCGGTCACGGTCGCCGAGCGGGCACCGTCGATCCGGGTCATCTGGACCGGCCCGGGCACCGTCTTGACGGTGGCCAGGTCGCCGAGGCGGGCCATCCCGGACGGGGTCGGCAGCGGCAGGTCCTTCAACTGGGCCTCGGTGGTGGCCGGGTGGGCCGACCTGATCACCACGTCGCGCTCGGTGTCGTCCAGCACGGCCTTGCCGCTGGGGGTGCCGGAGACCGCCTGGGCGACGGCCGCGCCGAGCGTGGCCTGGCTGTAACCGGCCGCGGCGGCCTTGTCGTTGGGCGTCACGGAGATCCGCGGCACGCTCTGCGCCAGGTCGCTCTGGACGTCGGTGACGTGGTCCAGGCCGGCGACGGCCTTGCGGACCTGCTCGCTGGCCTGCTTCAGCACGCCGGCGTCGGCGGCCTTGACCACCACGCTGAGGTTCTGGTTGCCGAAGCCGCCGCCGCCCGCGGTGACGGAGGTGTCGCCGGCGGCCGGGCCCAGCTTGGCCAGCGCGGCGTGCAGGTCCTTGGTGACCTTGTCGGAGTCGGCGGAGCCCTTGAGCTTGACCTGGTAGCTGGCCTGGTTGGCGCTGGAGCCGCCGCCGAAGGCCGCCATCATCCCGGAGGAGCCGACGGTGACCTGGTAGTCCTGCACGTCCTTGTTGGCCGCGAGCACCTTCTCGACCCGCTTGGCCTGCGCGTCGGCCGCGCTCAGGCTGGTGCCGGGCTTGAGCTCCTGCTTGATGCTGAGGGTGTCCTGCTTGCCCTGGTCGAAGAAGGTGGTCTTCAGCAGCGGCGCCATGCCGAAGGTGCCGAGGAGGATCACCACGGCGATCAGCAGGCTGATGCCGCGACGGCGGGTGGCGAAGCGCAACACCGGGACGTAGAGCCGCTGCAGGGCGCTGCGGGACTCCTTCTCCTCGGCCTTGCGGCGCAGTTCCTCGGGGTCGGTGCCGGCGGGTATCTGCGGGGCGCGCAGGAACCAGTACGACAGCACCGGCACCACGGTCAGCGACACCAGCAGGGAGGAGAGGAGCGCCACCGTGACGGTGATGGAGAAGGAGCCGAAGAGGGCGCCGACCATCCCGCCGACCACGCCGATCGGGAGGAAGACCGCGACCGTGGTCAGCGTCGAGGAGGTGATCGCGCCGGAGACCTCCTTGACGCCCTTGAGGATGGCCTCGCGGCGCTCCTCGCCGTAGCCCAGGTGCCGCTTGATGTTCTCCAGGACGACGATCGAGTCGTCCACGACCCGGCCGATGGCGATGGTCAGGCCGCCCAGGGTGAGCATGTTCAGCGACAGGTCACCGGTCCACAGCACGATCAGGGTGATGACCACGGACAGCGGGATGGAGACCGCGGTGACCAGCGTCGAGCGCAGGCTCAGCAGGAAGACCAGGATCACGATCACGGCCATGACCAGGCCGAGCAGTCCCTCGGTGGTCAGCGACTCGATGGACTTGGAGACCTGCGGCCCCTGGTCGGAGGCGATGGTGACGCGGGAGCCGGCGCCCAGGTCCTTGTGGATGGCGTCCAGCTTGCCCTTGACGGCGTCGGAGATGGCGACCGCGCTGCCGTCCTGGTTCATCGTCACGCTGACCGAGAGGCTGGGCTTGCCGTCGGTGCGGGTGAGGGAGGTCGGGGTGGCCGAGGTCTCCTTGACGGTGGCCACGTCGCCGAGCCGGACCGCCTTGCCGCCCTGGCCGCCGCCCGTCCCGCCGGCCGCGGGGGTGACCATCAGGTCCTTGATCTGCCCGACCGAGGTGAAGCCGGCGCCGACCTGCACGGTCTTGCTGCTGCCGTCCTCGGAGAAGGCACCGGCCGGCACCGCCGTGCCACCGGCCTGCAGCGCCTGGCCGAGCGCGGCGGAACTCAGGCCGGCCGCGGCCAACTTGGCGTCGTCCGGGGTGACCGCGACGATCCGGTCCTGCACCCCGCTGACGTTGACCTGGCCGACGCCGTCGATGTTCTTCAGGTCCGGGACGACGGTGCGGTTGAGCTGGTCGGCGAGGGTCTGCTGGTCCTTCGTCGTGGAGGAGACGGCGAGGACGACGGTGGGCAGGTCGTCCGTGCCGCCGGAGACCACCTGCGGGTCCACGTCCTTGGGCAGCTTCGCCCGGGCCCGGTTGACGGCCTGCTGGACGTCGGCGACCAGGGTCTTGGAATCGTTGCCGTAGTCGAACTCCGCCATCACGACGCCCGAGCCCTCGCTCGACGTCGAGGTGACGCTCTTGATGCCGTTGACGGCCTGGAGGCCGTTCTCCAGCGGCTCGACGACCTGCTTCTCGACGACATCGGGCGAGGCGCCCTGGTACGGGGCGACCACCGAGACCATCGGCAGGTCGATGGAGGGCAGGAGCTGCTGCTTGAGCTGCGGGATCGCGATGGCGCCGAAGGCGATCGCGACGATCGACATCAGCGCTATCAGGCCCCGTTGTACGAGGCTGATTCGGGACAGCCAGGACATGGGTGCGGGTCTCTCTTCTGTTCAGAAAAGCGGGTATCGGGGGCGGGGAACGCCGGCGGAGCCGCGTTCGGGCCCGACGGAGGGCCGAAACCGGCCCACCTACACCCTCCGTCACGGCCGGGCCGGTTTCCCTCGCTCGCAGGTCGGTTTCCGGCCGCCCCCCGTACCGCGTCCGTAGTACGGGCCCCTCCACCCGCCCTGCACCCCTGGGCGTACGGGCGCCCGCTCCGGTCTCAGTGCGCCCGCGGGCGGACCAGCCCCGACTCGTAGGCGATGACGACGAGTTGGGCCCGGTCGCGGGCGCCCAGCTTGGCCATCGCGCGGTTGACGTGGGTCTTGACGGTGAGCGGGCTGACGTCGAGCTGCTCGGCGATCTCGTCGTTGGAGAGCCCGCCGGCGACCAGCACCAGCACCTCGCGCTCCCGGCCGGTGAGCGTGGCCAGCCGCTCGGTCTTCGGGCCGCCGGCCCCGTCGCCGCCGGTCCCCTCGCCCTGCGCGAGGAACTTGGCGATCAGGCCCTTGGTCGCGGCCGGCGACAGCAGCGCCTCCCCGCCGGCCGCGATCCGGATCGCGTGCAGCAGTTCGTCCGGCTCGGCGCCCTTGCCCAGGAAGCCGCTGGCGCCGGCCCGCAGCGACGCCACGACGTAGTCGTCGACCTCGAAGGTGGTCAGGATGACCACCTTCACGCCGGTCAGCTCCGGGTCCTGGCCGATCATGCGGGTGGCGGCCAGGCCGTCGGTGCCCGGCATCCGGATGTCCATCAGGACCACGTCCGGGCGCTCGGCGCGGGCCAGTTCGTACGCCTGCGCCCCGTCGGACGCCTCGCCCACCACCCGCATGTCCGGCTCGGAGTCGACCAGGATCCTGAACGCGCTGCGCAACAGCGTCTGGTCGTCGGCCAACAGCACCTTGATGGTCATCCAGCCGCCCTCGCCCTCATGTCGTCCCCGCGGTGCGCGCGCCGCCCAACGGCAGCGTGACCCGCACCTGGAAGCCGCCGGCCGCGCGGGGCCCGGTGGCGACCGTGCCGCCCAGCGCCTGCACCCGCTCGCGCATCCCGATCAGACCATGGCCGCCGCCGGGCTCGGTCACGGCCCCCTCCTCGGAGCCGTGACGCCCGCCCGCCGCGGCACCGGAACCGTCGTCGAGGACGGTCACGGTCAGCGCGCCGTCGGTGTGCGCGATCCGCACCGTGGCGCGGGCGCCGTCGCCGGCGTGCTTGCGGACGTTGGTGAGCGCCTCCTGGACGATCCGGTAGGCGGTCAGGTCCACCGAGGCGGGCAGCGCCGGCCCGGGCCCGGGCGGCAGCTCCAGGGCGACCGGCAGGCCGGCCCGGACGAACCCCTCGACGAGCTGGTCCAGGACGCCGAGGCCGGGCGCCGGTTCGGTGGGCGCCGTCGGGTCGTCGGACTGCCGCAACAGGCCGACTGTGGCGCGCAGTTCGTCCAGCGCCGACCGGGACACCTCCCGGACGTGCGCCAGGGCCTGCTTGGCCTGATCGGGCCGGTTGTCCATGACGTGCGAGGCGACCCCGGCCTGGACGTTGACCAGGGCGATGTGGTGGGCGACCACGTCGTGCAGCTCGCGGGCGATGCGCAGCCGCTCCTCGGCGACCCGGCGGCGGGCCTCCTCCTCGCGGGTGCGCTCGGCGCGTTCGGCGCGCTCGCGGATGGCGTCGACGTAGGCCCGGCGGCTGCGGACCGCGTCGCCGGCGGCCGCGGCCATCCCGGTCCAGGCGAAGATCGCGAGGTTCTCCTGGGCGTACCAGGCGCGGTGGCCGAAGAACATCGCGGCGGCGGTCAGCACGACGCAGGTGAGGGCGCCGATCCGCCAGGTGGTGGGGCGGTCGGTGCGGGAGGCGACGGTGAACAGGGCGATCACCGCGGCGCCGGCGACCGGGGCGCGCGGGTCGTTGGACTGGGCGACCAGTTCGACGATGGTCAGCGCGCCGGTCACGGCCAGCACCGCGCGGGGCAGTCGGCGGCGCAGCACCAGCGCGCCGCAGGCGAGGGCGGCCAACACCACGGTGGTGGCGGTGAGTTCGCGGGCGCCGAACCGGGGCAGGTGGGCGCCGTGCGGGCCGTGCGGCCCGGCCACCGCGCCGCACAGGATCGCCACGAACGCCACCGCGGCCACGACGGCGTCGAAGGTGAGCGGATGCGTCAGGTTCCACTGGCGGAGCCGGGCGACCCGGGTCGCGTCCGGGACGGCGTCGCGGCGCGCGGGGCAGGGGCTCGGGACGGTCACATCAGGAAACGGTAGCGCCCCGGTCCCACGCGGGGGCCGGGGCGCTGCCGTAGTGCGCTGGGTGTGCGGTGTACCGGCCGGTCAGCCGGGGATCAGGCCGTCGTCGCTGAGCATCTCCCGGACCTCGGCCAGGCTGGCGTCCGGGCCGGGGAGGATCAGTTCGGAGGGTTCCAGGGCGTCGTCCGGCAGCGGGGAGCCCAGGCGACGGACCGAGTCCAGCAGGGCCCCGAGGGTGCGCCGGAATCCGGCTTCGTCACCGCTCTCCATCTCGGCGAGCAGTTCGTCGTCCAGCTTGTTGAGCTCGATGAAGTGGGCATCGTCCAGCTTCACCTGCCCCTCCCCCATGATCCGTACGATCACGACGGTCTCCCTTGGTTCCGGTCGGGCGGGGTCGACGGCGGCGGACCGTCTCCTTTAACGGGGCGGCCCGCCGCCGTCGGTCACTGCTTGTCGAGACGCGGGTGCTGCTGCTGCGGGGCCTGCTGGGCGGCACCGCCCTGGCCGCCCTCGATGGCCTGCTGCTGGGCGGAGGGCCCGGCCAGCTCGGCCTTCATCCGCTGCAGCTCCAGCTCGACGTCGCTGCCGCCGGAGAGCCGGTCCAGCTCGGCGGTGATGTCGTCCTTGGCCATGCCGGACGGGTCGTCCAGCGCGCCGGAGGCCATCAGCTCGTCGATGGCACCGGCCCGGGCCTGGAGCTGCGCGGTCCGGTCCTCGGCGCGCTGGATCGCCAGGCCGACGTCGCCCATCTCCTCGGAGATGCCGGAGAACGCCTCGCCGATCCGGGTCTGCGCCTGGGCGGCCGTGTACGTGGCCTTGATCGTCTCCTTCTTCGTGCGGAAGGCGTCGACCTTGGCCTGGAGCCGCTGCGCGGCGAGCGTGAGCTTCTCCTCCTCGCCCTGGAGCGTCTGGTGCTGCGTCTCCAGGTCGGTGACCTGCTGCTGCAGCGCGCTGCGCCGGGTCAGCGCCTCGCGGGCCAGGTCCTCGCGGCCGAGCGCCAGCGCCTTGCGGCCCTGGTCCTCCAGCTTGGCGGACTGGCCCTGGAGCTGGTTGAGCTGCAGCTCCAGGCGCTTGCGGGAGGTCGCCACGTCGGCGACGCCGCGGCGTACCTTCTGCAGCAGTTCGAGCTGCTTCTGGTACGAGTAGTCGAGGGTCTCGCGCGGGTCTTCAGCCCGGTCAAGGGCCTTGTTGGCCTTCGCGCGGAAGATCATCCCCATCCGCTTCATGACACCATCGCTCATGGGCCTCGCGCGCCCCCTTCTGACCCGACTTTCATCGGGCTTAGGCTCCAGCACATCTACAGACCCCACAGTACGGGCCTTGCTTCCATTACCGCACTGTTCGGGCCCGGATGCGCTCCTCCTCCAGGACGATCAGGGCGCCCGGCTTCTCCAGCCCAGGGAGTAGGGCGGCCCCAAGGCGCCGCCGTACTGCCCGGTCTGTCCGCATGTGCCCGCGCGCGGGGCGGTCGCCGCCCGGTGTCGGGGGCGCCTCCCCGCAGTAGCTGAGACAGAGCGTTCCCGGTCGGCCCCTGGCTCATTCCCGGCGAGCACGTACTCTTGGGTGTTGTGTTCCGAAGCCGTTCGAAGGATGAGCAGGCCGCGGCCTCCAAGGTGACCGCGTCCGAGCCCCAGCAGCCCCGCGATCCGCAGGCCCCCAAGGGTCGCCCGACGCCCAAGCGCAGCGCCGCCCAGTCGCAGCGTCGCACGCGCGCGCAGACACCGACCAACCGCAAGGACGCCACCAAGGCGCAGCGGGAGGCCCGCCGCGCCGACATGGCCCGCCAGCGGGAGGCGCTGGCCAACGGCGACGAGCGCTATCTGCCGGTGCGCGACAAGGGTCCGGTGCGCCGTTTCGCCCGCGACTACGTCGACTCCCGGTGGTGCGCGGCGGAGTTCTTCCTGCCCGTTGCCGTGATCATCCTGGTGCTGACGATGATCCGGGTGCCGCAGATCCAGTCGCTGGCGCTGCTGCTGTGGCTGGTGATCATCGTGCTGATCGTCGTGGACTCCGCGGTGATCTGGTTCAAGCTGGGCAAGCGGCTCGAAGAGCGCTTCCCCAAGGAGAACGCCAAGGGCGCCCGCGCCTACGCCGTGATGCGCACGCTCCAGATGCGCCGGCTGCGGCTGCCCAAGCCGCAGGTCAAGCGCGGCCAGCGGCCCTGACCCCGTAGGCAGCACCCTCTAGGCAGCGGACACGGGGGCCGGCGCGCGCCGGCCCCCACTCCCGCTCACTCCTCGTCAGCGTGCAGGCTCATCGGCCCCGGGTAGATCTCGCTGCCGTCCTCGAAGAGCCGGACCTGGTCGACGCCGCCGTCGAGGAGGTTGCGCCACTGCTCCCCGATCCAGGACTCGGCGTCCCCCTGGGTCGTGAACTCCTCCGGTTCCACGGTGGGCACCGCCTCCGAACCGTCCGTCTTCTCGAACCGCCACGTCCACGCCATGTGCGCCTCCTGGAGTCCCACCGGGTCCGCCGATCCCCGGCGCGGGCCGGACACCCCGCCCCACGCCGTGCCTGGTGATCGTGGATCCCCACTTGATCGGAAGCCTAACGGCCCTGTCGAGAGGGACTCCGTACTCCCCGGCCGCCCAACGGCGGTGTCCGGTGGGCGCCCCGCGCGCTCGCGCCGTCCGAACACGAGAGACTTACGCGCGTGGACCTGACTCTCCTCGGCACCGGGGCCCCGCAGGGGCTGCCGCGCCCCGACTGCCCGTGCGCCGCCTGCGCGACCGCCGTCGGCGACGAGGCCCGGGCGGCGACCGCCCTGCTCGTCGACGGCGCGCTGCTGCTCGACCTGACGCCGGGGCCGGCGTTCGCGGCCGCCCGGGCGGGCCGGTCGCTGGGCGGGGTGCGTCAGGTGCTGCTCTCGCATCCGCACGACGGGCCGGCGCTGGAGGTGCCGGCGGGGCTGCCGCAGCCGGGCCGGGTCGCCGACGGGCGGGCGCTGGCGCTGCTGGGCGGGCACCGGGTGCGGGCGGTCGCGGTGGACGTCCCCGGCACCGGCTACGAGGTCACCGGCGGCGCCGGCGAGCGGCTGCTGTACCTGCCGCCGGGCGCGGCCCCGGCCGGGCTGGGCGAGGCCAACGGCGCCGCGGGCGGCCCGACTTCGGCGGCGGGCCGCCCGGGACCGTACGACCTGGTGCTGCTGGACGTGCTGGCGCGGCCGGAGGCGTTGGCCCGGCTGCGGGCGAGCGGCGCGGTGGACGCGGCGACCGACGTGGTCGCGGTGCACCTCGACCACGCGGTGCCGCCCGGGCCCGAACTCCACCGCCGGCTGGCCGCGTTGGGCGCCCGCGCGGTGCCGGACGGCACGTCCCTGGTGGTCGGCGAGTACCACGCGGTGCCCGATCTGCCGCGCCGGACGCTGGTGTTGGGCGGGGCGCGCAGCGGGAAGTCGGTGGAGGCCGAGCGGCGGCTGCTGGCGTTCCCCGAGGTGGTGTACGTGGCCACCGGCGGCACGCGACAGGGCGACGAGGACTGGGCGCAGCGGGTGGCACTGCACCGCGAGCGGCGCCCGGCGGGCTGGCGGACCGCCGAAACCTGCGATCTGGTACCGCTGCTGGCCGAGCCCCAGACCGCGCCGCCGCTGCTGATCGACTGCCTGGCGCTGTGGCTGACGCACGCCATGGACGAGGTCGGGGCGTGGGACGACGCGACCTGGGAGGCGGGCGGCCGGCGGGCGCTGCGGGAGCGCTGCGAGGCGCTGGTGGCGGCCGTGCGCGGGGCCCGGCGGCGGGTGGTGGCGGTGAGCAACGAGGTCGGTTCTGGCGTCGTCCCGGCGACCCCGGCGGGGCGCCGCTTCCGGGACGAACTGGGCCGGCTGAACGCGGCGTTCGGCGCCGAGTGCGAGCAGGTGCTGCTGGTGGTCGCGGGCCAGGCGCTTGCGCTGCGCGGCTGACGGCGGCCCGGCGCGGCCCGTGTCCGCTTGCCCTGGGGCGCGCCGAGCGGTCCGCTGGAGCCGTGACCGAACCTCTCCGGTATGACGGACCCGCCCCTCTCGTCGGCGCCGTCGGGCCGTCCTCGCTTCCGCCCGCCCCCTTCTCCCCCGCCGGCCCGTCCGCCGTGGCCGCCCCGGGCCGCGCCCCCGCCCGCCCCGGTGAGCTGAGCGCCACCGCCGAGGCGGCCGTCCGCGGCTATCTGCGGCACCGCCCGGACGCCACCGTGGTCGCGCTCGGCGAGGGGCTCGGCACCGGCTTCGGGCGGCTCGACAACGGGCGGCTGACCTGGCTGTCGGTGCTGCCGACGGCGGACGCCGCGGCCCGTCGGATGGTGCTGCCGGACGGGCCGCGGCGGCGCACCGTCGCCCGTACCGGGCCCGGCGCGGACTGGCCCGCCCTGGTGGGCCCGGTGGAGCGCGGGGTCGTCGTGGCGGTGTCGGGGGCGCCCGCGGGCACGCTCCGGGAGTTGCTGGGGGTGTGCGCGGCGCACTTCCCGGGCGGGGCGTTGGTGGTGGACGCGCTGCCCTGGTGGGCCGCGGCGCTGGCGCTGCCGGCCCGGCTCCACCCGGGCGTCGCCGCGGTGCGCACCCGGCCGCTGGCCGCGGGCGGGCGGTCCGGGCCGCGGCCGGTGGTCTGCGCGGTGCGGTTCGCGGCACGGGGCGCCCGGTGACGGACCGTCGGCGGAGCGCGGCGCGCACCGGCGGCGGCTGCGGCGCCGTCCCTGCCGCGCGCCGCGCCGGCGCGCCGATGCCGGTAATCTGCGCCCAATGAGCGCCCTGAACCTCGATGACTTCGCCCACCTGATCGAGCGCCCCGACGGCGATGTGCGCCGGGCCGCCGAGGAGCGGCGGTCCCGGACGGCCGTGCCGCCCGGCGCCCTTGGCCGGTTGGACGAGCTCGGCGGGTGGCTGGCCGCCGTCCAACAGCGGGTGCCGGTCCGGCCGATCGAGCAGCCGCGGGTGCTGCTGTTCGCCGGCGACCACGGCGTCGCGCAGCTCGGCGTCTCGGCCCGGCCGGCGGGCGGCACCAAGGACCTGGTGCGGGCCGTCCTGGACGGGGCGAGCCCGATCGCGGTGCTGGCGCGCAGCGCCGGGGTGCCGGTGCGCGTGGTGGACATGGCGGTGGACTGCGACCCGGAGGAGCTGCCGGCGGAGGTCACCCGGTACCGCGTCCGGCGCGGCTCGGGGCGGATCGACATCGAGGACGCGCTGACCGCCGACGAGGCCGAGGCCGCGTTCCGGGCCGGCATGGCGCTCGCCGACGAGGAGGCGGACGCCGGCACCGACCTGGTCGTCCTGGGCGACCTGAGCGTGGGCGGCACCACCGCCGCGGGCACCCTGATCGCCGCGCTGTGCGGCACGGACGCCTCGGTCGTCACCGGGCGGGGCGGCCACCCGATCGACGACCTGGCCTGGATGCGCAAGTGCGCGGCGATCCGGGACGCGCTGCGGCGGGCCCGGCCGGTCCTGGGCGACCAGTTGGAGCTGCTGGCGACCGTCGGCGGCGCGGACCTGACCGCGCTCACCGGCTTCCTGCTCCAGAGCGCGGTGCGCCGCACCCCGGTGATCCTGGACGGCGTGGTCTCCGCGGCGTGCGCGCTGGTGGCGCAGCGGGCCGCGTTCCGGGCGCCGGACTGGTGGGTGGCCGGCCAGGCGAGCGGCGAGCCGGCACAGGCCAAGGCGCTGGACCGGATCGCGCTCAACCCTCTGCTCGATCACGGCGTCACAGCGGGTGAGGGGACCGGGGCGCTGCTGGCCCTCCCGCTGGTGCGGGCGGCGGCGGCCCTGGCGGCGGAGCTTCCGGTACGCGACTGATCCGCCTACCGCGCCCGCGCGCCGCCCGGCCGCGACCGCACCGACGGTCCGGCGACGGCTCCCCGTAAGATCGCGTTTTGCACGTTTTATCGGGAGACATCGCTTTGAGTCCGGAGGAAGACCGCCCCCACGGCCGGTGGGCGCGGCGCGGTGCCGCATTCGGCATCTGGTACCTGCGCGCCGTCACGTTCATCAATGTCCTCGGGGCGGTGTGGGTGTCGTTCGGCAACGACATCCGGCGGCACAACGCCGCGGACTTCTTCACGCCGTACCTGCTCACCGCCGGCTTCGCCTCGGGCGCCTTCTCGCTGTTCCTGGCGGTGACGCTGCGCCGGCGGAAGCGGGCGGCGTGGATCTTGAACCTGGTGCTGTCCGGGGCGTTCCTGCTGTTGGTGTCCGTGGTGATGGCGCTCTTCCCGGAGTTCCGGGCGCACCCGCAGAACTGGGTGTCGCTGGCGCTGACGCTGCTGTTCACCGCGGCGCTGGTGGCCGGCCGCAGGGAGTTCTACGCCAAGGGCGACCGGGCCAACCCCAAGCTGGCGGCGCTGACCGCGGCCGGCGGCCTGCTGGTCACCTCGGTGCTGGCGGCCCTCCTGGTGACGGCCACCAACCAGGCGTCCGGCACCTCGACGTTCATCGAGCGCTGGCGGTACGGCCTGCTGCGGCTGGTGTCGCTGGCCGCCGGCGACCGCGCCTTCCCCGGGATCACCACCCCGAACTGGGTCAACGGCACCATCAACGTGCTGAGCGCGGCGCTGTTGGTGGCCGTGTTGTGGGCGGCGTTCCGGTCCGTGCGCAGCACCGACCCGATCACCGCCGACGACGAGGAGCGGCTGCGCGGGCTGTTGGCCCGGCACGGCGACCGGGACTCGCTGGGCTACTTCGCGCTGCGCCGGGACAAGAGCGCGGTGTTCTCCCCCAGCGGGAAGGCGGCGGTGACGTACCGGGTGGTCGGCGGGGTGTCGCTGGCGTCGGCCGATCCGCTGGGTGACCCGGAGGCGTGGCCGGGGGCGATCGAGCGCTGGCTGGCCGAGGCCCGGGAGCACGGCTGGGCGCCCGCGGTGATGGGCGCGAGCGAGGAGGGCGGCACGATCTACGCCCGGCACGGGCTGGACGCGCTGGAGTTGGGCGACGAGGCGATCGTGGAGACCGCCGAGTTCACGCTCGCCGGCCGGGCCATGCGCACCGTGCGGCAGGCGTACCACCGCATCGAGCGGGCCGGCTACACGGTCCGCATCCGGCGGCACGAGGACATCCCCGTCGACGAGATGGCGCGCCTGGTGCGCCTGGCCGACGACTGGCGCGACGGGGACACCGAGCGGGGCTTCTCGATGGCGCTGGGGCGGCTGGGCGACCCGGCGGACGGCCGCTGCGTGATGCTCGAATGCCGGGACGCGGACGGGGAGTTGCGGGCGCTGCTGAGCTTCGTGCCGTGGGGCGCGAAGGGGCTGTCGCTGGACCTGATGCGGCGGGACCGGGAGTCCGACAACGGGCTCATGGAGTTCATGGTGCTGGAGCTGATCCAGCGCGCGGACGAGGTGGGGATCACTCAGCTCTCGCTGAACTTCGCGATGTTCCGCTCCGTCTTCGAACGGGGGTCGCGGCTCGGCGCGGGTCCGGTGCTGCGCCTGTGGCGCTCGCTGCTCGGCTTCTTCTCCCGCTGGTGGCAGATCGAGTCGCTCTACCGCGCCAACGCCAAGTACCGGCCGGTCTGGGAGCCCCGGTACATGCTCTTCGAGAAGAGCACCGACGTGCTGCGGATCGGTATCGCCGCGGCCCGCGCCGAGGGTTTCCTCGAAGCGCCAGGTCTGCCGAAGTGGCTGAACCGCAAGCATTTGGAGAACGTGAGATGAATCGGGCCCGGGCGGCGCGGCGGGGAGTTGCCGCGCTGCGCCGCACCGCGCGCGCCGAATGGGGACCGCTCCTGGCGAAGGTGTGGTCGACGCTGGCGGTGCGAAGACTCCGGGCGATCCCGCTGACCTTGGGAGCGGTCTTCCTGACGCTGGCCTTCCACGTCGTCCAGAACCAGTCCTGGGGCCTGCACGCGGTGCAGAACATCGGCTCGGTGCAGGCATACGAGCACCTGTGGTTGGCGCTGCTGCGGACCCCGCTGTCGCTGTTCGTCCCGGCGCTGGACCTGCCGGTGTGGGGCGCGCTGGCACAGGTCCTGGTGGTCTTCGGGATCGCCGAGATCTGCCTGGGCCGCTGGCAGACGCTGCTGATCGCCTACGCGGCCACGCTCGCCGGGACGACGTACGCGCGACTCGGCCTGTGGATCGGCCCGGACAGTCCGATCGGGCTGCCGGACGCCGACAAGTTCGTGGTCGACACCGGCCCGTCGGCGGCGGTGGTCGGCCTGGCGGTGGTCGTCTGCTGGCGCTACCGGGCCCGCCTCACCTGCGTCGGGGTGGTCGTCGCGATGCTCGTCGAGGTGGCGTTCATCAAGAACAACCTGGCCGGCAAGGAGCATGTCGCCGCGGTGGCCGTGGCGTTGGCGATCTGCCTGGCCTGGGACTGGTGGCGGCCGCGCAAGCCGTACGACGTGCAGTTCGCGCGCGGCGGGTGAACGGCTCGGCACGGCCGGCGCTCGCGCCGCCCGCCCCGGGTACCCTGCCGCGGTGACCGACACCGCTCCCCCGTCCCCCGCCGCCTCCCCCGTCGACGCGCTGCGCTTCGCGTTCGGCACGCTGACCGTGCTGCCGGTGCGGGTGACCCGCTGGGACCGGGCCGCGGCGCGCGGCGGGATGCTGTGCGCGCCGGTGGCCGGGCTGGTCGTCGGCCTGGGCGCGGCGGCGCTGGGCGGGTTGGTGCTGCTGCTCGGCGGCGGGCCGCTGTTGGCCGCGATCGGCAGCGCGGTGGTGCCCGCGGTGCTCACCCGGGGCCTGCACCTGGACGGCCTCGCGGACACCGCCGACGGGCTGGGCAGCGGCAAGCCCGCCGAGGAGGCGCTGCGCATCATGAAGCGGTCCGACATCGGGCCGTTCGGCGTCATCACCCTGCTGTTCGCCCTGCTCGCCCAGGTGGCCGCGCTGTCCGGGCTGTACGCGGCGGGGTGGGCGGCCGGCGCGGCCGGCGCGGTGGTGGCGGCGGTCGCCGCCCGCGCGGCGCTGACCCTGGCCTCCCGGGCGGGGGTGCCGGCGGCCCGCCCTGAGGGGCTGGGCGCGGCGGTCGCCGGGACCGTGCCGGTGCCGCTCGCCGCGGGGTGCGCGGCACTGGTGGCGCTCGGCTGCGCGGCGCTCGGCGCGGGCGTCGGCGGACCGTACGGCGCGCTGCACGCGGGACTTGCCGCGCTGGCGGGGCTGGCCGCCGGGGAGCTGCTGCTGCGGCACTGCCGGCGCCGGTTCGGCGGGGTGACCGGCGATGTCTTCGGCGCCCTGGCCGAGACCGCCGGCCTGACCGCCCTGGTCCTCCTCGCCCTCGGCTGAACCGCACGCACCCCTCAACTCCCCTTCCCCCAGGGCGACTTGGCCACCACGCCCGACCAACGGCCGGCCACCCCTCGGGTCCCGGTGCCGTAACCGGCCCTGCCCGGCGGGCGGGCCGAGCGTAGGCTCGGCCGCAGCAGCGCACATGCGCACATACGGATACCCCTGACGGAACAGGACCTTCATCACCGTGACTGCACTGACCCTCAGTTCTTCCTCCGCCGCAACGGTGCGCGCGGATGCCGTCGTCGTCGGCGTGGCCAAGGGCGCCAAGGGCCTCCTGGTGGCCCCCGGCGCCGAGGCCGTGGACAAGGCGTTCGGCGGCAAGTTGGCCGCCGTGCTGGAGACCCTCGGCGCGAGTGGCGCCGAGGGCGAGGTGACCAAGCTCCCGGCGGCCGACGGCGTCAAGGCGCCGGTCGTGCTGGCGGTCGGCCTGGGCGACGCCCCGGCCAAGGGCGAGGACCACGACCACGAGGCGCTGCGGCGCGCGGCGGGCAGCGCGGCCCGGACGCTGACCGGCACCAAGAAGGCCGCCTTCGCGCTGCCGACGGCGGACGCCGGCGCGGCCGCCGCGGTGGGCGAGGGCGCGCTGCTGGGCGCGTACACCTTCACCGCGTTCCGCGGCGACAACGGCGGCGGCAAGGGCGCCAAGGGCAAGAAGAACGACGCCAAGTCGGCGCCGCCGGCCGAGGTCACGATCCTCGGCGGCAAGCCGCGGGACAAGGAGTTCAAGGCCGCCGCGGAGCGCGCCCAGGTGGTGGCCGCGGAGATGAACCGCGCCCGCGACCTGATCAACACGCCCTCCAACGCCCTGGACCCCAAGGAGTTCGCGGCCCAGGCCCAGGCCGCCGCCAAGGAGTTCGGCCTCACCGTCGAGGTGCTGGACGAGAAGGCGCTCAAGAAGGGCGGCTACGGCGGCCTGTTGGGCGTCGGCCAGGGCTCGGAGGCACCGCCGCGGCTGGTGCGGATCGCGCACACGCACGCCGACGCCGCCAAGACGCTGGCGCTGGTCGGCAAGGGCATCACCTACGACTCGGGCGGCATCTCGCTCAAGCCGGCCGGCCACAACGAGACCATGAAGTGCGACATGAGCGGCGCCGCGGCGGTCTTCGCCACGGTGGTGGCCGCCGCCAGGCTGAACCTCCCGGTGAACGTCACCGGCTGGCTGGCGCTCGCCGAGAACATGCCGTCCGGCAACGCCACCCGCCCCGGCGACGTCCTGACGATGTACAGCGGCAAGACCGTCGAGGTGCTCAACACCGACGCCGAGGGCCGGCTGGTCCTGGCCGACGCGCTGACCCGGGCCTCCGAGGAGGCGCCGGACGCGATCGTGGACGTGGCGACGCTGACCGGGGCGATGGTGCTGGCGCTGGGCCACCGCCACTTCGGGATCATGGCCAACGACGACGCCTTCCGCACCGCGATCCACGAGATCGCCGAGGAGGTCGGCGAGGACTCCTGGCCGATGCCGATGCCCGGCCACCTCCGCAAGGGGATGGACTCCCCCGTGGCCGACCTCGCCAACATGGGCGACCGGATGGGCGGCGGCCTGGTCGCCGGCCTCTTCCTGAAGGAGTTCGTCGGCGAGGGCATCGCCTGGGCCCACCTGGACATCGCCGGACCGGCCTTCCACGAGGGCGCGCCCTGGGGCTACACCCCCAAGGGCGGCACCGGCTCCGCGGTCCGCACCCTGCTGCGGCTGGCCGAGCACACCGCCGAGGGCGACCTCGGCTGACCGGGCTCCCCGGTCCACCGCACCAGAACGGCCCCGGGTCCGCCGCGCCCGGGGCCGTCGGTACGCTGACGGCGAAGCGTGTTCGCCCTGAACGAAATCCGCACGTGAGTACGTACGAGTAACCCCGCTGAGGCGGCCGATCCGCCGCCCGGAGCCCGGCCCCGCGTCCCGCCTTCGTTGAACAAGTGCGAAGATGGGTTCTCGGCAGGACAGGGCCCCCCTTACCCAGGGCCGAAGTTAAAGCGGCCGAACAACAGCCGCGATCCGGTCGTCGTGGACCGGCTCCGGCGCACCCATGCATGGAGGACGTGACGTGGCGAACGACGCCAGCACCGTTTTCGACCTAGTGATCCTCGGAGGCGGTAGCGGCGGTTACGCCGCTGCCCTGCGCGGGGCGCAGCTTGGTCTCGACGTCGCCCTGATCGAGAAGAACAAGCTGGGCGGCACCTGCCTGCACAACGGCTGCATCCCCACGAAGGCTCTGCTGCACGCCGGTGAGATCGCCGACCAGGCCCGCGAGGCCGACCAGTTCGGTGTCAAGACCTCCTTCGAGGGCATCGACATCGAGGGTGTCCACAAGTACAAGGACGAGGTCATCTCGGGCCTGTACAAGGGCCTCCAGGGTCTCGTCGCCTCCCGCAAGGTGACCTACATCGAGGGCGAGGGCCGGCTGTCCTCCCCGACCTCGGTCGCGGTCAACGGCCAGCAGGTCCAGGGCCGTCACGTCCTGCTCGCGACCGGCTCCGTGCCGAAGTCGCTGCCGGGCCTGGAGATCGACGGCAACCGCATCATCTCCTCGGACCACGCGCTCACGCTGGACCGCGTCCCGAAGTCGGCCATCATCCTGGGCGGCGGCGTGATCGGCGTCGAGTTCGCCTCGGCGTGGAAGTCCTTCGGCACCGACGTCACCGTCATCGAGGGCCTCAAGCACCTCGTCCCGGTCGAGGACGAGAACAGCTCCAAGCTGCTGGAGCGGGCCTTCCGCAAGCGGGGCATCAAGTTCAACCTCGGCACCTTCTTCGACAAGGCCGAGTACACCGCCGACGGCGTCAAGGTCACCCTCGCCGACGGCAAGACCTTCGAGGCCGAGGTGCTGCTGGTCGCCATCGGCCGCGGCCCGGTCTCCGCCGGTCTCGGCTACGAGGAGCAGGGCGTCGCGATGGACCGCGGCTACGTCCTCGTCGACGAGTACATGCAGACCAACGTGCCGACCATCTCGGCCGTCGGTGACCTCGTCCCGACCCTCCAGCTCGCGCACGTCGGCTTCGCCGAGGGCATGCTGGTGGCGGAGCGACTGGCCGGCCAGAAGGTCGTCCCGATCGACTACGACGGCGTCCCGCGCGTCACGTACTGCCACCCCGAGGTCGCGTCGGTGGGCATCACCGAGGCCAAGGCCAAGGAGCTGTACGGCGCGGACAAGGTCGTTGCGCTGAAGTACAACCTGGCGGGCAACGGCAAGAGCAAGATCCTCAAGACCGCGGGCGAGATCAAGCTCGTCCAGGTCAAGGACGGTGCCGTGGTCGGCGTCCACATGGTCGGTGACCGTATGGGCGAGCAGGTCGGCGAGGCCCAGCTTGTCTACAACTGGGAAGCCCTGCCGGCCGAGGTTGCGCAGCTCATCCACGCGCACCCGACGCAGAACGAGGCGCTCGGCGAGGCCCACCTGGCCCTGGCCGGCAAGCCCCTCCACTCCCACGACTGACCCCAGTCCCGGGCGCGACCACATCCGTACTTGCGATAGGAGCAACTGAAACCATGGCGGTTTCCGTAACCCTGCCGGCGCTCGGCGAGAGCGTCACCGAGGGCACCGTCACCCGTTGGCTGAAGGCCGAGGGCGAGCGCGTCGAGGCCGACGAGCCGCTGCTGGAGGTGTCGACCGACAAGGTCGACACCGAGATCCCGGCCCCGACTTCGGGTGTGCTGGCCTCCATCAAGGTGGCCGAGGACGAGACGGTGGAGGTCGGCGCCGAGCTGGCCATCATCGACGACGGCACCGGCGCCCCCGCCGCTGCCCCGGCTCCGGCCGCTGCCGAGGCCCCGGCCCCGGCCGCACAGCCCGAGCCGACCCCGGCCCCGGTGGCCGAGGCCCCCGCCGCCGCCCCCGCGGGTGGCGCCGAGGGCACCGACGTCCTGCTTCCGGCGCTCGGCGAGAGCGTCACCGAGGGCACCGTGACCCGCTGGCTGAAGGAGGTCGGCGAGGAGGTCGCGGAGGACGAGCCCCTGCTGGAGGTGTCGACCGACAAGGTCGACACCGAGATCCCGGCCCCGACCTCCGGCACCCTGCTGGAGATCCTCGTGGGCGAGGACGAGACCGCTGAGGTCGGCGCCAAGCTGGCGGTCATCGGCGCCAAGGGCGCGGCCCCGGCCGCCGCCCCCGCCCCGGCCGCTCCGGCTCCGGCCGCCGCGCCCGCGCCCGCCCCGGCGCCCGCTGCTGCCCCGGCTCCGGTGCCCACCCCGGCCCCGGTCGCTGCCGCTCCGGCTCCGGCCCCCGCGCCGGCTCCGGCTCCGGCTCCGGTCGCGCCCGCCCCCGTCACCCCCGCCCCGGCGGCCGGTGAGGCGGACGGCGCCTACGTCACCCCGCTGGTGCGCAAGCTGGCCGCGGAGAACGGCGTCAACCTCGCCACGGTCAAGGGCACCGGTGTCGGTGGCCGGATCCGCAAGCAGGACGTCATCGCCGCCGCCGAGGCACTGAAGGCCGCCACCCCGGCCCCGGCCGCCCCGGCCGCCGCCGCGCCCGCCAAGGGCGCCCCGGTCATCGAGGCGTCGCCGCTGCGCGGTCAGACCGTCAAGATGCCGCGGATGCGCAAGGTCATCGGCGACAACATGATGAAGGCCCTGCACGGCCAGGCGCAGCTCACCACCGTGGTCGAGGTGGACATCACCGCGATCATGCGGATGCGCAACAAGGCCAAGGACGCGTTCGCGCAGCGCGAGGGCGTCAAGCTCTCCCCGATGCCGTTCTTCGTCAAGGCCGCCGTCCAGGCGCTGAAGGCCCACCCGGTCGTCAACGCCCGGATCAACGAGGCCGAGGGCACCATCTCCTACTTCGACACCGAGAACGTCGGTATCGCGGTGGACGCGGAGAAGGGCCTGATGACCCCGGTCATCAAGGGCGCGGGCGACCTGAACATCGCCGGCATCGCCCGTAAGACGGCGGAGCTGGCGGGCAAGGTCCGCGCCAACAAGATCACCCCGGACGAGCTGTCCGGCGCGACCTTCACCATCAGCAACACCGGTTCGCGCGGCGCCCTGTTCGACACGGTCATCGTGCCGCCGAACCAGGTCGGCATCCTGGGCATCGGTGCCACCGTCAAGCGTCCGGTGGTCATCAACCACCCGGACCTGGGCGAGACCATCGCGGTGCGCGACATGACCTACCTCGCGCTCTCCTACGACCACCGTCTGGTGGACGGCGCCGACGCCGCCCGCTACCTGACCACGGTCAAGCAGATCCTGGAGGCCGCGGAGTTCGAGACCGAAATCGGTCTCTGAACGTCTGAACAGCCCGCGCTCGCGCGGCGAGCGAGGATCGCAACCGACCGCCGACTCCCCCTGGGGAAGCGGTAGTTGAGCAAGGGGCCGGCCCCGACTCGGCACGACGAGTCGGGGCCGGCCCTTTTGCGCGTCCGCCGGCGGCGATAATGGCCACGCACGCCTCGCGGCCCCACCCGCTCTGAAGGAGCACGTCATGACCCCGCCCGTCGTCCACTCGCTGCGCGAGCAGATCCGCGAGCACATCCTGGAGGGGATCGTCAGCGGTCGCTGGCAGCCGGGCGAGCGGATCGTCGAGCGGCGGATCGCGGTGGAGCTGGAGGTCAGTCAGACGCCGGTCCGGGAGGCGCTGCGGGAGCTGGAGTCGCTCCAACTGATCGAGTCGGCGCCGAACAAGGGCGTCCGGGTCCGCAATCTCACCGCGGACGACCTCAAGGAGAGCTACCCGGTCCGGGCCGGACTGGAGCAGGTGGCCGCGGAGTTGGCGGCCGGCCGGCTCGCGGAGGACACCGCGGCGCTGGAGCGCGAGGTGGCGGCGCTGCGGGAGGCGGACGCGGCCGGCGACGGCGAGGCGCAGGTGCGGCACACCGTGGCCTTCCACCGGGAGATCGTGCGGGCGGCCGGGAACGCGGTGCTGCTGCACACCTGGGAGTCGTTGGGCGTGGAGGTGTGGACGACGCTGTCGATCCGCTGGTTCAGCCCTGAGCCGCGCTCGCACGCCCAGGACCACCAGGAGTTGGTGGACGCCTTCCGGCGGCGCGACCCGCGGATCGGGGCGCTGCTGAAGGCGCACGTGCTGAGCTGCGCGCCGAGGGTCTGAGGGCGCCGGGCAAGACGGCGAGCCCGGCGGTCCCGCGAGCGTGTGGCGGGGCCGCCTCGTCGTGTCCGGGCGACAGGCGGCGGGCCGCCGGCTCCGGGGTGTGCCGGTGACGCTCCGGGGCGTAACGGAGGCGGACTCCGGAGCTGGCACGGAGTGCCCCGAATTGCGACACCCCGTGCCGACCTGCGGTTTTTCTCTCGATCCACATTGATCGATCATCGATCACGGAGTTATCGTCGATGGCTGGGGCGCGACACCCCTGCCTGCCGAATGCCTGCCGAACTCGCATTCCCACCCGTCCGGAAAGGGGCCACCCATGCCCGATCCCGTGCGCCTGCCGTACAGCCAGCTCGACCAACTCCCGGACCGCGATCCCGAGGAGACGGCCGAGTGGCGCGAGTCGCTGGACGCCGTCACCAAGGCAGCGGGCCCGCATCGCGCCGCGTACCTGATGCGCCGGGCGCTGGAGCACACCGCGCGCACCGAGGGCGGCGAGCTGCCGTCCCTGCTGGAGTCGGACTACGTCAACACCATCCCGACCTCCGCGCAGCCGGAGTTCCCCGGTGACGAGGCCATGGAGGCCCGCATCACCGCCTGGAACCGCTGGAACGCGGCGGCGATGGTCACCCGCGGCTCCAAGCTGGGCCTGGGCGGCCACATCGCGACCTTCGCGTCGGCGGCCTGGCTGTACGAGACCGGCTTCCAGCACTTCTTCCGCGGCAAGGAGACCGACGGGTCCGGCGACCAGCTCTACATCCAGGGCCACGCCTCCCCCGGCATCTACGCCCGCGCCTTCCTCGAAGGCCGGCTGGACGAGGAGCAGCTCGACCACTTCCGCCAGGAGGCCGGCGGCGAGGGCCTGCCCTCGTACCCGCACCCGCGGCGGCTGCCCTGGCTGTGGGAGTTCCCCACCGTCTCCATGGGCCTCGGCCCGCTCTCCGCGATCTACCAGGCGCGCTTCAACCGCTACCTGGAGCACCGCGGCATCAAGGACACCGCCAACTCGCACGTGTGGGCGTTCCTCGGTGACGGCGAGATGGACGAGCCGGAGTCGACCGCCGCACTGGCGCTCGCCGGCCGCGAGGGCCTGGACAACCTGACCTTCGTCATCAACTGCAACCTGCAGCGCCTGGACGGCCCGGTCCGCCCCAACTTCAAGATCGTGCAGGAGCTGGAGGCCCAGTTCCGCGCCGCCGGCTGGAACGTCGTCAAGGCCCTGTGGGGCGAGGCGTGGGACGAGGTCTTCGCGCTCGACGCCGACGGCCTGGTGCTCCAGCGGCTGCGCGAGACCCCGGACGCACAGTTCCAGACCTACGCCACCCGGGACGCCGCCTACCTGCGCGAGCACTTCTTCGGTGCCAGCGACGCCCTCAAGGCGATCGGCGCGAAGTTCTCCGACGCCAAGCTGCTGGAGCTGTTCCAGACCTCCCGCGCCGGCCACGAGCCGCGCAAGGTGTACGCCGCCTACAAGGCCGCCGTTGAGCACAAGGGCGCGCCGACGGTCGTCCTGGCGCAGACCGTCAAGGGCTACACCCTCGGCGCGGGCTTCGAGTCCCGCAACGCCAACCACCAGATGAAGAAGCTGACGATGGCGGAGTTCCGCACCATGCGGGACCTGCTCGAACTCCCCATCCCGGACAGCGCGTTGGAGGGCGACCTGGTGCCGTACTGGCGCCCGGCCGAGGACTCCCCCGAGATGCGGTACCTGCGCGCCCGCCGCACCGCCCTCGGCGGCCCGGCGCCGGCCCGCAAGGTCGTGGCCAAGCCGCTGCCGCTCCCCGCGGACAAGGCGTTCGACGCGCTGAAGAAGGGCTCGGGCAGCCAGGAGATCGCCACCACCATGGCGTTCGTCCGGCTGGTCAAGGACCTGATGCGGGACAAGGAGACCGGCAGGCGCTGGGTCCCGATCGTCCCCGACGAGGCCCGTACCTTCGGCATGGAGTCGCTCTTCCCGACCGCCGGCCTGTACTCCCCCAAGGGCGCGACGTACGACCCGGTCGACCGGGACCAGTTGCTCTGGTACAAGGAGGCCAAGGACGGCCAGATCCTCAACGAGGGGATCACCGAGGCCGGTTCGCTCGCCGACTTCACCGCCGCCGCCACGTCGTACGCGACGCACGGCGAGCCGATGATCCCGTTCTACATCTTCTACTCGATGTTCGGCTGGCAGCGGACCGCCGACCAGTTCTGGGCGCTCGCCGACCAGTTGGGCCGCGGTTTCGTGATCGGCGCCACCGCGGGCCGGACGACGATGACCGGCGAGGGCCTCCAGCACGCCGACGGCCACTCGCACCTGATCGCCTCCACCAACCCGGCGGCGCTCTCCTACGACCCGGCGTTCGCCTACGAGGTCGCGGTGATCGTCAAGGAGGGCCTGCGCCGGATGTACGGTCCGGACGCCGAGGACGTCTTCTACTACCTGACGGTCTACAACGAGACCAAGGTGCAGCCGGCGATGCCGGAGGGCGTCGAGGAGGGCATCCTCAAGGGCCTCTACCGCTTCCAGGAGGCCACCGCCGTCGAGGGCGCCGAGACGCCCCGGCTCCAGCTGCTGGCCTCCGGCACCGCGATCCACTGGGCCCTGGAGGCGCAGCAACTGCTCGCCGCCGACTGGGGCGTGGCCGCCGACGTGTGGTCCGCGCCGTCCTGGACGGAGCTCCGTCGGGACGCCCTGGAGTGCGACGCGGCCCGCCTGGAGGGCGAGGACCGGGTCCCGTACGTGACCCGTGCGCTGGCCGGTGCGCCCGGCCCCGTCGTCGCGGTGAGCGACTGGATGCGGGCGGTCCCGGACCAGATCGCCCCGTGGGTCGAGCAGGACTGGGTCTCCATCGGGACGGACGGCTTCGGCCTGTCCGACACCCGGGAGGCGGCCCGCCGTCACTTCGGCGTCGACCCGCAGTCGGTGGTCGTCCAGGCGCTGGCGGCCCTCGCCCGGCGCGGGGACGTCAAGCCGGAGAAGGTCAAGGAGGCCCGCGAGCGCTACGGGCTCTGAGGGCCGGTCCCTCGCTGCGCGTGGCCGCTCCTCCGGAGCCGCCGCGCGCGGCGAGGGCCCCTGACGCGGGCGGTCCCGGCCGACACCGGGCGCCGCCCGCCCATCCGCTCCCGTGCGGAGACCACCCACCGCGCCCGGGGTCTCCGTACGGGATTCTTCTTCCCACCCGCTTCCCGTCCCAGGTCAGCGGGGGTTGTCAGTGGTGCCGCGCATGATGGATGCATGCGTGCCGCGCGGCTGATCAAAATGGTGTTGCTGCTCCAGTCCCGACCGTCGATGACGGCCGGCGAGTTGGCGCGGGAGCTGGAGGTCTCGGAGCGCACGGTCGCCCGGGACGTGCTCTCGCTCTCGGAGGCCGGGGTTCCCGTCTACGCGGACCGCGGCCGGGCCGGGGGCTACCGCCTGATAGGCGGGTACCGCACCCGGCTGACCGGCCTCGGCCTGCGCGAGGCGGAGGCGCTCTTCCTGTCCGGAGTGCCCTGCGCGCTGCGGGAGATGGGGCTGGCCGACGTCGCCTCCGCGGCCCGGCTGAAGGTGTCCGCCGCGCTGCTGCCGGAGTTGCGGGACGCCGCGTCCGGCGCCGCCCAGCGGTTCCATCTGGACGCGCCGCGCTGGTACCACGATCCCGAGCCGCCCGAGCTGCTGCCGGTGATCGCCGACGCGGTGTGGGACGACCGCCGGCTGACGGTCCGCTATCTCCGGGCGGACCGCGAGGTGGTCCGCGAGCTGGAGCCCTACGGCCTCGTACTCAAGGCCGGCGTCTGGTACTTGGCGGCCCGCGCCGCACCCGCGGGCGCCGACGGCGCACCCCGGACCGACTTCCGGGTCTACCGCCTCGACCGCTTCGCCGCGGCCGAACCGCTCCTGCCGGCGGGCCCGAGCGGGCCGTCGGCGCCCCCCGGCCCGGTGGACTCCGGCCGCTTCGTCCGCGATCCGGGGTTCGACCTGCCCGCGTTCTGGGCCGAGCGGGCCGAGCAGTTCCGGCGCTCGCTGCTGCGCGAGGAGGTGGTGCTCCGGCTCACCCCCCGCGGCGTGCGGCAACTGCCGTACGTCACCGAGCCGGCCGCGGCCCGGGCGGCCGTCGAGCGGGCGACGGCCGACGGCGGTCCCGACGCGCGGGGGCGGCTGACGGTCACCCTCGCCGTGGAGTCCGAGGAGGTCGCCTACGCCCAGTTCCTCTCGCTCGGCCCGGAGGGCGAGGTGCTGGCGCCCTCCGGGCTGCGGGAGCGGTGCGCGGCGGCCGCCCGCCGCGCCGCCGCGCTCTACGGCCCCGCGCAGGAGCCCGCCGACGACTCCCCCGCCGCCGCTCCTAGCGGTAGTCCTCCTCGGTCGCGTTCCGGCCGCCCATGACCACCTCCGCGAAGTAGCGGTCGGCGTCCGGCTGCGAGCCGTCGGCGTCGGTGACGCCGTACTCCCTCGCCAACTGGCCGCTGGAGAGCGACTGTCCGGACCAACGGGCCCGGTCCGGGTCGGCGGCCAGCGCCCGCACCGCGCGGCCGATGAGCACCGGCGACTCGGCGATGGCGAAGTGCGGCTCCTTGGCGATCGCGTCGCGCCAGGTCGCCTCGGTGACGCCGAAGTAGTCCAGCATCTCCTCGGAGCGCAGGAAGCCCGGGGTGAGCGAGACCGCCGTGCCGCCGTACTCCCTGAGCTCGCTGGCGAGCCCGAAGGCGATCCGGTGCGGGACGTTCTTGGTGACGTCGAAGCAGAGGCTGTTGCGGTAGGTGCGGTTGAACTCCACGGTGCCGTCGGTGACTTCGATGACCAGCCCGCCGGGCCGCCGGATCAGCAGCGGCAGCGCGAAGTGGCTGGTGATGACGTGGGTGTCGATGCCGAGCCGGAACATCCGCAGCCCGTTCGCCAGGTCCAGGTCCCACACCTTGGTGTCGAACTGGATCAGCCGGTCGCCGCCCCAGACGCTGTTCACCAACACGTCCAGCCGGCCCTGTTCGCGGTCGATGCGCTCGACCAGCGCCCTGACCTGATCCGGCTCCAGGTGGTCGGTGGGCACCGCGATACCGGTGCCCCCGGCCGCGGTCACCCGCTCCGCGGTCTCCTCGATGGTCTCCGTGGGCCGGCCGACCTCGCTGACCGACTCCCGGGTGGTGCGCCCGGTGACGTACACCAGCGCGCCGCCGCGGCCCAGTTCGACGGCCATCGCCCGCCCCGCGCCCCGGGTCGCCCCGGCGACCAGCGCCACCCGCCCGGTCAACTCGCCGTCGGGCTGCCGCCCGCCCGGTGCCTGCCCCGCCGTCTTGTCCTGCGTCGTCACGTGTCGCTCCTCGCTGTTGCCTGCCGTGCGCTCGTACGCGGCAACGCTGACAGCCAATCCCGACACCTCCTGTCGGGATTGGCTGGGCGGTGGGAATCCGGCGGGCCCGGCGCGCGCCCCGGGCCGCTACGGCCGCAGCGCCCGCAGCGGTCGGCCGTCCCGCAGCCGCCCGGTGACCCGCGCCGGGGCGTTCGACGCGGCCGGGGCCGCCAGCGCCGTCGCGTCGGCCGTGGCCCGCACCCCGCCGGCCACGTCGATCCCGGCCACGTCGCTGCTGCCCGCCGCGAGCAGGTACCACTTCCCGGACTTCGCCCGCCAGTGGACGTCGCCGAGCACATCCTGGCCGAACGGGCTGCACACCGCCGTGTCGGCCTCCCGCCCGACGATCCGCCCCGGGTCGGCCGGCCCGGCGGCGGGTGGCTGGAACTGGAGCATGACCCGGCCGGGACCGCGCCAGGTGTCGGCGCGGTTGCACACCCAGCTCGCGGTGCCGCCGCCCTCGGGGAGGTCCTGCTGCGCGTAGGCCCAGTTGTTGACGGTCCGTACGCCGGTGCCGCGCAGCGACCGCAGGGTGCACGCGGTGCGGGCCCAACTGCGCAGCGCGGGGCCCCCGGTGGCCTCCCCCGGGCCGCCCGGGCCACCGGCCGCCGGCGGCCCCAGGTACGTCAGGCGCACCGGCGCCAGGTCGCCGAGGTCGGTCACCAGGAAGGAGCGGCGGTCGTCGAGCCGCGGCGAGGAGCGGAACGCGGCCACCGGCCAGTGCCCGCAGGCGGCGCCGTCCGCGGGCGGCAGCGGAATCCGGTCGGTGACGCCGTCCGGGGCCAGGTGCAGCCCGCGCGACGGTGCGTCGGGGGCGAGCAGGTCCCGGGTGGCGACGTCGGCGACCCAGGGCGCGATGAGGTACCGCAGCCAGCCGTTGCCGCGGCCGATCACCAGGCCGCCGGCGGAGGCGAGGTCGGCGCCGTCGACCCGGGCGAAGTGCAGGGTGGGCGTGGCGCCGGCCGGTTCGGCGTAGCGCACCAGCCGCTCGCCGTCGTGGAAGACCACCACCATGACGTTGTCGATCAGGCCGGCGTACAGCAGCCGGGGCGGGGCGGCCGGCGGCCGGGTGGCGGTGTCCGCGGCCGCGACGATCCGGGTGCCGGGCGGCGGCGCGGCCCAGACCCGCAACGCCCGGGCCAGCAACTGCCGGTCGCCGGCCTCGCGGCCGCGCGGCGGCCAGGCGGTGAAGTCCACCCGGGAGGTGCGCGCCCACTGCTCGTTGGGCGCCCGCAGCAGGCGCCCGGGGTCCAGGGCCTGTTGGGCCGCGGTGGATACGGGCCCGGGCGCGGGCCGGCCGTCGGGCAGCGCCAGCGCGACCACCCCGGCCGCCAGCACCGCCGCCAACGCGGCCGTCGCCCGCACCCGTTGCCGGCGACGCAGCAGGTCCGTCGGGCGGGCCTGCACCGTGCAGGGGTCGAACTCCGCCGAGTTCAGCAGCGCGGCGGCGCCGGCCCCGGTCCGCCGGTCCAGTTGACCGGCCGCCCGCAGCGCCGCGTCCGGGTCCGGCACCCCCGCCCGCGCCAGCACGGCGCGCGCCGCGTCCGCCTCCAGCCCCTCCAGGTACCACAGCCCCATCGCGGCCCTCACGGCGGCGGGGGCGGCCGACAGCGCCTGGTCCAGGGCGAGTTCGTCGGCGCCGCCGGCCCGTGGGAAGAGCCGCAGCCCCCACACGAACGGCACCGTCGGCAGCAGCACCGCGGGCCGCTGCCGCTGCTCGTAGGCGAGCGCCAGCTCCAGGGTCCGCTGCCGCACCAGCTCGTAGCCGGAGCCGGCGGCCTGCGGACCGCGCTGGGCCGGCAGCGCCCCGGCCCGCCGGCGCGGCACCCGCCACGGCAGCGCCCGCTGCACCAGTCCGTGCGCGGTGAGGACCTTGCGGTGGCGGCCCATCGACGGGGGCAGGACGAGGTAGGCGAGGCGGACCAGGTGCGGGTAGTGCTCGACGAGGGCCGCCTCGGCGCGTTCGACCTCGGCCCGGGTGCGTTCGTCCATGGGCATGGCGGGGCGCCCTTCACGGAGTGGGAGTGCGATGGGGGATTTCTGGTGGTCTGGTCTGCCGTCGTTGCATGCCACACAACGAGGGAGTCCCGGCCCGGTCACCGCCCCGCGGGCCCCGGGGGCACTCCGCGTGCGGGCCGCGGCGCCAGGGCCGATGCTGGAGCGGTGATGGACGAGACGGAGTTCTGGGAGCTGATCGACGGCTCCCGCGCGGACTCCGCGGGCGACCCCGAGGAGCAGGCCGACGCGCTGGTCGACCGGCTGCTCCGCCTCGACCCGGACCGGGTGCTGGACTTCGCCCGGCACTTCGAGGCGCGCTACAACCGGGCGTACACCTGGGACCTGTGGGCGGCCGCCGCGGTGCTGCTGGACGGCGCGAGCGACGACGCCTTCGACGCCTTCCGCTGCTGGCTGATCGGCCGGGGCCGGCACGCCTTCGAGGGCGCACTGCACGATCCGGACCACCTCGCCGCCCTGCTGCCCCACTTCGACGAGGACGCCGACGGCGACGCCGAGGACCTGGGCTACGCGGCCGACGAGGCGTACGAGCAACTGACCGGCACCGACCTGCCCGACCTCGGCCTGCCCCCGCCGCCGCCCGAACCGCTCGGCCCCTACGTCGACATCGAGGACGACGCGGCCCTGGCCGAGCGCCTCCCGCGACTGTGGGACCGCTTCCGTCGCTAGGGCCGGTCCCCGGCTCTGCTCCGTCGGACGGGTCCCAGGCCCCGCCCTCCCCCGTGCCGCCCGGAGTTGCGGGCAGGATGGCCCCATGCGGATCGCGATCACCGGCTCGACCGGACTCATCGGCACGGCCCTCGTCCGTAACCTGCGCGCGGACGGCCACGACGTCGTCCGGCTCGTCCGTCGGCAGCCGGCGGCCGCCGACGAGGTGACCTGGGACCCCAAGGGGGGCTGGCTCGACCCGGCCGCGCTGGACGGCTGCGAGGCGGTGGTCCACCTCGCCGGGGCGGGCGTCGCCGACCACCGCTGGACCGCCGCGTACAAGCAAGAGCTGCGCGACAGCCGGGTGTTGGGCACCCGGACGCTGGCCACCGCGCTGGCCGCGCTGGACGTCCCGCCGCGGGTCTTCGTCTCGGGCAGCGCGATCGGCTACTACGGCGACACCGGGGACCGGCGCACGGACGAGGCCGCGCCGGCCGGCACCGGTTTCCTGCCGGAGCTCTGCGTGGCCTGGGAGGACGCCGCGACGCCCGCGCTGGACGCCGGCATCCGGACCGTCTTCGCCCGCACCGGCCTGGTCGTGGCGCGCTCCGGGGGCGCCTGGGGGCGGCTCTTCCCGCTCTTCCGGCTGGGGTTGGGCGGCCGGCTCGGCGACGGCAGCCAGTACTGGAGCTTCATCTCCCTGCGGGACCACCTCGCGGCGCTGCGCCACCTGCTGGCCACCGAGGAGCTGTCCGGACCGGTCAACCTCACCGCCCCGGAGCCGGTCACCAACCGGGAGGCGACGGCGGTGATGGGCCATCTGCTGCGCCGCCCGACGCTGTGCACCGTGCCCGCGCCGGTGCTGCGGCTGGCCCTCGGGGAGTTCGCGGGCGATGTGCTGGGCAGCCAACGGATCGTTCCGCGGCGGCTGTTGGACTCCGGATTCGCCTTCGCGCATCCCCGGATCACCGACGCGGTGCGGGCCGCCCTGGGGTCGTAGGGCGGCCGGGGCCAGGGGGTGGCAACGGGACGCACCGACGCGCCCCCAGGGCGCCCCTGTCGGCCGGGCCGCGGTGCTCCTTACGGTCCTCGGACACACCACTGGGCTTCCCGGACGGCCACACCGGGCAGGAGATCCGTGCGCTGCCGCTGGGACCGACCTCGGGAGGGGCATGTGCTGCGCACCGCATCGGCCGTCGACGTCGTCATCGTGGGGGCCGGGCCAGCCGGTCTCGCCGCCGCCCGCCATCTGACCGGGGCCGGGCTCACGGTCACCGTCCTGGAGGCCACGTCGCGGGTCGGCGGCCGGTCCGTCACCGACGAGGTGGACGGCTTCCGCCTGGACCACTGCGGCCGCCCGCTGGCGGTCTCACCGACCGCCTTGCGCCGGACACCCGGCCTGGCGGAGCTGCCACTGCGCCCGTTCGGGGCCGGCTTGAGCCTGCACAACGGCCAACGAACCCACCGCGTCAGCCCGTTGCGGAGCACAAGGGGCGCACTCTCCGCGGCGCGCGCCCTCACGCGCGCCGACCGCCGCACCGAGCGTTCCGCCACCGCCCCGCCGCCCGACCGCCCGGTCAGCGACGCGCTGGCCGGCCGCCCGGCGTTCCCGCCGCGCACCCACGACACCTTCCTGCGGCCGCTGTTGGGCGCGCTGCTGTGCGATCCCCGGCTGCTCGGCTCCAGCCGGGGCGCCGCGCAGGTGCTGCGGGCGTTCGCCGAGGGGCGGTTGACGCTCCCGGCGGGCGGCGCCTGTGCCGTCCCCGAACTGCTGGCGGCCGGCCTGCCGCCGGGCACGGTGCGGACGTCGGTGACGGTCACGGCCGTCGACACCAACGGGGTCGGCACCCGCGAGCACGGCCGGATACCGTGCCGGGCGGTGCTGGTGGCGACCGGCGCGCGGGACGCCGCCCGCCTCCTGCCCGGGCTGCGGCTGCCCGCCTTCCACCCGGTGACGGTGCTGCACCACACCGCGTCCGCCCCCGCCGGCGCCCGCGGCGGCCCCGGCCGGGACACCGCGCTGATCCTGCCCACGGACGGCCCGGTCGGCTTCAGCTACCTGGCCGGCGCGATCGACCCGTCGCGCACCCCGCCCGGCCGCCCGCTGGTCACCACGGTCGTCCTCGGCGCCGCCGCGGCGCTGCCCCTGGACGCCCTCGACAAGACCGTCCGGCCGCAGCTCGACCGGATCTACGGGATGCGGGGCGACGACTGGCAGTTGCTGACGGGCCATCACGACCCGTACGCGGTGCCCGCGATGGCCGTCCCGCACGACCCGCAGCGCGCGGTGCGGGTGCTGTCCGGGCTGTACGTCTGCGGCGACCACCGGGACACCAGCACGCTCCAGGGGGCGCTGCGCTCCGGCCACCGCGCCGCCCGCGCGCTGCTCCAGGACTTCGGCCTGCCGGCCCGCCCGGAATCGGACGCGGTGCGGGCGGCGGCGTGACCGGGCCGCCGCGCCGCCCGCCGCTCACCCCAGGGCCGCCACCCGCTCCCGGTAGCCGCGCACCGCCGCGGCGTCCCGATAGGGCTCCAACCGGCGCTCGAAGTCCCGGACGTACTCGTGCGCCCGCACCGACCGCATCTCGGACGCCTGCAGGGCCGCCTCGGCGCCCAGGGTGCACGCCTGCTCCAGCTCGCCCAGGCCCAGCCGCGCGGTGGCCAGCACCACCCGGCAGAACAGCCGGCTGCGGGCGAACCCGGCGGCGCGCAGTTGCAGGGAGCGCTCGGCGTGCTGGGAGGCGGCGCGGTACTGCTGAAGATCGCGGTGGCAGTGCGCGAGCTCGTCGGCGAGCTGTGCCTCGTCGAAGAAGCGCGCCCAGTACGGGGTGTCGTCCCCGGGGCGGGCGCTCTCCAGGGACCGTTCGGCGCGGGCCAGCGCGGCCGTGCAGGCCCGGACCTCGCCCAGCACACCGTGGCCGCGCGCCTCGGCGGCGTGCAACAGCGCCTGCACCGTGGGCGGGACGCTGCTGCCGACGCCCTGTTGGGCGACGCGCGCCAGTTGGACGGCCTCCCTGCCGTGGCCCAGATAGACCGCCTGCCGGCTCATCGTCACCAGGACGTAGGCGCCGTACGCCCGGTCCCCGGCTGCCTGGGAGAGCCGCAGCGCCTGGACGAAGTACCGCTGCGCCAGGCCGTGCGCGGCGATGTCGTAGGAGGTCCAGCCGGCCAGCCGGGTCAGGTCGGCGGCGGCCGCGAACAGCCGGCGGCCGACCGCCTCCCCGTAGGTGCCGCGGAGCATCGGCTCGGCCTCGTGCTCCAGATAGCGCACCAGCGCCTGACGGGCGTGGCCGCCGCCGTAGGCGTGGTCCAGGGCGCGGAACAGCTCACCGACCGAGCGCAGCGCCGCGATGTCGCCGGAGGTGACCCGGCTGCCCTGGACGCGGTCCACCCGCTCGGTCTGGCGCTGCCGGGGCACCGCCAACGGCCGGCCCTGGAGGGGCACCCGGTCCTCGACCGACTGGTCGCCGTGCGCGACCCGTTCGTCGGGCCGGCCGATCAGCCAGTCCCGGCTCGGCACCACCAGCCCGGCCGGGGTGAACGCGATCTTGCGGAGCTCGGCATGGCTGCCGGAGTCCTTGCGCCACAGCCCGCTGACGATGTCCACCGCCTCGGTCGGGACCGAGGCGAACTCCAGCCCCGCGTACACCGGCGCACAGGCGTCCAGGCCGAGGTCCTGGGCGGACAGCCGGCGCCCCAGCCGGCGGGTGAAGACCTCCGCGATCAGGGCGGGGGTGGTGCCTCTGGGCTGCTGCCCGCGCAGCCAACGCGTCACCGAGGTCTTGTCGTAGCGCAGGTCGAGGCCGTGCTCGATGCCCAGTTGATCAACCCGTCTGGCCAGCCCTGCGTTGGAGAAGCCCGCCTCGGCGATGAGCGCGGCGAGCTGCCGATTGGGCGTGTGGTGCGGGGGTCGTTCCGTCATCAGCTTTTCCGGTCTCCTGCCTTCCGGGCCGGGCCGCCGGGCTCGACTGACCCCGTCCGGCATGCTCTTCGCCCTTGTGGAACGGCGTGAATGTAACGGCCTTCGGCGCCGTTCTCGCCGCCTCTGACCCGCGTTCATCCGATCGTGTGAGCACGTCACAGGCGCGTCGGCGGCCGCACGGCGCACCGGCCCCGTGCTGGGGGCGCACACGGCGGCCGTACAGTGGCATGGGCGCGAGAGGCAATCGGAAGTGCCCCGAAAGAGGCACGCGACGTCGCATGGAACTGCGACAAGGTTCGAAGGGGAGCTGCCGTGACTGCGATCTCTCGGGGGGAGACCCCCGCACCCGAGGGGCTGCGCTTCGTCCGTCTGGGCTTCGGCGCGGACGCCGTCGAGTACGAACCGGCCTGGCAGGAGCAGCGCAGGATCCACGCCGCCCGCTTCGCCGACGAGATCCCCGACACCTGCCTGCTCTTGGAGCACCGGGCCGTCTACACGGCGGGGCGGCGCACCTCCGACGACGAGCGGCCGCTGGACGGCACCCCGGTCGTCGACGTGGACCGCGGCGGGAAGATCACCTGGCACGGCCCCGGCCAACTGGTCGGCTACCCGATCCAGAAGCTGCCGCGCCCGGTCGACGTGGTCGCACACGTGCGCCGGCTGGAGGAGGCCCTGATCCGGGTCTGCGCCGACTTCGGCGTCGAGGGCACCCGCGTCGAGGGCCGCAGTGGCGTGTGGGTCCTGGGCGACCCGGTCGAGCAACGGCCGGCCCTGGGCGGCCTCCAGCTCGACTTCGACCCGCGGGCCACCGACGAGCTCTTCGACCCGCGGCTGAACGGCCCGGAGTACGCGCCGTCCAACGCCGGCCAGCGCCGCGAGGACCGCAAGCTGGCCGCCATCGGCATCCGCGTCGCCAAGGGCGTCACCATGCACGGCTTCGCCCTCAATGTGAATCCGGACACCACCTCGTTCGACAAGATCGTGCCCTGCGGCATCCGGGACGCCGGTGTCGCCTCGCTCTCCAGCGAGTTGGGCCGCGAGATCACCATCGCCGAGGTCCTCCCGGTCGTCGAGAAACACCTGCGGGACGTCCTGGAGAACGCCGAGCTCCTCCCGCGCGCGCTCTGACCCCCGCCCCGCGGTCCGGCCCGCGGGAATGCCCTCCTCCCCCCGGAGGTTGGCCGAGCACGACCCGCACGCGGATCTGCGTGCGAATTGACGGGCGTACCCTGGTGTACGTCGAAGAATCGAAGTTGTTAGGGAGCCGACGTGTCCGCAGTCGCACCCGACGGACGCAAGATGCTGCGCCTGGAGGTCCGCAACAGTCAGACCCCCATCGAGCGCAAGCCCGAGTGGATCAAGACCCGGGCGAAAATGGGTCCCGAGTACAACCACCTCCAGGGCCTGGTCAAGAGCGAGGGCCTGCACACGGTCTGCCAGGAGGCGGGGTGTCCCAACATCTTCGAGTGCTGGGAGGACCGCGAGGCGACCTTCCTCATCGGCGGTGACCAGTGCACCCGCCGCTGCGACTTCTGCCAGATCGACACCGGCAAGCCGCAGGCGCTGGACCGCGACGAGCCCCGCCGGGTCGCCGAGTCCGTGCAGACCATGGGCCTGAAGTACGCCACCATCACCGGCGTCGCCCGCGACGACCTGGAGGACGGCGGCGCCTGGCTCTACGCCGAGACCGTCCGCCAGATCCACGCCGCGATGCCCGACACCGGCGTCGAGCTCCTCATCCCCGACTTCAACGCGATCCCCGAGCAGCTCGCCGAGGTCTTCTCCTCCCGTCCCGAGGTGCTGGCCCACAACGTCGAGACGGTCCCGCGGATCTTCAAGCGGATCCGCCCCGGCTTCCGCTACGAGCGGTCGCTCGACGTCATCACCCAGTCCCGCGAGGCCGGCCTGGTCACCAAGTCCAACCTGATCCTGGGCATGGGCGAGACCCGCGAGGAGATCAGCCAGGCGCTGGCCGACCTGCACGAGGCGGGCTGCGAGCTGATCACGATCACCCAGTACCTGCGCCCCTCCGTGCGCCACCACCCCATCGAGCGCTGGGTCAAGCCCCAGGAGTTCGTGGAGCTCAAGGAGGAGGCCGAGGAGATCGGCTACGCCGGCGTCATGTCCGGCCCGCTGGTCCGCTCCTCCTACCGCGCCGGCCGCCTGTACCAGCAGGCGATCGAGCGGCGCGAGGTCGAGGCGTCCAGTCAGGCGGTTTGACGCGCCCGGCGCGCCAACTTGTGAAGCGTGGCACATGCTTGGGAGACGCGGCCCCGCACTCCCCCCGGCAGGGGGGTGTGGGGGCCGCGTCAACGTTTCATAGGTGTTTGACCGGCAGGTCATCCGTTGGTAACACCCTTCGGTGACGATGGATGCACGCACCGTTCGACACCTCCCACCCGCCCCCTGTTCGCTTCCGTTCGTCCGAGGGAGACCATCACCATGGAGGCCGCGCCGCTTCGCGCCACCGCCCGCCCCATCCCCTCCGTCACCGGTGCCCTGCGTGCCATCGAGGCCGTCCTGCTCCGCGGCGGCCAGCGCACCGCCCGCCGCAACGCCTGGACGTCGGTCCTGGAGGACCGCCGCCGCGCCAAGGACCGGTACGACGCCGAGTACGTCCTGGAGGCCGCGGCCACCGGCCGTCCGCACGCCACGTAAACTTCGCTGTATGGCGAGGAAGGCAAACTCAACCGGCGCTGGCGGCGCTGAGAACCCCGGGCGACTGAAGCAGATCGCCCTGACCTACAAGATGACCCGTCGGGTCGATTCCAAGGTCGGTCTTGTCGTCGCTGGCACGGGCATCGTCGTCTTCGGCGTGCTCCTCACCATCGGCTTCCTGATCGGCCACCCCGTCTACGCGGGCGTCCTGGGCTTCGTCCTGGCGTTCCTCGCGATGGCGATCATCTTCGGCCGGCGCGCGGAGCGGGCGGCCTTCGGGCAGATGGAGGGCCAGCCCGGTGCGGCGGCCGCCGTCCTGGAGAACGTCGGCCGCGGCTGGACGGTGACCCCCGCGGTCGCGATGAACCGCAGCCAGGACGTGGTGCACCGCGCCGTCGGCAAGGCCGGCATCGTCCTGGTCGGCGAGGGCAACCCGAACCGGCTGCGCGGCCTGCTGGCCGCCGAGAAGAAGCGGATGGCGCGCACCGTCGCGGACGCCCCGGTGCACGACGTCATCGTCGGCGACGGCGACGGCCAGGTCCCGCTCAAGAAGCTCCGCACCCACCTGCTGAAGCTCCCGCGCGTCCTCCCCGGCGCCCAGGTGACGGCCGTCAACGACCGCCTGCGCGCCCTCGGCGACCTGATGAGCAACATGCCCGTCCCGAAGGGGCCGATTCCTGGGCGTGGCATGCGAGGACACTCGCCGCGAGGATGACGCCTGTCTTCACCTCTCCCGTCAGGACCATTGACGGGAGAGGGTAACGGGGCGCGGCAGGAAGGCCCTCCGCGCCCTTCAGGGCCTCCGTGACGCGTTCCCATCGGCCAGAGGCCACCCAGCACCTCCAGCGCCCGATGAGTCCCGTAGAGCCGCACTCGGCGTTCAACTCGGGCCGGGCGGCCCCGGTTTGGGCTTTCTTCAGGAAAGCCTCAAGGATCGTTCGGGGCGCGGGCCCGCCCCTCTGGCGAGGGACCGTCCCCCATGGGGAAAGTTCTCCGAGGCCATCACCAGTTCCCAGGTGTGGTCACAAAGCATCGGCACCAGGCGGCCGTTCTCGCGGAACCAACGCCCGATCGGGCACTCCAAGCCCTCCAGGTTCGGCGGGGCCCACCAAGTACGATCTCGGCGCTGAGCAGCCCCATGAACTCCACCTGCCGCTCCTCACCGGAGTCTTCGAGACGAGCGTTCACCCTCTGCCCGATCTCCTGTAGATCCTTGGCACGCTGGGGCATCACTCCGGGCATCGGACCACTGCTGGTCATCGACTGGGCTCCGAGCGAGGCCGAGGGCGACAGAGTTCTGTACGTGTTCGATGGCGGGCAGCTCTCCCCGGGCGAACTCGCCGGGATCAAGCTCGCGTCCGATGAACTGCTAGCGGCCGAGTTCCGCCTTGTGGACAACCTCAATGAAGCTGTTGATCCCCAGACTCGCGCGCCGCGTCAAGGCAGCGATCACGGCCAGAACCGAGGCGCACCCCACGTATCCGGAGCACGGTCAGCCGCCACGGGGATAGGCACTGTCTGACCTGGGACGACTCCGGGCGGCTGGGGTGTAGCGGGCCGTGATCGCCCTCTTGACCAGGTTCGTCCTCCGCCGAATCTCCGGGTGGGTGCCGCCAACCCCGTCAAGCTCAAGGACGAGGCCCTACAAGGGATTTGCCGTCAGGGGCGGCGATGCTCCAGCGGCACAGCAGGGCTCCCCTTCCGGCGCGGAGAACATCGACGTCAGGTCGATGAGAGCTTTCCCTTTCGCTACAGGTCCCCCAAGGGGCCTGGCGTGCCGTGACCGGGCACAGCGGCCTACAGCTTGGTCATCTTGTGGTACGGGCTCAAGATCCGCATGCTCGTCGAGCCGAAATCCACGAGCGCCGCGATTCCGTCCTCGATGCCGGTTACCCGGCCGAGGCCGTACATGTCGTGTGTGACCTGGTCGCCCACAGCGAAGTGCTTGGGAACCGGCGTGACCGGGGCGTTGAAGGGGCTGGTGGGCAAATGACGCTTCGGTGCATCAGGCTTTGTCATCGCCCTCAGTATGCACCCACGAACTGCGCTGGCGGCCTGGCCTTCCAGGCGCACGCGTAGCTTGCCATCGGAGCCAACCCCGGCGGAACTGAGCCCACCGGCCAGCAGACTGGCTGGACGGAAGAGCGGGTCAGCCTCGTAGGAGGCCGAGTCGCCCGTACTCTTCGTGGTGTCCACGGCGTCAAATAGTGGGCGGCCACAAAAGAAGGATCTGATCCGTACATGCTGATTGCTCAGCGTCCCTCGTTGACCGAAGAGGTCGTTGACGAGTTCCGCTCCCGGTTCGTCATCGAGCCGCTGGAGCCGGGCTTCGGCTACACCCTCGGCAACTCTCTCCGCCGCACCCTCCTGTCGTCGATCCCTGGCGCTGCTGTCACCAGCGTCCGCATCGACGGTGTCCTGCACGAGTTCACCACCGTGCCCGGCGTCAAGGAAGACGTCACCGACCTGATCCTCAACATCAAGCAGCTCGTCGTCTCCTCCGAGCACGACGAGCCGGTCGTGATGTACCTGCGCAAGCAGGGCCCCGGCGTCGTCACCGCCGCGGACATCGCGCCGCCGGCCGGTGTCGAGGTGCACAACCCCGACCTGGTCCTGGCCACGCTGAACGGCAAGGGCAAGCTGGAGATGGAGCTGACCGTCGAGCGCGGTCGCGGCTACGTCTCCGCCGTCCAGAACAAGCAGGTCGGCCAGGAGATCGGCCGGATCCCGGTCGACTCGATCTACTCGCCGGTGCTCAAGGTCACGTACAAGGTCGAGGCGACCCGTGTCGAGCAGCGCACCGACTTCGACAAGCTGATCGTCGACGTCGAGACCAAGCAGGCGATGCGTCCGCGCGACGCCATGGCCTCGGCCGGCAAGACCCTGGTGGAGCTGTTCGGCCTCGCCCGTGAGCTGAACATCGACGCCGAGGGCATCGACATGGGCCCGTCCCCGACGGACGCCGCGCTCGCCGCCGACCTGGCGCTGCCGATCGAGGAGCTGGAGCTCACCGTCCGCTCCTACAACTGCCTCAAGCGCGAGGGCATCCACTCCGTGGGTGAGCTCGTGGCGCGCTCCGAGGCGGACCTGCTCGACATCCGCAACTTCGGCGCGAAGTCGATCGACGAGGTCAAGGCGAAGCTGGCCGGCATGGGCCTGGCCCTGAAGGACTCGCCCCCCGGGTTCGACCCGACCGCCGCCGCCTTCGGCGCGGACGACAGCGCGGATGCGGGCTTCATGGGGACCGAGCAGTGGTGAACACCGCCCCGTCATCGACACCGCGTCGAGACGGGGCTGCCGGCACCGGTCGGCACCCGTCTGCCTCGACACTCCCCAGGTCCGTGACCATGCGCGCAGAGTGAACGCGAAAGCCACCTGGGAGAACGCTCCCGAAGGGGCCGATGCCGAAGGGCATGCGGATGCCGAAGGGCGGCGGCAAGATGCGCTGACGCGCTGCCTGCCCCGTACACACCTATGCGTCTGCGCCCCGAGACCGACGGTCGGTTTCGGGGCGCAGACGTATGTGTGGGGAGACGTATGCGGGGGCGAGTTGGCGCCCGCGCTCGTCGTCGGGGCGCTAGGGGCGTCGTCAGGCGCGCTGACCGACCGTCATCGGAATCGCTGGCCGTCGTCGGGCGCGCGGATCAAGTCCGTACTGCCCGGGCGCCTGGATCAGGTCCGTACTGCCCGGAGGTGGGTCAGATCCCGACTGCCCGGACGGCGATCAGATCCGTACCTGGACCGCGCGGCCGAGTCGGTCGTGCAGGCCCCGGCCGTCCCGGTCCCAGATCACCGCGGGGATCACCAGCACCAGCAGCACCGTCCGCAACACCACCCGCAGCAGGCCGATCCGGCCGCCGCCCTCGGCGACCACCCGCAGCCCGAGCAACCGCTTGCCGGGGGTGCAGCCGATGGTCCCGACGGTCAGCACGCTCATCACCGCGAAGACCGCCAGCGCCCAGTTGCTCGTCGACTGCGCCTTGCCGCCGCTGAGCAGCCCGTACGCGATGAGCAGGCAGAGCGCCCAGTCGATGAAGAGCGCGCCGAAGCGCCGGCCGACCCGCGCGATCGAGCCCGGGCCCTCCTCCGGCAACCCGAGCCGTTGCCCGCGGTACCCGAAGTCGACACCCATGTCCTCGGCCGCCGCCCGGGGCCCGGACATCCACGATCCGATTGCTTGCCTGTTGTCCACCCGTCCACGGTACTGCGACCGCATACGTTCCCCGGGCGGCGGGTTCCCGCACCCGGCGCCGGCCGCTGCCTCGCGAACGCCCCTTCGTGGGCTGCCGCAACGGCCTCCCGGAGGCGCACACTGGGGGGTGAGATCGACCGCGTGCCGGTTAACCTCGGCGAAACAAATGGGTCATGCTTGGGAAATCCCGCCTGCCTATGGTCGGGCGAGCGCGCCCCGCACATGGTCGCGCTCCGAGTCGCAACCCCGCGTCCGCCGAGCGGTGACCGGGCTAGGAGGAGTTGGATGTTCCAGAACGCCGACGACGCGAAGAAGTTCATCGCGGATGAGGACGTGAAGTTCGTCGACGTCCGTTTCTGCGACCTGCCGGGCGTGATGCAGCACTTCACGATCCCCGCCGCGGCGTTCGACCCGAGCGAGGACCTGGCGTTCGACGGTTCGTCGATCCGCGGCTTCCAGGCGATCCACGAGTCCGACATGGCGCTGCGCGCGGACCTGTCGACGGCCCGTGTGGACCCGTTCCGCCAGGAGAAGCACCTCAACATCAACTTCTTCATCCACGACCCGATCACGGGCGAGCAGTACAGCCGCGACCCGCGCAACATCGCCAAGAAGGCCGAGGCGTACCTCGCCTCCACCGGCATCGCGGACACCGCGTTCTTCGGCCCGGAGGCGGAGTTCTACGTCTTCGACTCGGTCCGCTTCGAGACCTCCGCGAACCAGGGCTTCTACCACATCGACTCCGAGGCCGGCGCCTGGAACACCGGTGCCCGCGAGGACAACCGCGGCTACAAGGTCCGCTACAAGGGCGGTTACTTCCCGGCCCCGCCGGTCGACCACTTCGCCGACCTGCGCGCCGAGATCTCCCTGGAGCTGGAGAAGTCCGGCCTCCAGGTCGAGCGCCAGCACCACGAGGTCGGCACCGCCGGCCAGGCGGAGATCAACTACAAGTTCAACACCCTGCTCGCCGCCGCCGACGACCTGATGCTGTTCAAGTACATCGTCAAGAACGTCGCCTGGCGCAACGGCAAGACCGCCACCTTCATGCCCAAGCCGATCTTCGGCGACAACGGCTCCGGCATGCACGTCCACCAGTCCCTGTGGCAGGGCGGCCAGCCGCTCTTCTACGACGAGCAGGGCTACGCGGGTCTGTCGGACACCGCCCGCTACTACATCGGCGGCATCCTCAAGCACGCCCCGTCGCTGCTGGCGTTCACCAACCCGACCGTGAACTCCTACCACCGCCTGGTCCCCGGCTTCGAGGCCCCGGTCAACCTGGTCTACTCGCAGCGCAACCGCTCCGCCGCCATGCGCATCCCGATCACGGGCTCCAACCCGAAGGCCAAGCGCGTCGAGTTCCGCGCCCCGGACCCGTCGTCCAACCCCTACCTCGCCTTCTCGGCCCTCCTCCTCGCCGGCCTCGACGGCGTCAAGAACAAGATCGAGCCGGCCGAGCCGATCGACAAGGACCTCTACGAGCTCGCCCCGGAGGAGCACGCGGGCGTCCCCCAGGTCCCGACCTCCCTCCCCGCGGTCCTCGACGCCCTCGAAGAGGACAACGAGTACCTCCAGCAGGGCGGCGTCTTCACCTCCGACCTGATCGAGACCTGGATCGACTACAAGCGCACCAACGAGATCGCCCCGATCCAACTCCGCCCGCACCCGCACGAGTTCGAGCTGTACTTCGACATCTAAAGGGTGGGGTCGGGTGAGCTGGGCCTGAGGCTCGGAAACCTGCTATGACCTGGGAAAACACTGCTCGACAGTGCTCGCTGTTCCCAGCTGTTTTCCAGGGTCTTGTGCACCGGGTGTGCACCGGCCGTCTCGGCGCCTGACCCACAATCAGATACGCGAGTGAGGGCCGCCATCTCCGGGAGGAGGTGGCGGCCCTCACTCGCGCGATGAAACGGATTGCGGTCGCCACACGGGCAGGGGTGGCGGACCCGTCAGAGCCTGCCTTCAGCTGCCAGATAGGGCGCCTCGAAGCTGTCGGCGCTGAGATTCTGGATTACACCCCGAAACCGGTCGAGGCTGGTTGAACGTCACCTCGGCAACATGCCATGCGCGGACAACAGCACCATCTAGGCCCGCCGCAAGATCACCTGCGGCCGCAAACCCAGGCCACATCGTCCGCAGCTAACCCGGTGGCCCATATGTCTGCTGCATCCTTGAATAGGGGTATCTCAGGCTTCGACCCAATAGCTGGCGAGGTGCAATTTTAAGCCAGTTCCCGCAAGTGAGTAGAGAGCGGCGCGGGATGGCGGCGAGAATCCGTTTGAATGACCTGGCCGCCTCGGCATCCTGGGAGTACCGTGACGGATTTTTCCGCCTTGTCTGCTGTGATCGGCGCCGGACTGACCCCCACTATGACGTTCCTCTATCAGCGTCTCGAACGGCTTTTGGATCGCGGCGCTGCCTCGGAGCCCGATCCGGAGATTCCTGCCGAACTGACCGGCACCCTCACCCTCCCGCTACAGGTCGATGTCGGCCAGCTCGCCGCACGTCGGCAGGAGTTGGAACAGCTGCGCAGCGAGTTGAGCGTGTACCACCGGGGGAGCGCGCGCATCGACCTGACTGATGCTCCGCTACTGCAAGCGTTGGGACGGCTTCGCGGCAATTTGGAGGAAATCTACGGCCAGCGCCTGACTTTCGTTGGCGAAGAACGTCAGGAATCGGGGCCCTTCGTGCGCCAGCACACCGACCGCGTCGCGGGCCAGCAGACCGGAATGCACGCCGATGAGATCACTGGAGAAGCCAGTGTGATTCAGGAAATCGGCACCGTGGAACAGGGCGGCGTCAACATCGGCATGCGCGCGCGCCGAATCGGCGGCCCACGGCCGTCATAAACGCCCCGTACGTCGGAATGTCAGTGCCCGTCAGCCGTCTGCGAGATGTAGGAATGACCACCGAGAGCGACACCGCAACCCCGCCTCAGCCTGACACGCCGCCGAGCCCTTCCGCTCCGCCCAACGCCCGGGAAGACTTGAGCGACACTCCATCTTCTGGCTTCGAAGGCCCTTCTCCGGCGAGCACTCCAAGGCCCTCCGCAGGGGGCGGGCAGCCTTCGGCGGACGACTCCGAGCCGCCGACGTCTACTCAGGGTGCCCCCTCTCCCGACGGCCAGGCGGCTCCCGAAGGTCCGCGCGAGCCGTCGAGGGCTGAGCGGGAGGAGGAAATTCCGGACGCGGAGGGTGGCTCGGCTGCCGACTACGACCCTCATGTTTCGGTGGAGCAGCGATTCGGACGTAACTACGGCGTTGCTATCGGCGTCCAGATCGCTCAGGAGATCCACCGGTTGCGTGGTGACCTGCTGAACCCGGACTGGATCGCCCAGCGTCTGGCAACCTACGAACGGCCCCCTGAGGAGCGGGCTGCGCTGACCGGCATTCTCTCTCGGGGGAATGTGCTCGTGCTGCACGGCCCGGAGGGTGCTGGCCGCTACACCGCTGCCCTGGACGCCCTTCACCAGAAGGTGGGCACATGTATTCGACAGGTGCGGCGCGAACCTGGGGAGCCCTTCAACGGCGCCGAGGGGCTGCAGGGTAAGAACACCGGCTGGATCCTGGACCTGCGTGACGAGGGGGATAAACGCCACTCGGGGATCGGCCCCGCCCTGGCTGAGGACGCCCCACATCTTCAGGACTCCGACTCCTACCTGGCCGTCCTCATCAGCACCGAAGCCTGGGAACGAGCCGCCAAGGGAACCACCGACCTCGACCATGAACTCGCGTATCCCGACTCTGAGCAGGTCCTGCGAGCCCACCTGGAGAGGGTCGCGCCGCCGGTGGAAGCGGATCGTTGGCTCAACGCCGAAAAGATCACCGAGGGCATCAAGGACCTAGTACCGGCTGGAGTGGTCGAGTGGGCCCACATCATCCGGGAGGCCGAACGCCTTGAAGAGGAGACGGAACAGTCCTTCGAGGAGTTGGTCGACCATGTCGTCGCGGCAGCGGAAGACTGGCGCACCCGGCTGTTGGAGTGGCACAACGAACACGGCGATAGCGCCCACCGCAACTACCTCCTCGCTGCATCTGTCTTGGAGGGTGCCCCGACGGAGATGGTGTACGAAGCTGCCGATGCCCTCGCCCGCGCTCTGGGCGAGACTCCTGCACCTCACACCGGCCAGCAGGGCCTAGGCGTCATCGCCCTGACCGATGCCATCGAAGCCGACCTGACGGAAGAGGACACCATCGCCTTCCGCCGGCCTCGCTTCGCCGAGGCCATCGTCGACTACTTCTGGGCTGACCGTCCCCATCTCATCAAGAACTTCACTCGCTGGACCGCGGCGCAGACCAACGACAAGGATCTGCCAAATAAGATCACTGACCAGCTAGCTGACCGGGTGATTGGCTGGGCGCTGGACTACATGCACCGCAAGCGCACCACAAAGCTACTGCGTGAGATCGCCGAGCAGTGGGCTGAGTCCCTTCCCGAGCAGGCTTGTGACCTCCTCACCGCAGCAGCTCTTGACCCCGAGACCAGTCGCCGCGCCTGCACGGTCTACCTAACCTGGGCCCGCCGCGGCGACGAGGAAGTTCCGCCTCGCCTCAAGGTGGCGCTGGCCAAGGCGTGCGAACGTCTCGCCGCTGCCTACCCGACCATGATGCTTTTGAGGTTGACCGAACTGGCAGCCCACACCGAAAAGGAGGAGGTTCTCGGCACGGTCGGACAAGCGCTGACTGTGCTGTGGGACCAGCCCAAACAGCGGCAGGCCATCCAGGAAAGGCTCAAGGAGTGGGCTGCCAGTACACAGGAAGGTCGCCGTACCGCCGCCCACCACGCGTTCGTTCACCTAGCCGCACGCACCACTGAAGATGGCCGCCCCGTCCTGCTGACCGCAGCACGCGAGGACGCCCACGGGGGCTGGCATGCTGCCCGCTGGCGAGGCTTGCTGGACAACAGCGTGACTCTCCAAAAGCCCCTTGGGAAGGCACTCAACGTTTGGATGGACGCGGCAGTCGCGCACTCTGATTTGCGTGAGCCGATCCTGGCCATCCTCCAGTACGCCGTCTATCAACCGCAGACCGATCCCGTCTATGTGGCCGACCGCTTTCTCTCTCTCCACCGCCTGCTCTACGCCTGGGCGCCCGTACAGTCTTCGCATTCGTCTACCGTGCAGGAGCGCCTGCGGGACCAGTTGGTCGTTGTCCTGAACCGCGCTGACCCAGCTGCCCCCATCTCTGAGCCGCATGCCCCAGTGGCCTAGCAAGTCGTGGCGTCGGCGGCGTCACGGCAGACTGGTTTTGAGCTGCACCCTGCCCAGCCGAACCCCCGGATATCACTTCGAGGCGCACTTCACCGGTGCCTGGCAGGACCTGCCTGGACGTCATCGGCACCAGAATCCGCATGACGCGGCCGCCACCCATGTGCTGAACGTGGCCCAGGGAATCGCTGGAAAACGGCAGCTCAGCCAGGAGGCGGCTGCCCAAGCAGCCATCAATAGCCGCCTGGGCCAGGCTGCCGACATGCCGGGCGCCCCCGTCCGACTGCTATGGGCGCGCGTCCAGCTGACTGCCGACCCTCACCAAGCCGCCGACATCAACCGTCTCCTACGCGACCAGCACCAGGCTGAACGACGTGCCCGCGACGACCAACATCGCCTCCAACGAGCTCAAGATCTGCGTGATGCCCTACTCAGCGACCCATCTCTGGCTTTCGCCTACTGGTTCCTCGACCACCCTGAGGCCATCGACACGGAAACTGTGACACGGGTTGAAAGGCTTGTTGCCTCTGCGGCTTCTTATGCTCCACACAACGCATGGGTACAAGTGGCTGTGCTGCTACAGGACTTCGTGCGGGACCTGCCCGGAGACGCTCAACAGCACCTGGTCACCAGCCTGGCTCATATATTTGACCGCTACGGTCAGCCGGAACGTGCTCAGAGCCTGCGAGCCCTGAGAGATGAGATTGTGACGCCACAGCACCTTTCATCGGACCCGCTATCGGCGGATTCGCGCGAAGGGGGGACGCCTGGCGCGGCGCTGAATTAGGGGCAGGGGAGAACTGACTGGTCTGAGTTCTAGTTGATCCGTGGCTCATTCGTTCCGCGCCCGGAACCGCGCTCCCGGCGGTACCGAGCGCGCAGGGCGGGCGTGGTCGTGAACCATGTGGATTGTCGTGGGCCGCTGTCGACGTCTCCGGGGCAGCGGGCTCTATCGCCAGCCGTCAAGGGAGACCTCCGGGCCTCCCGCGAGATGCCGCTGTAGAGCGCTTGAGGTGGTTTCGACAAAGTTCTCGGGGATGGCGTCGACGTCGACCCAGCGGACCTGTGCGTGCTTGCGCGGTTCGCGGTTTTCGGGTTCGCCGGTCCAATCGTGGGCGGCGAAGACGACGGTGAGGAAGCCGTTGGGGGCTTCGACGCCCCAGGCGCCGTGGATGATGTGGGCGACCTTCAGGGACTCTGGCTTAACCGTTAGCCCCGTCTCCTCGTAGAGCTCGCGGACGGCGGTCTCGGTAATCGGTTCTCCGGGTTCGCTTTTGCCGACGGGGAGGTCCCACATGCCCTGGGCGAACTTGGCGTTCTGGCTGCGCTGGAGGAGGACGACGCGGTTGGTGGCCTTGTCGTGGACGATGACGGCGGCGACCAGCAGGGTCATGGAGTCGAGGGCGGGCTTGAGCGCTTTGGGCTGATCGTCGGTTGTCGGCTGAGCCACGGTGGTCCCTTCGTCGGCCGGGTCGATGGGCATGTTAGGCGAGTGCTTCTCGTGCGCGGCGGGCGAGTTCGGCTGCGCCCGGCACTTTGCGCCGCTGGTAGACGGCGAGAGTGGATCTGAGCGATGTGATCGCCTTGCGCGTCCGGTCGGACGTCATGCCTTCCATGAGGGTCAGGGCTTGCGACCAAGCGGCGACGGCCTCGTCGGCGCGGGCCTGGGCGGCGAGGCTGTCGCCGAGGTCGGCGTAGGTGAGGGCATGGACGCGCTTGTACTTCTGAGGGTCCCAGCGGATGAGGGCGTCGCGGTGCTGTTGTTCGGTGCCGATGTGGTCGGCGAGGTCGGTCAGGGTACGTGCGGTGTGGCTGGCGACGGTGCCGGCGGCTGGGCCGCTGACGCGGGAGTAGCTGGGCTGCGGCCCGTCGTCGCGGAGGAGGGCGTCTTCGGCTGCGAGGAGGGCGCGGGCTGCGGCAGGTTTCTCGCCAATGGCGGCGTAGGCGCGGGCGTGGGTGATGTGGAGGAGGGCTTCGGTCTGGCCGTCGACATGGCCGAGACCGCGGGCGAGAGCGCCTTCGACGAGGTCGACGCAGTGGTGGGACTGTTTGAGGCTGAGGGCCTGGTGGGCGAGGGCGCGCATCATCCAGGCGGCGTGGCCGTGGGGGTCGGCTTCGTAGGCGAGTTGGTAGCCAACCTGGTAGTAGCGCTGGGCGGCGCCTTCCTGGCCGAGGTCGTGGTGCTTCCAGCCGGCCAGGTAGGCGAGTTCGGCGACGGCGCTGAAGGCGGCTTGGCGTAAGGCTTCGTTGGGGAAGCGTCCGTGGAGCATGGGGGCTGCGGTGTCGGCGAGGTAGGCGGTGACGGTGGTCAGGCCGTGGCCGCCACCGAGGCGTTCGTCGGCCGCGCTGAAGGCGGTGGTGATCTGGCGTACGACGTCCACGTCCTCTACTCCGACCAGGGCCGTGCCGGTGCGTGCGCGGAGCATGCGAGCGGTGACCTCATGGTCGTAGGCGAGTGGCATGGCGACGCCGGCAGTGGTGAACGCGGCTACCGCGAGGAAGCGGCGACGTTCGACGTCGGCGCGGCCGAGGTCGGTGGCGGCGAGGACCGGATCCGATTCCGTTGGCGCTTCGGCGTCGGCTGGGCGCAGGCCGATCTCGGTTTGGGTGATGGTGCGGCCTGCTCGGCGGGACAGGGCTTCGGCGAGGTACTGGCCGGTGTGGCCGGTGGGCTGGCGGATGCCGTTTACCCAGTGGGAGATGGCCGACTTGTTGGTCTGGACGATCTCGCCGTTTTCCGCGGCGACGCGTCGCACGTCCTTGGCCAGGGTCTCGTAGGTGCAGCCGATCGCATTGATCGCCTCGCGCAGGCGGGAGTTGGGTGCTCTCTGCGCTGCCACGATCGCCTCCGATCCGGAGCTGTAAACCGCGTATACCGCTTCAACTCCCGCTAACCGTACCCACTGTGCGTGAGGGAGGGTTCACTAATCACCAGCCGCCCGGAACGGCGCGACCGTGATCCAGGCTCCCCCTTGGGCCGGGCGGCTTCCCGAAGTTCCGTACGCCTACACCGGCTTCGGGCCGCCCTGTGCCTGAAACCGGCCGAACAGAGACGGAGACACGGTGACCACCATCGAGACGATCGACACGACGGCCATCACGGTCGAGTTGCCCGAGGCGTTCGACGAGCGCTGGAGCCGCCTGCCCGGCATCCAGGTCGAGGACCGGCGCATCACCATCGACCCGGCCGAGTACTTCTTCCGCTTCGAGTCCCACTCCTGGCTCGTCGCCGACTGGGAGCTGGTCAAGTCCCAGCTCCTGGAGGTGGATGAGACGGCCGAGAGTGCGGTCGAGCAGCTTGCCCTCGACTTCATCAAGGCCCATGGACGTTCCACGGCGGATGCGGGCCTGGTCCTCCATACCGCGTACGAGGTGTACGCGTACCTGTTCCGTGACGAGCACCTGGCCGGCCTCGGCCTGCCGCAGATCACGGCGGAGCACCTGCGGATGCTGCGCGAGGCCGCCACGCTGATGACGCTGAACAAGGTGGAGCTGGACGGGCGCATCTCCAACGTCGGCCCGTGCTGGTTCTTCCCCGCCGCCACCTCCGTCGTCTTCGACCTGGACGAGGAGATGGGCGGGCTGCTCGACGAGGTTTACCACGGTGGCTGGTTCAACGAGCACCGCCGCATCGAGTCCATCAAGGCCCACGCCGCCCTCGGCGGCCGGCTGGTGCACGGTTGCCAGTCCGTGCCGGACCAGTCCGGCGGTGTCGTGGCGCCCTACGGTGCGTCGATGGCCGTTTTCCGAGACGACCTCGCTGCCTTCAAGGCCGGCTGGATCGAGCAGGTCTACGCCCACCGCGTGAGCCCTGCCGCGTAGTCCCCTTCGACCAGGCTCCGGGGCGGGCCGTCACCACTCGCCCGCCCCGGACGCCTCCAACCCCATACCGGAGCCCCCGCATGGACGCGAACCTCAACGCCGATCTCCTGGACAACCTGCTCACCATCGCCGGACGATCCGCCCCAACGCGCGAGAAGGTGCGCGTGTGGTCCATGTCGGGCATCGAGCGTCTGACCTTCCCGGACGGCACCACCACCATCTTCAAGTACGCCAAGAAGCCGTTCGACAACGAGGACCGGGCCCTCCGCCTGGCCCACTCCCACGGCGTCCCGGTCCCGCAGGTCCACGCCTCCGCCGTCGTGGGCGGCTGGCTCGGCATGCTGTTGGAAGACCTCGGTCCCGCCGTCCGAGAGGCCGACGACCTCGACGGTGCCGCAGCGGCCGTGGTCCTCCACCGCACCCCTACGGCTGCCGCACTGCCGGTCCTCGATCAGGAACGGCTGCGCACACTGCCAAGCCGAGCCCTGGATCACCTCGATCAACTCCGCAAGGAGGAACGGTGGCAGGATGCCGATGACGTCGAGGACGCCCTTGACCGGATCGCCCGCGCCGCCGAGGCCCGCTCGGCCGGGGCGACGGTGGCACCGTTCGGTTGGGTCCACTCGGAGTTCCACCCCACCAGCCTCCACATCGGCCAACGCGGCTGGAAGCTGCTCGACTTCGCCCGCGCCTTCACCGGCCCCGGGCTGCTCGACCTCGCCAGCTGGCACGGCACCCTCGACGCCCCCGACCCCGTACGCCTGCGCGTCTTTCTGGAGGTGTACGTCACCGAAGGCGGCACTCCCGATGCCCTCTCTGAGCGTGGTGGGCTCTCCGCCGAGAAGTGGGCGCTGGGCTGGCACCGCATGTGGGCCGTCGAGTGGTTCATGGAGCAGGCCATCCGCTGGATCAACGACCCGTCCACCGACCCCGCGTACATCAAGACCGTCCGTCGCCACATGACCGACGTCCTCCAGCTCTTGGAGGTCTAGATGCTCGCCCAGGCTTCCCCGTGGTACGTCCACGCTCTCCAGCGCACCGAGGCCGGCCCCGCCGAACCGCTGTCCGTGCCGGCCCGGATGGAGTGGACCACGCGGCCCGGCCGAGGCCCTGGCGCCGAGATATTCGGCATGGACCTGCGCGGCAAGCGGGCGCTGGAACTCGGCTGCGGCCCCGGCCACAACGCCGCTTACCTCGCCACCCGCCACGGAGCCCGAGTCACCGGCGTCGACCTGATCGGGCTGCAGGTCCGTCGAGCCCGCTCGCACTACGGACGGTTGGGCAACCTGACCTTCGTCGCCGGCCATGCCCTGCACTACCTGCAGGCATCCGACGAGCGGTTCGACGCGATCTACTCCGTCTTCGGCGCGGTTGGCCTTGTCACCCCCGAACTCCTGCTGCCTGCCATCGCCCAACACCTCCAGCCAGGCTGCACGTTGGCCTTCTCCACTCCTCATCCCCAGCGCGGTGGCAGACGCTCCGTCGCCGAGGATCGGCCCTGTCGTGACTACGTCACCTTGCCCGACCGCAGTCGGATCCCGATCGCCCGCTGGGACTTCGATGCCGGCCGCTGGGAGAAGCACCTCGACCGAGCCGGTCTCTGGCTCACCTCGGCCCGGGAGTTCCACGACGCCCGCGCGGGCGGCTGGCCCGCCACCTTGCTGATCACCGCACGCAAGCTCTGACCCCGCCCCGGCTTCCTACCGGAGGAACCGATGCGCCTGCCCTACCTGCTTCTCGACATCGACGGCGTCCTCATACCGTTTCCCGACGACCACGGGAACACCCCGGCCACCCACGCCCGGCATGAGGTCGTCCCCACCGGCCGCAGCGCCGACGCCCCAGTCACGGTCTGGCTCAACTCTGCCGACGGCCCCATGCTCATGGACGTGATCCGCACCGGGCTGGTCACGCCCGTCTGGTGCACCAGTTGGCGCCAGGACGCCACCACACTGATCGGGCCGCTCCTCGGCCTCCTACCCCTGCCGTACGTCGACCTTCCTCGTCCGCAGATCACCACCAGCCACCCCAACGGCTACCTCTGGAAACGCGACCACGTCGATGCCTGGCTCGGCGACGCACCCGCCATCTGGATCGACGACGACTTCACCAACCTCGACCACGCCTGGGCTACGGAACGCACCGTCCGTGGTGCGGCAACTCTTCTTCTCCAGCCCGATCCCTACGTCGGGCTGCGGGCCGAGCACTTGATGGAAGCTCTGGAATGGGCCGGACAGCTGCCCGCCGCGCCGACTTGTGAGTCTGGTGATTCGCGCGGAAGCGAAGCAGCCTGACATCACATCACATCACGGCACGGAGGACTGGTGCCCTCGCCGCAGGGAGCGGTGAGGGCACCAGGCTGGGTCGGTGGCGCCAACGACACCAGGGGCTATCGGCGTCGGCCTCGTTCCTCGGGCCTGCTGTTCACCGTTGTGGTCGTGGAATGGAACGCTGGGGACGCGGCGGGCGTGCCAACGGTACTGCTTCGCTGGCGTGCTGCTTGTGCGCGCCTGTTCGGCTGGGCGGTGATGCGCCAGTTGAGGACTTCGGCGGGGCGTTCGGCGGTGTCGAGTTCTCGGTGGGCGGCCACTTCGGCCAGGAGGTGGCGGGGTTTGTGGCCAGCTGTCTCGGCGCGGGCGAGGGTGGTGGTCAGGGCGGGCCAGGCGGGGTCGGTGAGGATGCGGTCGGCGTGGTCGGGGATGGCTGCCTGCACGTCGGCCTCGAATCGCCGGGCTGTGGCAGGGCGGGGCGCACGGCGGGTGAGGTCCACCAGGACCGGCTCGGCCGCTTGGCGATAGCTGCCTTGTAGATGGCGGGCGGCTTGTTCGGCTGCGGCGGCCTGCTGTTCGTGGCCGCGCTGCGCGTGCCACTTGGCGGCGGCGCGGGCCACGTGCAGGGCCGCGAAGACGACGGCGATGGCCAGGCCGCCGGGAATGTTGGGGGCGTAGGCGAGTTCCTTGGCGGCTTGGCGTAGTTCGGTGGCGGCCTGGTGGTCGGCCCGGATCGCCGAGCGACGGGCGCGGTTGAACGTCCTTGCTGCCGCTTGCAGTTCGGCCTGACGCGGGCCGGGTGTGGTACGGGCCAGGTTGTGGAGGGTGTCGCCGAAGGCTTCCAGGTGCCCCTGGGCGATGGCGTCGTCGCCCGCGTCGAGAGCCGAACGGGCAGAGCGTATGGCGGATTCGGTACGGCACCACGAGTGGGCCGGGTCCGCCACCTGCTGGGGACGGTCGGCCACCTTCTGGGTGGGGAGGCGTTCGGTCAGGCGGTTGTAGGACAGGTCGGGGGCGAGCTTGGAGCCACCGAAGAAGATGGTGTCGCCGGGTGCGGCCAGGCTGTAGCCGTCCACTTCGCCGGTCTTGGTGCTGATGCGCGGCTTGACCTGGATGCCAAGCGAGCCCAGCACGGTGAAGTACTCGTCGATGCTGTGGACGGAGGCGGCGACCGCGTACGCCTGCTCGCGCAGCCACTCCCGCGTGGTCACGTTCTGCCCCTGGCGCTCGGCCTTGGCCCGCTCTGCTCCGGTCGGCGTGCGGGACGCGGTGAGGTCGCCGGACTTCAGGCGGCGCAGCCCGAACTCGGCCTCGATCTTGCGGCATTCCTTCTGGGCCCGCCAGCCGTCCCGGTTCGTCCGGGGCCGGCGGCCGTCGGCGCGGACGGTGGTGGCCAGGATGTGGATGTGGTCGTCCGCGTGCCGCACGGCGATCCATCGGCAGGCTTTCTCGTCGCCTTCGGGTGCGATGCCGGTGGCGTCGACGACGCGGCGGGCGACCTCGGCCCACTCGGCGTCGGTCAGGTAGCGGTCACCAGGCGCGGTGCGTACCGGGCAGTGCCACACGTGCTGCGGTGGCCTCTTGCCGAGTTCGCGGGTGCGTAGGTCGACGTGGTGGTCGAGGCGCTTGGCGAGTTGGGTGTAGGTGACGGTGGGGTCACGGCCGGGGTCGGGGGCGCCGGCCATGTCCCAGGCGGCCACGACGTGCGGGTCGGTGTGCTCGTCCCGCCGACCCGGCCCGAAGAGGTAGTTGATCAGGCCGCGGGTGTCGGAGCCGGTGGAGACGTCAGGCACCATGAGCGGCGCCTTCCGCCAGGAGCTGGTCCATCAGCCGGTAACTGGCCTCGGCGGCCTGCTCGATGTGGTCGAGTACGGCTTCGGTGCGCTCGGGTATCGCGCCGGAGTGGATGGCCATGGTGATCTGGTTGAGGTTGGTGCCAATCCGGTTCAGCGCCTTGGTGTGTACCTCGACGGCCTCCACCAGCGGCCGGACGGGGTCGTCCTCTGGGCTGCCGACCATGTTCGCCTCACCGCACGCGACCGCGAGGGCGGCGTCGCCGACGAAACCGGCGAACGTCTGGCCACGCAGCTTGGCTTCGTCATCGATGGTCTGTACGGCGGTCGCGGTGAAGCGGATGTTCTTGACCTGGTCGCGCTTCTCGGTGGTGCGCTTGCGGTTCATCCGCGCGGGCAGCACCGGGGCGTCGGGCTCACGCCACGAGGGCTTCTCAGCGAGCGGTCGTACATCGGCGGGCACTTCGGTGTGCGGGGCGGCGGGGTGCTCGGCGCTGTCGGCGCGGGGCGTGGCGTTGGGCTCGGCCTTCCCCTCCCCCGGCTCGGGTGCCCGCTGGCGCCCGGCCCCCTCTTCCTCCGCCACCCCTGGGGCGGGGGCAAGCGCGGACGAAGCCTCGTTAGAGGCTCGTTCGCTCCAGCTTGCTGCTGTTCGTCGACCCAGGCCGAACCATCCCCTGCGGCAGCGAACGGGGTAGCGGTCGCCGGTGTCAGTCTCACGCATGGTGGTGCTCCAGTGGTGTGTGGGCGGGACTTCGTCACGTCCGTCGCATCCGTTGCAGGGCTGGTCAGAGCAGGTACGGACGCGGCTGCTGGTACGGAGAAGCCCGTCCCGATGAGGACGTCCGTCCCCGCGCTGACCTGCGCGGGGACGGACGCGACGGATTGCTACGGACCCAGGGAAGGCGGGTTAACGGGCGCGCTTAGGGCCAGTAGTGCCGCCGGGCGGACCGATGGGCAGCGACCCCGTCGGCGCGGCGGACGGCAGCCTGTGGGCCAGGCGCGCGGGCGCGGCCCCCTGTCCCGGGCCAGATGCCGTCTCACTGAGGTCAGGGCAGTGCCGGGCCCAGGCGTCCAGGAACCGATTGCGCATGTACGCCTTGGCCTGCCTGCCCTTGTCGAAGCGGTAGTTGGCCGGGCGGATGTCGAAGTCCCGCAGCAGGATGCTCAGGTGGTAGGCGTTCAGGCCCTTGGTGCCGTACTCCGCCCACGGGGCCTCGGCGTCCTGGATCAAGGCGGCGACCAGATCCTGGCTGGACAGCGCCTCGGGGTTGTTCTCCCGCTCGAAGATGCGGTGGATGTCGCGCAGCAGCCGCGTCTTCAGGCTGGTCTGCTCGTCCTGGACCGCCTCGTGCCGGGTCATGGCCAGGCAGGCGGCGCGAGCGCTGGTGGGCCAGTGGCCGCCGGCCAGGTCGGCGATGATGACCAGCGGCTCCCAGGTGTCCGCCGCCCGGTCCTCCACCGGCATCTTGGGCACCATGCGGGCAGCCGTGCTCCGCAACGGGACCAGCCAAGCAGCCAACTGGTCACGCAGCGCGTTGAGTTCGGGCACCGCGTACCGCGACCGGAACGGAGCGACCTTCTCACCGGGCTTGCGTTACTGCATCCGCAGCACGACCGCCCGGTCCGTGATCGTGTCCGGAAGGTCACCGATTCCCGCGATCGCGGCCATCGCGAAGGTCGGGAACGGGGTGGGCTTGTGCTCGGGTCCGGAGATGCGCCAGGCGGGCCGGTTGCGCTGATGGCCCGCGTTCAGCAGACCGCGCAGGATCTCACTGTCGCCACTCGCCTTGGGGCCGAAGATGGTGTCCGCCTCGTCCACCAGCAGGGTGGGCGGGATCTTGCCGATGACGCGGAAGATGACCGCCGGGGAAGTGTTCACCGTCATCATCGGCTTGTGGACGGTCTCGTGGAGCACGTCCAGGACACGGGACTTGCCGCAGCCCTTCGTCGGACTCATCACCGCCAGGCGAGGTGCGTGCTGCAACGCGGTCTGGATGTGCGTCGCCGCCACCCACAGCGTGACCGCGGTCAACGCCTCCTGGCTGGGCAGCACCACGTACTTGCCGATCGCCGCCCGCAACTCATCCAGCAGCGCGGCACCGTCACCGGCCGCCTCGACGCCGGCGCCTTCGTGGTCCCCGATGCCCGATCCCTCATCGGGGACCGGGGCATTGTGCTGCACGGCCTCCGCCAGGGGACCGTCGGTCCCCAGCGACTGCCGGGGATCAGAATCACGGTCCCCGTTGCGGTCCCCTGGTGCAATGCCCGCAGCTTGGGGACCGGTCCCCGTTTTCGCGCCGCTGGCCTGCACGTTTCCGCTGGGCGTGGATATCGGGACCGCGGCTTTCGGGGACCGCTTGTCCGCCTGGTCCGCGCGGCGATAGGGGATGCCCTGACCGGGGATCGCGGCCGTAGGCCAGATCGTGGGGGATGTGTTCGTGGTGGTGGGGGACGTAGAGTCCTCCATAGACGTTCCTCTCTGGCAAGGGGCAGGACGGGCTAGGTCCCGCCCCTTGCAGGCTCGTTCGTTCAGGGATGAGTGCTGTGCAGGGGAATCTCCGGCCCTCGGCGTTGGCGCGCCGAGGGCCGCACTGCTCCGGCGCCGGCTATGCCGTGAGGTCGTACGCGGACTGGGCAGTAAGCCACGCATCCACCTCCGCCCAGCGGTAGCGAAGGTGTCGGCCGACCTTGAGGGCGTTCGGGCCGATCCGGCGGTGCCGCCACTGGTAGAGAGTCTTCACCGGCACACCGAGGTAGGCGGCGACGTCCTCCGGCGTGGCCAGCGGCGCACGATCCTCCGTGCCGGAGGGCGCTGCGAGGCGTGGGGTTTTGGGCATGGGGCTCCTTCGCGGGGATTCGGGGATTCGGGGATGGACAAGATAGCCACAGGTTTCCTGCCGCATCCAGCAGCATTTTGCGGACACTCCGGCGGCCACACCAAACGGCGCCTCGCCGAGTGGACTAAAACCGTAGACCCTAATTCGCTGTTGATCTTCATCAGCGAAAAGCCCCGCGCCACATCTGTCCGTTTCTTGCCGGAAAATCCCAGCGGTGCCGACCGGATCGCTGGCCGCGAACGCCGAGGCCAGCGGGGCTGCGAAGGGGGTGCTGTTGCCTAGTGCCGCAGCGGCGGCGCGGACCGTAGCACAGAATTCCGGCCTCACCGAATCGGACGTCACGGTCGACAATTCCCCGCGCCTACGAGTACTGGAGAGTTTTAGAACTAACTCTTGCCACGACCCGGCAATTCGAGTTACAGCTGTCCGTCATGGCAACACGACCCGTAGAAACAGGCCCCGCCGGAATCCAGGCTGCCCGCAATATCGAGCACCTGCGCCTGGCCCGCGCCCACTCCCAGCAGCAGCTCGCCGAGCGCTGCACCGCCCTCGGACGACCGCTCACCAACACCGCCGTCAGCCGCACCGAACGCGCCCGCCGCCGCTGCGACGTCGACGACCTCGTCGTCATCGCCACCGCCCTCCGCGTTGCTCCTGCCTCCCTGCTCCCGGTCTCCCTGGCGGCGCCACGTGGCTGAGCCGTACGACCGCTGGCACAAGAAGCGGCCGCAGGCCGACGAGGAGAAGTGCACGGCCCACAACAAGGTCCCCTCTCGCGAACACGGTCGCGGCAAGAGGTGGTTGGCCCGGTGGCGCGACCCCGACGGCGAGCAGCAGAGCGAGAGCTTCGACCGGTACGAGGACGCCCGGCAACATCTCACCAAGATGCAGGGCAGCGTCGACGACGGCACGTATGTCGACCCCAGGAAGGGCGAGGCCCAGCTCAAGGCAGTGGCCGAGCGGTGGTTGGAGAACCAGACGTTCGACAATCCTCGGACCCACGCACAGTACGAGTCCCGCGTCCGCAACCACATCATCGGGCCGCTGGGCTCACTCAAACTGCGCCAGATCAAGTCGTCCACCGTGCAGACCTGGATCAAGCGCCGGCTGCAGGTGCTGGACGAGACGACCGTCGGGCTGATCTTCACGCACCTGTCGTCGATACTGGCCATGGCCGTGGACGACGACCTGATCGCCAAGAACCCTTGTGAGACAGGCTCGGTGAAGCGCGTCAAGCCGAGGCGCTCGAAGAAGGCGGCGAAGGACGTGCCGCTGTCCTGGGAACAGACGGACGCCGTGCGCGAGCACCTACCCGACCGCTACCAGGCCACCGTCGACTGCGGCCGAGGACTCGGCATGCGACAGGGCGAGATCTTCGGGTTCAGCCCCGAGGACGTCAACTGGCTGCAGAAGGACAAGGTCGTTCACATACGCCGCCAGATCACCCACGACCGCGGCACGCTCGTCTTCGCCCCTCCGAAGGGTGGCACCGATGATGACCCCAAGGACCGCTTCGTGCCGGTCGGCGACGAGTTGGCCGTGCGGCTCGCCGAGCACATGCGCAAGCACCCGCCGGTCGAGGTCACCCTGCCGTGGATGACCAAGGACGGTGAACCGGTCACCGTGCGCCTGGTGTTCACCACGCGGGAGCGCAAACCGCTGAACAAGAACTACTTCAACTACCTCTGGAAGGAGGCTCTGGAGGCGATCGGGGCGATAAATGCCCTCAACGACAAGCCCGTTGGCAAGGGGCGCAAGTGGGAAGAGTGCCGGGACAAGATGATGCACGCTCTGCGGCACCTCTTCGCTTCCGAGGCTATCAACGAAGGTGTCGACGTCTACACCCTCGCCGATCTCCTCGGCCACGAGGATCCGGCGTTCACGCTGCGGCGGTACGTCCACCGCGTGACGGGCGCGGTCGAGAAGGCCCGCAAGGCGATCGGTAAGCGGTACCGGTTCGCGGCTTAACCGAGATGACTCGCCAGATTCCCGAAGTGTGGCCGGCGGACTATGCCTTGACCGGAATAGTTCTGGGATGGCCCACGGAGCTGCCAGCGTGCCGGGGCCGGGCGGCGCACAGGGATGTGACGGCAGAATCACCTTATGAGCACGTCGACTTCAGCATCGGGCCCAGCCACGCAGCCCTTCAACCGCCGCGTCCACGTCGTCGCCTCAGTCCTGAACCGCCCTGAGGAGCTGGACCTGCTCCGGCAGGTGTGCGACGCGATGGGCTGGCCCCTACGCGAGCCGCTGGCCGGGGAGACCACGGTGACCACGGAGACCAGCTGGACGCTCCGCGTGATCGAAGTCCGTATCCGCGGCGTGCGCGAGACAGCGGTGGAACAGGCGGTCGCCACCCTGGACACGCTGGCCCAGAACGCCGAACTCTCCCTGCACTGCCGTGACGCCACGCTCGTGGAGCGCGTCCACCAGCCGCAGATCGAGTGGCACCTGCGGGGCAGGCGGAGGCCAGTGAACCGACGGCTCCGCCACGCCCTCCACTCGGCCATGCGGACGGGCGAGCACGACCCGCATGCGGGCACTGTCCGGCTGGTCCGCGTCCCGGCCGGGCTCGACGAGCCCCGGGAACGCCGCCTGGCACGCACCCGACGCGCCGCCAGGGCCGCGCTTTCGCACCACCCGCTGGTACTGCGGCGACTGGACCCGGGCGTCCATGAAGTCGGCAGGCCCTCAGCGTCCCGGGGCTGGCATGCTCTGGCCGCCCTAGCGCTCGTCGTTACTGCGACAGCGATCTGTCTGCTCGGCGCCGGGCTCTGGCCCGCGATCGGCGCGGACAGCCCACGGATTGGCGGCCCGCTCGTGGTTGCGGTCGGAGGCTACCTGCTGGGTGGAACGTACCTGGCGGCGCGGCGCACCCCCACGCACCGCGCGCTTCCGTGGCTCGTCCCGCTGGCAGTACCGCTCGTGGTTCCCCTCGTGCCGTGGCTCGGGACGCTCGTCCAGCGGGCCTACTTGTCGGCATTTGGGGTGCGCCCCGCGCCAGAGACCGACGGGCTGGGCGACATCCAGGCGGGGCTCTGGGTGCTGTGTGTGTTCGTCTCGGCTGCGCTGCTGCCGGTGGCGTACCTGGGTTGGATGCGGCTCCTCGCCCCCTCCCTGCGGGTCCAGGGGCTGTGGCTGTCCTGGGCACCCGCGATGACCCTGGGTATAGGCATGGGCATGCTATTCAGCCTGCTCGTCCTCCACACGGCGGCCCGCAACGGCGCGGAGAACCGCGCGCTCGCCTCGGCTGGCCGGGACATCCCGGAGTACTTCGGCGTCAGCGCCGAGTACGCGTGCGTGGAACCGACCTCTTCCGAGGCGCCATACTACGGGACACCGCCTCCCCACGACCATCCGGTGGTGATCTTCACGCAATCCGGCGACCGAGTCGAGTTCTGGGATCCTGCCAGCAGCCGGAAGACGAGCATCCGTTTGGAGGATGCCCGTATTAGATTCGTCTCCCATCGCGCCTCGCCGTGCGCCAAGGCCGCCCGGTAGCGCGCTCACAGAGCTCCCGACGAGTGGAGCTCGTCCGGCCGGCGGCGACCAGTGATGCGCCGCCTCAAATAGGTCATGGCCCGGCTGAGGGTGCGCTAACCGGTCAGCAGGCCCAGACAAACACCTGCCTTCCCTGCCATGTGCACCGATTGTGCACCGGACCCGTCGGTCAGCATGGATCCGCGCAGGTCAGACGGTTCGTATAGCTGTACTTCGACATCTAAGAACACCGCGGATCCGGGTGGGATTCTGCCTCCCTGGGCCGTTTTAGGACCGTCGGCCGTGTGCTTCCCGTTTCGGGAGCACACGGCCGACGGTTGTATACGGGGACGGTGCAACCAGCCCCTGTTTTTGTCACAGGTCCGCGTGTTCACCAGTGTCCTGTATGCAGGAAGCGCCTTGAAGGTAATTACCTCGCTGCGTTTGCGGGCCCTCACTTGCTTCGACCGGTGCGTCGGGGTTCTTTCCCCTCGACGGTCGACCACGTTGACGCCCCGTCTGCATCTTCTTCGTTGCGGACCGGTGAATGGGGTTACCGGTGACGACACCCGACGATTGTTGATCGCTCGGCGCACTCAGCTTCTCCGCCCGGTTTCCTGGCACCGGTCAGAGTTCCACCCTGGCTCGACGCGGATCGCAGAAACGGGCCCTAGCCCATTCCGGCCAAGTCCCGGATGGTTGCGGTACCCGACCGGACGATCCAGGTCTTACTGCCCGGTGTGGTTTCCGTCGAACGGTCCTTGAGGTCTCCGACATCCACTGCCGGTGGCCACTTCGTTCCGTGCTCGGACCAGCGCACCCTGCTGAGGTCAATGCCGTTCAGGTCGGCGGAACTCAGATCGGCTGTAGTGAAGTCGTGCAGGAACGCATGCAACGAGTCCTTGTCGAAGGCAGGCAGTTCCCTGCGGAGTGCCAGACCGATGGCGCGACCAACCTGGTTGACCCGGACGTCAACGAGAGCACATGTCAGGGCCCGGGCACGGCCGAGGTCACCGCCCATGCCCCAGGCGAGGCCGAGGACGGCGTTGAGGTCGCGGGCACGGTTGCGAGCGGCGCCGAGATCGTGGACACGGGCGATGTTGAGGTCACGCGCGATGTTGAGGTCGTGGACGAGATCGCGAGCGCGGGCCGTGTTGAGACTGCCGGCGAGATTGCCAGCGAGGACACAGGCGCGGGTGAGATCGCGATCCAGGTCGTCGTCGACACTGAAGTCGCAGCCGAAGTCGAGGTCGCGGGCACGGCTCAGGTCCAGAGCCAGGTCTCGGGCAAGGTTGAGGGCACGGTCAAGGACGAGGTCAGGGTCTGGGTTACGCATGAGGTCGAGAGCCCGGCCGAGGTTGTAACTTGCCGCAGTGACCTCGGGGTTGCCCCGAAGAGCCATGCGGTCGGTTGGGGCGACAGAGTGAAAGGTGCCCCTTACACGTGCGTGTTGGTGCGGCACCTCGCGTACGACAGGACGTGTGGTGGGCGGAGGCTGGACGGGAGCGGGCAGAATGGCTTTGAGGCCGGCTTCAGCGTCGAGGATGGCGTCGAGGCCATCCACGGCAGAGTCATGGCGGGACTGGAACAAGACTTCACGCAAGCCTGCCTCGGTGTCGAAGACTATGTCCAGAGTGGTGAGCAGGGTGTGCTGGTGCTGGTCGAGCCACTTGTTCACGGCCTGGCCGCCGGAGCCTCGTTCCAGGCGATGGGTCACTATTCCTCCTCCCGTACCCCGAGGTAGGCGACCGCGGCGCGGCGAGCCTTTTTGAGGTTGGCGCGTACGGTGTCGGCCGGCAGATCGAGCTCGTTCGCGATGTCTCCAGGCGTGAAGCCGGCCATCGTCCAGGCCAGGATCTGACGCTGTCTGGGCGGCAAGCTGCGCAAGAGGGGCAGCGCGTCGTGCCGGGCCTCCCACTCCGCTATGGCATCCGGGCGGGTCAGCAGTGATGTCGGTTCAGGAAGGTCGTCGACCAGGTCTTCTTCGACGGCAGCAATCTTTCGGATCAGCGCTCGGGAAGCCACCTTGTACGCCCAGGCTTTGGGCGTACGCAGGTCATTCCAGCGCCGATAGGCAGTGGTCATGGTGTCCTGGGCGATGTCCGCAGCAACATGCACGGTGGCACCCTGGTTGATCAGGAAGGCCGCCAGTGGCCGAATGGTTTCGCGATAGAAGGCGGAGAACTCCGCATCCGACTCGTGCCGTAACTGGTGGTGTTCCTTGGACGGACCGTGGCTTATGACAGGAGCAGTCGCCGAGGAGTTGGCGCCTTCTTCTGGATCGTAATCACTCACGCCGCCCGGTCCTCCCGGTCGGTCGAGCCGTGAGTGATTTCCATACGGAAGCAACATTCTCTGCCACACCGTTCTTCGAGCTTCAACCGGGCGCCGTTGGCCACCGCCTCGGCAACACCGACTACGTACTGATGCCGGGCTTGCTCACGACGCACCCGCCAACGCAGCCGCATCCAAAGGCTCAGCAGGGCACACGACTTGGTGGCGATGATCGATCCAATGGTGATGACAACTGTCGCGGTATTCATCTTGTCCTTTCCCGAACAGGCGATGAACCCAGGGCGCCCTCCATCTAGTAAGAGCCTCCATAGGCCTTGATCGTGAACTCGGAACCGAGACGTTCTCCCGGCCGCGTCCCGCAGCCGTTACCCGCGACAGGGAAGACGGGCGGGCGCTTGAACAAACGACCGGGGCGGCCAACTTCAACGACCGGTGCTGCCGAACGTCGGGTCGACTCCTCGACGAAGCCCCCCGCACGGACATCTCGGAGAACGACGTCATGACCGACCTCGATGCCCTGGAGAGGCAGGCTGTATTGGGGCACACCCTTCGCAGGGGTTACCCCAACTCCGTTGCCACGACGGCGAGATGGTGTGAGGTGGCCCAAGCCCTCCACTCCGTGCCGCCGCCCGCCTTCGGTCGACGGCGTCGGGCGCATTCCAGCACCTGCTGGTCGCCCCATGATGTACCGGAGCCGGCCGTGGGCCAGTACGGCGAGGCCACCAGATCCTCGCTCAGTACGAAGAAGTCGTCGTTCCCAGCACGGATGCGGGGGTAGACGAACACCTGCCAGTCGGTCTTGGTGGTGTAGCGCATATTGGGGTCAGGAGGGCGACGGGACTTCGCCGGCATGTGCGGGTGCGTCACTCCGAAATCCCCGAAGTCGGGCGGCTCGCCGTTCCAGCGTTCGGTGACTTGCTGCCATAGGCGCGCGTCGTGGCGGGCGACGGCGGTGGCCTTCCCCCGCGGGAAACCCTTGAGGTTCGGCGGGAAGCCCCCGGCAGCCACGCAGACGTGGCGCCACGGCCATCGGGCCAGCCGGTCCAGGGCTGCCAGCAGGCACCCTTCCAACGTCTTGGCACGGGCCCCGGCGTGAACGGGTCCCGCGTCCAGGAGCAGGTCCGTCTCGTCGACGTCCACGGAGAGGGCTTTCAGCAGCCGTCGGACACCGTGCAGGTCGGGAGAGGGCGACGGCATCGCCGCGGACGGTGTGACGGGAATGCGCAGGCAAACGCCCCTCCCATGTCCAGCCACGGCCTCGCGGGCTTCACGCACCGATTCCTGGCCATCCGTGAGCCGCACTACCGGGCACAGTTCGATGCCTCTGAGTGCGAGAGACTCACTGATCCGTGCCACGGGCCCGCCAGCGTCTTCCTGCAGGACCTGCTGCGTGGGCAGTGCCCCGCAGTCGACCGTCAGCATCTCGCCCAGCGGGACAGCGTCCATGGCATGACGGCAGAACGTTTCGAGGACGTCCCGCACATCAGGGTCGGGCACGATCTCCATCACTGGTCGGAGCCGCTCCCTCACGTCGGAGGTCGCGTGCTCCAGAGCTCTGAACTCACCCGCCTTGCCTTTGAGAATCGGCACATAGGCCATCCCCGCCCCCATGTCCTCTGCCCCGCCCCGCCTCGCCGCTCGGCGCATGGTGCTCGACGCTTGTGCGGCCACTGTCAGGGTGACCGAGGCTGGGCTGGATGAACAGGGCAAATCAGGCTGATGAGGATGGAGCGTTCTACTCATCGGCAGCCGCTCGCCGGCACTCGTCGACTCCCGCCCCGGGTGCGTATGTGGCGTCCCAGGGCGGGCGGTTGGCGGTACTCACCCCCGCCGCGGCGTTCAGCAGTTGTCGTAGAGGAGGGCGCGGACCAGGCGGCAGGTGGTGTCGGAGGGGTGGTGGACGCCTATGGATTGGGCGGTGGTGCGGATGGTGGGGTTGGTGGCCTGTTCGGGGCGGTAGGTGCCGGTGTCGAGGAGGGCGATGGCCAGGCGCATGGCCTTCAGGCGGCGGTGGTGGGATTCGTACCGCTCGCGGGGCCAGCCGGCGGGGAGCGGTTTCTTGGGCAGTGGGTGGGTCGGGAGGGGTTTCGTCATGGGTGCGGCAACGGCCATCCGGCGGACCTCCTGGAGCTCGGTGGACCCTCACTTTCTGGTTCCCATTTTACTGCGGGGCACTGACAAAAGCCCCTGGCCAGGGGGGATTTGGGCGGGGAGCGGACTCGGTGTGCGGGGGAGGGATCAGGGCGTGGGGTGGGGCAGGTTGCGGAGGAGGTTCTTGTCGGGTTTGCCCACGGGGGTGAGGGGGATGGCGTCGAGGAGGTGGATGGCGGTGGGGGCGTAGAGGGCGCCCTTGTGGGTGGTGATGTAGGTGCGGAGGGTGGGGAGGGTGAGGTCGTCGGCGGAGTGGCCGGGGGCGGGGACGAGGGCGATGTGGACCTCTTCGGTCTCGTCGGGGGTGCGGACGCCGTAGACGGCGGCGTGGGCGATGGCGGGGTGGGTGTGGAGGAGGTCCTCCAGTTCGGCGGGGTGGACGTGGCCGCCGACCACGATGATGACGTCCTTGAGGCGGTCGACGAGGTAGAGGCGGCCGTCGGTGTCCAGGTAGCCGACGTCCCCGGTGTGCACCCAACCGCCGCGCAGCACCTGGGCGGTGAGGTCGGGGCGCTTCCAGTAGCCGCGCATGGCGCCGGCGGAGCGTACGTGGACCTCGCCGGGCTCACCCGGCGGCAGGTCGCGGCCCTCGGGGTCGCGGATGGCGAGGGTGACACCGGGGAGCGGGCGGCCGACGGTCATCGGGGCGTCGGGACGGATGTCGGCGTGGTCCGCGGGGCCGGCCTCGGTGATGGCCATCGCCTCGGACTGGCCGTACCAGCCGTAGAGGACCGGGCCGAACGCCTCGGCCGCCTGCCGCATCCGGGGCGCGGAGGCGGGGCAGCCGCCGTAGGTGATGCGGGTGAGGGAACCGAGGTCGGTGGTGCGGAAGGTGGGGTCGTCGAGGAGGCGGTAGAGGAGCGGCGGCAACAGCCAGAGGTGGGTGATGCGTTCGCGGGCGACGGTGGACAGGACGGCGGCCGGGTCGAAGTCCCGGTGGAGGACGACGGTGCCGCCGGCCACCAGGGTGAGGTCGCTCATGATGCCCGCCATGTGGGCCAGCGAGGTGCAGGCCAGGAGGCGGGGCGGATCGCCGGCCGCCCCCAGGGGCGCCTGGGCGAGCATCGCGGCGAACGGGGCGTGCGCCATCTGAACTCCCTTGGGGACGCCGGTCGTTCCGCCGGTGTGGCGGATGCACCAGTCGTCCTCGGGGCGGGCGGTCCCGGCGACGGTGGGGGTGTCGGGGAGGGCGGCGCAGGCGGCCAGCAGGTCGGGGCCGAGGGGGGCGGCGTCGGCGGGGAGCGGGCCGAGGGTCATGACCTGGGGGCGAGGGCCGGTGAAACCGTCCAGGAGGGCGTGGGCGGTGTCGTGGAGGTCGGGGTCGACCAGGAGGAGGGTGGTGTCCGCGCTCTCGACCACCCGGGACAGCGTCTCGGCGGCCATCCCGTCGTAGAGGAGCACCACCCGCGCGCCCGCGAGGTTGACGGCGTAACGGGCGGCGAGCGCGTCGGGGCGGTTGCGGCTGAGGACGGAGACCGTCCGGCCGCGGCCGGCGCCGTGGGCGGCGAGGACGGCGGCCATGCGGTGAACGGTGGCGCTCAGGTGGCCGGCGGTGACGGTGTTGCCGTCGGGCGCGGTGACGGCGGGGCGGTCGGGGTCGCGGGCGAGGGCGGCGAGGAGGAGCTCGACGTAGCTGGTGAACGGCGGTTGGGACGACATGGTGGGTGCGCTCCTGGTGAGGACGGAGGGACGGGCCGGCAGAGGTGACGCTAAGCGGCGGACGGTCGTGCCTTCCACGACCAAATACGCCATGTGGTCATGCCTTTGGGGCCATGAGCGGGAGGTGGGGGTAGGGGTGGGGCGGAACGCGTCGCACGTTTTGGGCATTCCGCTTGTTTTCGTGGCGAATTGGACGGGGGCGGATCGCCGGCCGCCTCCTACAGGGCGCGACGGCAACGGCCCGGCGGGGCTACGGTTCCCGCCTCCGCCGGCCCACCGCCTCTCGCCGCGACGGCCGGCCGCGCCCGACTGGCACGTCGACGACACCGCGGCCAGCCTGCGCGTCGAGGCGCCCGAACTGGGGCGCGGGATCCGGAACTTGGGGTCCGAGGGGCTGCTGCGGGAGCATGGGCGAGTGGCATCGCCAAGAGATTGTCAGGCGTTTTGCGGTGAATCGTCGCAGAATCAGAGGATGTCCGACTGGGTAACCTGCGGTTCACATACGGGCAACGGACGGGAAACGGCCTGTTGCGAGAGTGCAGCGGTACGCCCGCACGCGTACCCGCACCGACCCGTATTAAGAGGACCTTCGTGACCATCAAGGCCGAGTACATCTGGATCGACGGCACCCAGCCGACCGCCAAGCTCCGCTCCAAGACCAAGATCTTGCAGGACGGCAGCAAGCTGCCCCGTTGGGGCTTCGACGGATCCAGCACCAACCAGGCCGAGGGCCACGCATCGGACCTCGTGCTCGACCCGGTCTTCAGCTGCCCGGACCCGATCCGCGGCGGGGACCACCTGTTGGTGCTCTGCGAGGTACTGCACACCGACCTCACGCCGCACCCCTCCAACACCCGGGCCCTGCTGCGCCCGGTGGCGGAGCGCTTCGCCGCCCAGGAGCCGATCTTCGGCATCGAGCAGGAGTACACCTTCCTCAAGGGCGAGCGCCCGCTGGGATTCCCCGAGGGCGGCGGCTTCCCGGCCCCGCAGGGCGGCTACTACTGCGGCGTCGGCGCCGGCGAGATCTTCGGCCGGGAGATCGTCGAGCAGCACCTCGACCGCTGCCTGGCGGCCGGCCTGGGGATGTCCGGCATCAACGCCGAGGTGATGCCCGGCCAGTGGGAGTTCCAGGTGGGCGCGCTGGCCCCGCTGGAGGTCTCCGACCACATGTGGGTGGCGCGCTGGCTGCTGCACCGTACGGCGGAGGAGCACGGCGTCACCGCCTCCCTGGACGCCAAGCCGGCCCAGGGCGACTGGAACGGCGCGGGCGCGCACACCAACTTCTCGACCCGGGCGATGCGCGAGGGCTACGACGCGATCATCACCGCCTGCGAGGCGCTGGGCGCGGACGGCAAGCCGCTGGAGCACGTCCGCCAGTACGGCACCGGCATCGAGGAGCGGCTGACGGGTGCGCACGAGACCGCGCCCTGGGACAGCTACTCGTACGGGGCCTCGGACCGCGGCGCCTCGGTGCGCATCCCGTGGCAGGTCGAGGTCGAGAAGAAGGGCTACATCGAGGACCGCCGGCCGAACGCCAACGTGGACCCCTACGTGGTGTCCCGGCTGATCGTGGACACCTGCTGCGCGGAGTTGGAGCGGCGCGAACAGGTGTGAGGCCCGGCGCGGAGCGACGCGCGGGTGAACGGGGCCGGACCGGCTGGTCCGGCCCCTTCCGCGTGCCCGGGTGACCGGCGCGGGGTCAACCGCCGGGCGGCCGGGGCCGGTTGTCAGTGGCGGGTGGCACGCTGGGGACATGCTTGCGATCACCGTCACGACCGCGTCCGGGCCGGGCGCCTGCCGCCCGGCCGCGGACGAACTGACCGCGCCGCCGCGGCGGATCGGCGCGGCCGACGACCGCCTCGTCACCGCCGAGCGCGTCCCCGCGGCGGACCGCGCCTTCCTCCAGAGCTGGCGGGAGGGCGACGGACCGTTCGCCGTGGAGTACCGCGCACCCCGCGCGCTCGGTGAGATATCCGGCGAACGGGCCGCGGGCGACCAGGGGTTCGTCTTCTTCTCCCACCATGGCGCCGAGGCCGCGACGGAGGGGCACGGCCTCTCGGTGCGCTACGGCGCGTACGCCGACTACGGCGCGGACCGCGCGGAGACCGGGCGGACGGTGGCGGCCGAACTGGCCGGCGCCGGGCCCTCGGTGGAGGGGGACGGCGACTCGGCGGAGGTCATCGAGATCTTCCCCGCTGCACTGGCGCAAGCGGCTGTCCTTCGGGGTGTGAGGCGGCGCGGCGGGCGGCCCGGGGAGGGCGGGGTGCGGCGGGGTACGACGCGAAGGGAACGAGACGAACAGTCGGGGTGAAAGGCATGAACGTGGATATGAGGGGGCGTTGGGGGCGAGGTGTGCCGGGACGTCGGGCGCTGCCGTGGATGACGCCGCTGTATGTGGGGGCGCTGCAGCTCGGGGTGTACGCCACCGCCCGGCTGCCGGCGTCGCGACGTACGGCGCTGCTGCGGGCGCACTCCACCAACGTGGCCAATCTGCGCGCCGGCCGGTGGGGCACGCTGGCCACCAGCGCGGCCTTCGCGGAGCGACCGATATCGCCGGCGTACGGCGTCGCGCTGCTGGCGGCGCTCGGGACGGCCGAGGCGCGGTGGGGCGCCGGGTGCACGGCGGCGGTGTTCGCGGCCGGGCACGTGGGTGCCAGCCTGTTGATCTACGCGGGCCTGCGGGGGCGGCCCGGGGCCCGGCCGGAGGCGGTCGCGCCGCCGATACCGGGTGCGCCCGGCGACGCCGGCGCCGCGGGCGGGGCCACCGCGCACGCCGTCGACGTCGGGGCGAGTTACGGCTTCTACGCCACGCTCGGCGCGCTGGCCGCGTCGCTGCCGCACCGGGGTGCGCGCGTGGCGGCGTCCGGCGGGCTGCTGGCGCTGGGCGCGGTGCCGGTGGTCCGCCGCGGCCGGACGTTCACCGATGCCGGGCATCTGACGGCGCTGGCCCTCGGGGTGGCGGTCGGGGCCGTGCGCACAGCGGCGCGGGGACGTTTTCCGGCCACCGGGCGGGCGTCCGCAGAAGCGGCCGCTTCGACAACTCCGGTGCGGGAAGCGGCAGTCAGCGCCGGCCCGCCCTCGGCGCGCGGGGGTGCGCGACCGGCGGGCGACGGGATCGCGTCACAACGGGGGTGGTGTGAAAGACAGATCAAGGGCCGTCTGGTTCAATAGGGCCATGGCCAGCCTTACAGACACCGCGACGGGTCGCAGCGACCTTGAGCCGTTCTGGCCGTCCCGACAGGCGCACGCCTTCGACCGTCTGTGTTGCTGCGCGCACTGAGCGCGGGCCCGCATCCTCCTTCCCGACACCGCTGACCGGTGTCCCGGCCTAGCCCGCGCGCATGACCTCCCCGACGGTCCCCTTGCGCGAAAGAGCTGACGTTCGATGGCCAATCTCCGTACCGTTCCTGCCGATTCCCCCACGGCCGCCGTTCCCCATCCGCCCCACCACCGCCACCGGCTTCGGGCGGTGGCACCCGACGAAGCCCCCGCCGCCGCCCGTGGAGCCGCCCCCGAGCTCCGTCCGGGGATAGCGCCACGGCACAGCGCCCAACAGGTCGCCGAGCTGCTGAACTCCGGCGCGACCTGGCTCCCGGCGCCGCAGCACAGCCTGCCCGCCCTGCCCGGCCAGCCGCCGATGGTCGGCTACCTCGTCCTGGTGCCCGCCGAACAGACCCCCGGCCCGCCGCAGCCGCCCGCCGAGCCCGCCCCTGCCGCCCGGACCGGCGACGAGACGGTGCGGATCGACCCCGAGCAGCGGACCGTGCACGTCCTGGGCCGCCAACTGGACCTGACGTACCTGGAGTTCGAGCTGCTGGCCCATCTGGTCGCGCATCCGCACCGGGTGCACACCCGCGACCAGTTGGTGACCACGGTGTGGGGCTACGGGCACGTCGGCGACGGCCGCACCGTCGACGTCCATGTGGCGCGACTGCGGCGGAAGTTGGGCGCCGAGCACCGCAGCTCGATCGTGACCGTCCGCCGGGTCGGCTACAAGTACGTGCCGAGCGCCTGACCGGCCCGTTGGGGCACCCGGTCGCCGCCGAGCACGACGCGCTCGGCGGCGGCCGCCAGTGTGCGCCGGTCCAGGTCGCGGCCCGCCGTGGGGAGCGCCGGGTGGACGGTGACCCGTACGGCCAACCCGTGGGCGGTGAGCACCCGGTGGAGCGAGGCGGCGAAGGTGTCGGCCCCGCAGAAGGCGGCCACCGTGGTGGGGCGGTCCTGTTGGGCGTAGTCGACGGTCACCGGGCGGACCGGGGCGCCGGCGTCCAGGGCGGCCTGGAAGGTGGCCCGGCGGAAGGTACCCCGGTCCGCGGTGCACCAGGTGGTGGCCTGGGGGAAGACCACCACCGAGCGGCCGGCGGCCAGGAGCGCGGCCAGTTCGGCGACGGTGTGCGGGAGTTGGCGGGGGCTGGTGCGGTCGATGAAGTGCGTGCCGGCGCGGCGGGCCAGGCCGCCGACCAGCGGCCACCGGCCGACCTCGCGCTTGGCGAGCAGGGTGACGGGTTCGACCGCGAGCAGGGCGACGATGTCGAGCCAGGAGATGTGGTTGAGCACGATGAGGGTGCCGGGGGTGGTGGGGAGGATGGGGGCGTCGGCGGTTCCCGGGGGGCGCTCCCCCGGCGCCGTCCCCGTCACTGACAGCGGGGTCGGCCCGGCCTCTATGCCCCGGGCCTCCAACGTGACGCCCAGCGCCGCCAGTAGGGCTCGGGCGTGGCTCCGTAGCCGTACCGGGTCGGTCAGGTGCGGGCCGTCCGTCAGGGCGCGGCCCACCGCGCCGCTGAACACGGCGGCGCGGCGGACGGTACCGGAAAACGGGACGGGCGGAACGGCGTGCGCGGCGCAGTTCGGGGCGCAGACCGGGCTGACGTCCCAGGGGCCGTTCACCGGTCCCCCAGGAAGAAGCGGCGGTAGCGGTCGCTGAGTTGCTCGATGTCCAGGACCGTGAAGAAGTCGGCGACCCCGAAGGCGGGGTCGTGGGCGGGTGCGCCGCACAGCCAGGCGCCGATCCGGAGGTAGCCGCGCAGCAGCGGCGGGAGTTGGGCGACGGCGGGGCGTTCGGGCAGCGGGGCGGTGGGGTGCCAGGGGCGGCGCGGGCTGACCAGGAACGCCGGCGGCGCGGCGTACCGGGTGCGGGCCAGGGCCCAGGCGTGCGCGGCGGAGGTGCCCCCGTCGGCGAGCGGTACGGAGGCGCAGCCGGCGAGGTAGCGGTGGCCGGAGAGCAGGGTGTAGCGGGCCAGGGCGGCCCACATCTGGTTGATGACGGCGCCGTTGCGGTGGTCGGGGTGGACGCAGGAGCGGCCGGCCTCGATCAGGGCGGGGCGCACCGCGTCGAGGACGGTGAGGTCGAACTCGCCGTCGGAGTAGAGGCGTTGGGTGCGCCCCGGGGGCACCAGCCGGTAGGTGCCGACGACGGTGCGGGTGGGGTGGTGGAGGACGACGAGGTGGTCGGCGAGGTCGTCGACCGGGTCGACGTCGTGGCCGGGAAGCGGGGTGTCCAGGGTGGCGCCGCACTCGTCGGCGAAGACCTGGTGGCGCAGGCGCTGGGCGGCCCGGACCAGGGCGGGGGTGTCGGCGATCAGGGCGGTGTAGTCGGGGGTGGCCGGGGCGGGAGCGGCGGGGCGGCCGGCGGACGTGGTCGGTGCCGTGCTCATCAGGGCCTCCGTGGGTGGAGCCGGGTCCGCTCCCTACGGGTGCGCGACCCAATGACCTGGGGATCTCCTACGCGGCAGACTGTTCCCGCGCCCGAGGACCGGGGGCGTGAAGCGCAGGGAGCGTACGGGTGAGGGGCGGCGGAACACTGGACGGCGCGGCCCCAGGCGCGCGTTCCCTGGCGTCCCCGAGGGCGCGCTGCGTCCCACCCGTCCCCTTGGGCAGCATGGGGTGTCGCCCCGCCTCCTTGGAACGGCACTCCTCCTCCTTGGGACGGCGCTCCGCGGAACTCCCGTTGGTGGGCGACGGGTTCAGGCACGCATTTCGGCCAATCGGCGGGGCAGTCAGCCGGACCGTCGGCAGGGCATGCGGCACGGCGCGTGGCACGGCAGCCGGCAGAGCAACCGGGCGGGCCCCATGGCCCGGTATCCCGCCGGCTTCGGTAACCGGCAGCGTGGGCGGCCCAGTTCGCCGGTGGAAGCCGCTCCCGGCGCCGCGTACGCTGGCCGGCGCACAGCTCACGCGAGTAAGGGGAGCAGGACATGGGCACCGCAGCCGACAAGGAATGGCTCTACAGCCTCGACATCTCCGACGCCACCTGGCAGCGCCCGCCCGGCGACCCGGAAGCGGAAGCGGTGGAGATCGCCTTCCTGGAGGGCGGCGCGGTGGCGATGCGCAACTCCACCGAGCCCGATGTCGTGCTGCGCTACACCGAGGCCGAGTGGCGGGCGTTCGTCCTGGGGGCCCGGGACGGGGAGTTCGACCTTCCGGGCTGACGTCCGCCAACGGGCCCGCGCGGGGGCGGTCACCCGTCCGGGGCGGGCCCGGTCCGCCGGTGACCATCACAGGATTCACTCGTTCCACGGAATGTGGAGCAGCAGCAGGCGGCAACCCCGCGCCCGGACCGCACCTCCCCCGTCAGGCACGCCGACGGGGGTGAGCCGATCGACGTCGAGCAGGCCGAGGCGGCCCTGGTCGAGCACTATCCGCGGCTGGCCAGGTTGGCCTATGTGGTGCTGCCGCCGGGCCCGCACCGCGGCCGGCGGGTGTTGGCCGCGCACGCGGTGGTGCAGCGGGCGCTGCCGCGGCGGCCCGGTCCCGGTACCGCCCTGCCCGCCCAACGTGGCGGGGACCCGGCCGTCGATCCCGGTTACGCCCTGATGCGGCTGCGGGTACTACGGGCGGCACTGGCCGTCGGGCGGCGCCGCTGGCAGCCGGCGGCGCCGCTCCCCCAGGTCTGGGGCCTGCGGCTGTTCCCGCGCTCCGGCGGCGCCGATGAACTCGCCCTGGACCAGGCCCTGTCGACGCTGTCGGCGCCGGCCCGGGCGGCGTTCATGCTGCGTGATCTGGAGCGGCTGTCGGCCCTGGAGACGCGGCGGATCCTGGAGGCCGCGGGGGTGGCCGACACCCGCGGGGCGCTGGCCGAGGCGGAGCGGGCGGCGCTGCCGGCCGGGAGCCGGGACCGGGCGCTGCTGGAGTCGGTGGAGTTCGATCCGTGCGCCCTCCAGGCCCGGCCGACGGACCTGATCCGGCGGCGGCAGCACGGCCGGGCGGCGCTGGCGGCCGGCGCGGCGGTGGCGGTGTGCGGGGCGCTGCTGGGGCTGCCGGGCGGGGGGTGGGGCCCCAGCAGGGCCGCGGCCCCGCCGTACGCCCGTAATACCGCGGCGGAGGCGGCACTTGATCCGGGGCGGCTGGCGGTGTCCTCCCCGACGGCCTGGAAGACCGCGGCGCGGCCGGACTTCTCGACCTGGCCGGCCCGCGGCGACCGGACCGGCGACAAGGCGCTGCTCCGGCGGGCGTTGACGGTGTGGGCCCGGCCCGGCCCCCAGGTGTCGGTCACCGCGACGCCCGGCACGTCCGCGGGGCCCGCGGCCGGGCCGCCCCAACTCCTCTTCGCGGGCGTGGTGGACCGCGTCGTGGTGGTGCTGTTCCACGACGGACTGCGGGTGGTGCGGTACGCCGAGCCGACCGACGGTCAGCCGCGGGACGACGGCACCGGGACGGCGCTGGACTTCGCCCGGACGGACGGGGCGGCGGCGGACTCGTCGACCGCCCTCGTCGCGGACCGCGCCTCGGGCAACGCCCGCTATCTGACCGCCCCTTGGGTGACGTCGGTGCGGGCGGTGGACCTGGTGAGGCCGGACGCGGCGGGCCAACGGGTCACCGTCGACGCCGACGGCCTGACCTCCCCCGTCCCGATTCCGCGCCCCAAGGAGAGGTGTGGCGGCTGGCCCGCCCTGAGGGTCGGCGGGCGCCTGGACGGGCAACCGGGCGGCGTGCCAGGCTCGCGTCCCGGTGGCGAGTTGCTGACCGACCTGGGCGAACTGGCGCCCGCGCGGCTCACGTACGGCCCGCCGGACGCCCCGGCGTCGGTGTCCGGCCCCGAGGGGCGTACGGCCTGGGCGCGGACCGCGTGCCAGTTGTCCGCGGTCCGTTCGCAGGGCGTGCGGGCGGTGAACACCTGGCGGTTCGCCCAGCAGGCGCTCCCCGGGGGCGGGGGCACCGCGGCCTGGCTGTGTACCCGGGCGGAGACCTGGCGCGGGGCGGGCAGCCGGACGATGACGCAGTTCCAGGTGCCGCCGCCGAGCGGGCAGCCGTACGCGACGGGCGCGGTGACCGCCCGCGCGGACGGCGGGACGGCCTGCGGCCCGCGGGCGCCCCGGGTGTTGTCGGGCGTGCTGTGGAAGAGCCGCATCGGCCGGTGGTGGCTGCTGGCGGCGGGCAGCGACCAGGTCACGTCGATCACCGCGACCGACGGGGTGCGGGGGCGGGTGCCCGGCCGGCTGCTGACCGTCCTCGCGACGGCGGGCGCGCACGCCGAGCTGACGGGGACGCTGACGGGCGGCGGGACGGTGCACGGGCTGCGGTGAGGCGGAGGGCCGTTGTGGGTGAGGTTACGGATGGGGCGGGGTGGAGCACGGCACGGATAGGTGGGCGCGTGGGCCGCGTTGGGGACGGGGGCGCCGCCCAGGGCGGCGCGGCCACCGCTCGTTCCTGACGCCCCTCTTCCCGCCGGTTTTGGCCGTCCGAGGGGTACCGCCATTCCTTACCCGCCAGTACATTGACGCCATGTCTAATACGGCCTCGTTGCGGCCCCAGCCGGTCGCGTCCGAGCACACCCCGCTGAAGGCCCGGAACGTCGCCTTCGACTGGGCGGAGACCCCCCTGCACTGGATCCCCGGTGATCCGTCCAGCACCCACACCATCAACGTCCTGCACCTGCTGCTGCCGGCCGGCGAGCGCTGGTTCGTGCACGTCTACAAGCAGGTGCTGCCGTACATCCGCGATCCCGAACTGCGCGCGGACGTCATCGGGTTCATCGGCCAGGAGGCCATGCACTCGCAGGCGCACGACGACGTGCTGCCGCACCTGACGGAACAGGGGCTGGACCCGACCCCGTACACCGCGCAGGTCGACTGGCTCTTCGAGAAGCTGCTCGGCGACCGGACGCTCCCCCCTGGGCGGGCCCGCAGGTGGTGGCTCATGGAGCGGGTGGCGACGATCGCCGCCATCGAGCACTACACCGCCTTCCTGGGCGACTGGGTGCTCAACGCCGGGGCCCTGGACGCCAAGGGCGCGGATCCGACCATGCTCGACCTGCTGCGCTGGCACGGCGCGGAGGAGGTCGAGCACCGCTCGGTGGCGTTCGACCTCTTCATGCACCTGGACGGCGGCTACCGGCGGCGGGTGCGGACGTGGGCCACGGCCTTCGGCGCGCTGGTGTTCCTGTGGCAGCGCGGCATCCGGTTCTTCATGGCGAACGACCCCACGCTCCTCAACGGGAAGGCCGCCGTACGGGACTTCGTACGGGGCGGCCGGCAGGGCGTGCTGCCGACCACCGGGGCGATCGTCCGCTCGGTCCCCCAGTACCTGAGCCGCGCCTACCACCCGTCGCAGCACGGCGACACCGAGCAGGCCCTCGCCTACCTCGACCGTTCGCCCGCGGCAACCGCCGCCGCCACCGCGCCCGTTGCCGCCCCCGGAGGAGCCTGAGATGTCCGCGCCTGCCCGTGTGTTTCCGCCCCCGTCTCCGTCTGCCGGCCGCGGTGACCGCTCCCGTAAGGGGGCTTCCCTTACGGGGCCTTCCCCTAAGGGGCTGGCGCTGCCGTCGTCGTCCCGTATAGCCGCATCCGCGCTCAACGGGCCGTTGCGGAACGGTGGTTCGCCACTGCGTACCGTGCTGGTGGTCGCCGGGGCCGCCCTCCTGGTCAGGCGGGCGCTACGCCGACGGATCCGCCAGTCGCCGCTGTGGCCGATGCCGGCGCTGGAGCAGCCGATCTCCGGGCGGGGGCGCGAGGCGGCCCGGGCGGCGCGCGGGGGTTCGGGGCGCGCGGCGCCCTTGCGACTGCGGGTGGCCGAACGGACCGTGGCGGCCGAGGGTGTGGTGGCCCTCCGCCTGGAGGGCGAGCGGCTGCCCGACTGGGAACCGGGCGCGCACATCGACCTCGTACTGCCCTCGGGCACCGTGCGGCAGTACTCGCTGTGCGGCGAACCGGCCGACGCCGTACGGGCGGACGGCGGTTCGTACACCATCGCGGTCCGGCTGATCGAGGACGGGCGGGGCGGCTCCCGGGAGGCGCACGAGGCGCTCCGCGCGGGCATGACGGTCGAGGTGCGCGGGCCCCGCAACCGCTTCCGTCTGGAGGACCACCACGCCTATCTCTTCATCGCCGGCGGGATCGGCATCACCCCGATCCTCCCGATGGTGCGGCAGGCCGAGGCGGAGGGGGTGCCCTGGCGGCTGTTGTACGCGGGGCGGTCGCGGTCGTCCATGCCGTTCCTGGCAGAGGCCGAGAAGCTGGCCGGGGGCGGCGGGGTCGGCACCTTCGGGGGCGGTGGTGTTGATGGTGACGGTGATAACGGCAGTGGGTCGGGGGGATTTGGGGGGCGCGGACGGCTGACCGTGGTGGCGGAGGACGAGGACGGGCGGCCCGACCTGGCCGCGGCGCTCGCCGATGCGCCGCCACACGCCGCCGTGTACTGCTGCGGTCCCGAGCCCCTGATGAACGCCGTGGCCGAGCTGCTGCCCAACGGGCCGGCGGGCCTGACCCTGCACACGGAGCGGTTCGCCCCGGCGGGAAACGTGGCAGGGGGCGCTGCGGGTGGTGCGGTGGGGAGCGTGGGAGTAGCTTCCGCTTCCGGTTCAGGGGCGGAATCAGGGTCCGTCGCGGGTGACGGGGCCGTACCGGGCGAAGGTTTGCCGGGCGAGGGCTTGCCGGGCGGCGAAATGCCGGGCGAGGACGCCTCGTTCGAGGTGGAGTTGCGTCGGAGCGGTCGTACGGTGACGGTGCCGGCCGGCACCAGCGTGCTCCGGGCGATCCGCGAACAGGCCCTGCCCGACCTGCCGTACTCCTGCGAGGAGGGCTTCTGCGGCACCTGCCAACAGCGGGTCCTGGCGGGTGAGGTGGAGCACCGCGACGAGCTCCTGACGGACGCGGAGCGCGCGGACTCCCTGCTGATCTGCGTGTCCCGGGCGAAGCCGGGGGCGGGTCCGGGAGCGGGGCTGGTGCTGGATTTGTAGAGGTTGGCGTCTGCGGGCTCGGGGTGAGCCCTTAGTTGGTGTTGTCCTGGGTCGGTGTTGCCCTTGGCCGGCGCTGCCCGTGCCCCGGTGTCGCCCTTGGCTGGTGTCGTCCTTGGCCGGCGCTGCTCCTGGCCGGTGTTGCCCTTGGCCGGTGTAGTCCTGGCAAGGCACGACCCTTGCCGCAGCACGCTCTTTGCCACGGCACGGCCCTTGTTGGGGCCGGGCGTTGCTGAGCCCGGCCTTGATTTTTCCCCGCCGCCCACCCCCCTTCGGGGGGTGGGCGGGTGAGGAGCGTCGGAGGTGAGCGGGCACAGGGCAGTGGAAGAGGAGCGTCGGAGGTAAGCAGGCACAGGGCAGTGGAAGGAGGGCCGGAGGGAGCGCTGCCCCTTGGCATCGCCCCTCTGGCATCGCCCCTCTGGTGTCGCCCCGTAGCGTCGCCCGGGCGCGGCTCATGCCGTTGTCCACAGGCTCCGTTCGCGCGGTGGTGCCGTCGTAGGGCGGTCGTTAGGGTGAGCGCATGACGAACGGGGCACGCCGCAGGATGGGGGTCGAGGAGCGACGCGAGCAGTTGATCGCCGTCGCGCTCGGCCTCTTCAGCCACCGCTCCCCCGAAGACGTCTCGATCGACGAGATCGCCGAGGCGGCCGGCATATCAAGGCCGTTGGTCTACCACTACTTCCCGGGCAAGCAGCAGCTCTACGAGGCCGCCCTGCGGCGCGCCGCGGACGAGCTGACGGCGCGCTTCATCGAGCCCCACGAAGGGCCGCTCGGCGCCCGGCTGTTGCGCGTCATGGAGCGGTTCTTCGACTTCGTGGAGGAGCACGGGCCCGGCTTCTCGGCCCTGATGCGCGGCGGCCCGGCGATCGGTTCGACCCGCACGAGCGCGATGATCGACGGCGTACGCCAGGCCGCGTTCACGCAGGTCCTCGCCCATCTCGACGCCCAGGACCCCTTTCCGCGGCTGGAGTTGGTGGTCCGCTCCTGGGTCTCGCTCGCCGAGACCACGGCACTGCTGTGGCTGGACGGGCGGCGGATACCCCGCGGCGAGCTCGAACGCCAGTTGGTGCACGACTTCGCGGCGCTGGCGGCGGTCAGCGCCGCGTACGACGAGCGGATGGCGCAGGTGGTGCGCCGGATACTGGCGGACGAGCCCGCGGACGGGATGTTCGCGGATCTGGTCGGCCGGCTGTTGCAGTTGCCCCAGCCGGCCTGACGTCGTCGAGTGGGCACCGGGCGCCGGTCCGGCAGCACTGGCTGAGTTCCGGACCGACCGGACCAGCCCTCTCCTCGCACCCGATCCTGCCCCATCCAGCCCCTGCCCAACGCCGGTCCGAGCCCGCCCAGTCCCCGCCCGAAGTCGGTCCGGGCCCACCCGGTCCACCTCCAATGCCGGCCTGTCGCCTGCCTGTTCTGCGGCCCGGTGTCGGCCGGGATCCTCACCCCCGCCGGAACACCGCGACCGTACGGGGCGGGACGGTGAAGGTGCCCGTGGTGGCGTCGTAGGCCGCGGTCGCGGTGGTGCGGTCGGCGCCGTGGGCCTGAAGGGGGTGCAGGGCGTAGGGCCGGCCGGCGAGGGTCGGGACGGTTTGGGGCTGTCGTTGTGGGGTGGCGTTGAAGACGACGACGAGGTCGGCCAGGCGCATGGTGAGCACGCCGGGGGTCTCGTCGGGGCCGGAGAGGGGGAAGGAGAGGGCGGACTGTACGGCGGCTGCGGTGGCCAGGCCGAAGGCCGGTTCGGTGGCGTGGATGCGCAGCAGGTCGCGGTAGGCGGCCGAGGTCGCGGTGAGGGTGGCGCAGTCCGGACGGAGGGCCGGGTCGGCCAACAGGGGCTTGGCGTAGGGCCACTTGTCCTTGTTGTCGGCGGCCGGGGGCAGGCCGTGGCCGAAGCCGTTGTCGGCCGTGCCGCCCCGGGGGCCGTCGGTGCAACTCCAGTGCAGGGCGTTGAACCAGTCGCCACTGTTGAAGGAGTTGCGGTCGAGGGACTTGGAACGCAGGAGGTCGGAGCCCGCCTGAGAGAGCGCCGGGCCCTGTGAGAGTGCGGCGGTGGCCAGGGCGACGACCTGCATCCGTGCGCGGTCGGCGGCGGAGGTGTGCGGCGGCAGCTTGTAGGCGAGGGCGTCGTAGAGGGTCTCGTTGTCGTGGGCGTCGACGTAGGCGAGGGCGTCGCCCGGGGCGGCCGCGTAGCCGGCGGGGGCGCCGTTGTAGTCGACCTGGGAGCCCTTGACCCGGCGTCCCGTGGTGTCGGTGAAGGCGTAGTCGGCGAGGTTGCCGGTGAGGCCGACCTTGATGAGGTCCTGGTAGTGGAGGAGGCGGGCCCGTTGGGCGGCCGGGTCGTCGCCGTTCCGTCGAGCCCGGCCCTCGGCCTTCGACGCGCCCCCGGAAGCGCTCCCGGGGGAAAGGGCCGTGCCCGGTGCCGAGTTGGGGTCGGTGAACAGGCCCGAGGCGAAGCCCTGGGTGCGGGGGTCGGCGTCGAAGGGGCCACCGCCGCGGACCGCGTCACGCGCCCGGTCGCTGAAGGTGGCGATGCCGGTGCCGGCCATGTTGCGCTGGGTGGCCTGGACGAAGCGGGCGTCGTCGGCGACCTCGCCGAAGTTCCACCCCTCGCCGTAGAGGATCACGGACTTGCCGTCGATGCCGTCCCGGGCCGGGGTGAGGGCGTCCAACGCCCTGCGGACGGCGAGGATGTTGGCCTTGGGGTGGTGGCCCATGAGGTCGAAACGGAAGCCGTCGACCTTGTACTGCTTGGCCCAGGTGACCACGGAGTCGACGACCAGCTTGCCCATCATGGTGTGCTCGGGCGCCGTGCCCGAACAGCAGGTGGAGGTGGCGACGCTGCCGTCGTCGAGCAGCCGGTGGTAGTAGCCGGGGACGATGCGGTCGAGGACGGAGTGCGGGTCGTCCTGCCCGCTGGCGGCGGTGTGGTTGTAGACGACGTCCATGACGGTGCGCAGGCCGATGCCGTTGAGGCCCTGCACCATGCGACGGAACTCGACGTTCCGGGCCGTCCCGGAGGGGTCGGAGGCGTAGGACCCTTCCGGGACGGTGTAGTGCAGCGGGTCGTAGCCCCAGTTGTAGCCGTCCCGGTCGGCGGTCTTCGCCACGCACTCCTGTTGGCGGGCGGAGTCGGGGGGCAGGGCGGGCAGGTCGCAGTCCGGGCTCCGCTGGTCGGCGCGGCGTTCGGGGACGGAGCCGAAGTCGAAGGCCGGCAGCAGGTGGACGTGGGTGGTGCCGGCCTCGGCCAGGGCCTTCAAATGCCGCATGCCGGCGGAGCCGGTGTCGGTGAACGCGAGGTACTGGCCAGGGTGGTGGGAGGTGCGGTCCGCGATGGAGAAGTCACGGATGTGCAGCTCCTGTATCCGGGCCCGGCGCAACTGCACGGGGGCGGGCTTGCGCAGCGTCGCCCAACCCTTAGGGGCCAATCTCGGGTCGGCCAGGTCGACGACGAGGCTGCGGGCGGAATCGGTGGTCAGTGCGGTGGCATACGGGTCGGTGACGGCGTTGGTGGCGATCCGGGCGGCGCCCGGCGCCCAGACGGTGACCAGGTAGCGGTACGGCTTACCGGTCCAGTCCCGGCCGCCCCGTACGCTCCACACCCCGGTGGCATCGTCCCGGCGCATCGGAACCCGGCGGCCGGCCAGGTCGAGCGCGACGGTGCGGGCGGTCGGTGCCCAGACGGAGAGGGTGGGGCGGCCGGCGCGGAACACCGGCCCCAGGGCGGCGTGTTGGGCGCGGGCGCCGTAGAGGTCGTCGAGGACGCCGGGGATCTGCACCCCGGTGGTGTGCCGCCCGCCGGTGGTGTCCTGGGTGGCGATCAGTCGCTCCCGTAGGGCGGTGGGGGCCAGGGCGCGGTCGCGGGGGTCGACGGTGAAGGCCGGGTAGCCGGTGAGGTGCGGGTAGGCGGCGCGTTCGGCGGGGGTGAGGGTGCCGGGGGCGAGCCGGAGGCGGCCCGTATGGCGCGCGTCCTCGCCGAACTCCAGTTGGGCGAGGACGCGTTGAGCGCCCTTCCAGACCACGGTGGTGCGGTCGATCCACTGGGCTTCGGCCTTGGCGGGGGTGCCGGAGGGGGCCGCCTGGGCGCGGGGCTGCGTCGGCAGGGCCAGCGCGGCGGCGCCGGCGCACAGGGCGAGGAGGACGGCGAGCCGGCGGCGGGCGGGGTGCGCGGTGGAGGGCATGGCCCCTGGTTCTAGCCGCGATGACCGGTCGCTGCAAGACCTTTCGCAAGAGATTGCAACGGTGTTACGTTCCCTGGCGAGCCGGTCCGGTCGGCCGGAGGCCCACCCGTGGTGGGTCCTACGCGCCCGGCCGGCCGGACCGGCCACCAACTGAGGCCCGCACAGGGCGGGATGACCGGATGGCCGGATGACGGGAGAGCCGGAGGTCAGGTCGCCACCGGCCCGGTGGAGCCGCGCACCACCAGCTCGGGCTGGAAGACGAACTCGGTGCGCTGGACGGGGTTTCCCTGGATCTCCTCGACCAGCGCGCCCACCGCGGCGGTCGCCATCGCCTGCACCGGTTGCCGCACCGTGGTCAACGGCGGGGCGGTGAAGGCGATAAGCGGGGAGTCGTCGTAGCCGACGACGGAGAGCCGGCCGGGGACGTCGAGGCCCCGCTGGCGGGCCGCGCGCACCGCGCCCAACGCCATCAGGTCGCTGCCGCAGACGATGCCGGTACAGCCGTCGGCCAACAGGGCCGAGGCCGCGGCGTGGCCACCCTCGACGCCGAACAGGGTGTGCCGGACGAGCCGTTCGACCCGCCGCCTCGGAAGGCCGAACGCCTCCCCCAAGGCGGCCGCGAAGCCCTCCGCCTTGCGGCGGGAGGGCACATAGCGGGCCGGGCCGACCGCCAACCCGATGCGCTCGTGGCCGAGTTCGACGAGGTGACGCACGGCCATCCGGGCCGCGGCGCGGTCGTCGGGCGAGACACAGGGGGCGTCGACCCGCTCGTTGTAGCCGTTGATCAGGACGTAGGGCACGCCCCGGGACGTGAGCCGGGTGTAACGGGAGGGGTCGGCGGCGGTGTCGGCGTGCAGGCCGGAGAGGAAGACGATGCCGGTGACCCCGCGCTCCTCCAACTGCTCGACGAGCTCGTCCTCGGTGGCACCGCCCGGCATCTGGGTGCACAGCACCGGCGTGTAGCCGTGGCCGGCCAGGCACTGCTCGATGATCTGGGCGAAGGCCGGGAAGATCGGATTGGTCAACTCCGGGATGACCAGGCCGACCAGGCCGGCGCTCCGCCGGAGCAGCCGGACCGGCCGTTCGTAGCCGAGGACGTCGAGCACGGCGAGCACCCGCTGCCGGGTCCCCGCCGCCACGCCCGCGCGGCCGTTGAGGACGCGGCTGGCGGTCGCCTCGCTGACCCCCGCCTGGGCGGCGATGTCGGAGAGTCGCGGGGCGGTTCGGGGGGCCGGTCGGGTCACTCCTCCCACCAGATCGTGATGTCGCCCGGAATTTCACGAAGTTCAGAAACTTCGGGATTTCCGGGAACCCCCAAGTCACGGGGGACGTTGGACGGTTGACGGGTCGATGAGCCGGACGAACCGAGCAGCCCGGACGAACTGGGCAAGTCGGACGAACCGAGCGAGTCGGAGACACCGGTCGAGTCGGAGAGAAGAGAGGAGACGGGGGATGACGAGGACGAGCGGGACGAGCGGAGCGAGGAGCCCGAGGGGGACGCAGGAGACGAGGCCGATGCCGGCGCCGCATCCGTATCCGCATCCGCATCCGCATCCACATCCGGGGCGAACGGCGCCTGTGACGAGAGCAGTTGACGAACGGGGGGCAGGGGCAGCCGGACGGCCTCCGTCGTGGTGTTCACCGTGCAGATCAGTCCGCCGGTGCGACGGAAGGCCAGCACACCATCCGGGGCGGGCAACCACTCGATCGCCTCCCCCGCGCCGAGGCCGGGGTGGGCGCGGCGCAGGGCCAGCGCGCTGCGGTACAGCTCCAGGGTGGAGGCCGGGTCGCCGGTCTGGGCCTCGACGGTGAGCGCGGCCCAGTCGTCGGGCTGGGGCAGCCAGACCTCGCCGGCGCCGAAGTCGTACGGGGGCCGGGTGCCGCTCCAGGGAAGCGGCACGCGACAGCCGTCGCGGAGGCCGTCCTGCCCGTTGGCGCGGAAGAAGGACGGGTCCTGGCGAGCCTCGTCGGGGAGGTCGATGACCTCCGACAGTCCCAACTCCTCACCCTGGTACAGGTAGGCCGAGCCCGGCAGCGCCAGCATCAGCAGGGTGGCGGCGCGGGCGCGGTCCAGGCCGCCGCCGAGGCGGGTGCGGTGGCGCACGACGTCGTGGTTGGACAGGACCCAGGTGGCCGGTGCGCCGACGGCGCGCAGGGCGGTGAGGGAGGTGTCGATGGCGGCGCGCAGATCGCCGGCGTCCCAAGCAGTGTTCAGGTAGTGGAAGTTGAAGCCCTGGTGCAGCTCGTCCGGGCGGACGTAGAGCGCCAGCCGCTCGACGGAGGGGGCCCAGGCTTCGGCGACGCCGATCCGCTGCCCGGGGTACTCGTCGAGGATCGCGCGCCAGGAGCGGTAGATGGCGTGCACGCCGTCCTGATCGAAGAAGGGGAGGATCTGTGAGCCGATGAGACGGGCCTGTTCGCCGCGGCCGATGTCGGGCAGGCCGGGCGCCTTGACCATGCCGTGGGCGACGTCGACGCGGAAGCCGTCCACGCCCAGGTCGAGCCAGAAACGGAGGATGGAGCGGAACTCGTCCTGGACGGCGGGGTGGTCCCAGTTGAGGTCCGGCTGTTCGGGGGCGAAGAGGTGGAGGTACCACTCGCCGTCGGGGAGGCGGGTCCAGGCAGGGCCGCCGAAGAGGGACTCCCAGTCGTTGGGCGGGAGTTCGCCGTCGCGACCGCGGCCCGGGTGGAAGTGGAAGCGTGCGCGGTGGACCGAACCGGGGCCCTCGGCGCGGGCGCGGCGGAACCACGGGTGCTGGTCGGAGCAGTGATTGGGGACGATGTCGATGATGACGCGAAGACCGAGGCGGTGGGCCTCGTTGAGGACGGCCTCGGCGTCGGCCAGGGTGCCGAAGAGCGGGTCGATGGCCCGGTAGTCGGCGACGTCGTAGCCGGCGTCGGCCTGCGGGGAGGCGTAGAAGGGGCTCAACCAGACCGCGTCCACGCCCAGCTCGCGCAGGTGGCTGAGCCGGCTGCGGATGCCGGGCAGGTCGCCCATGCCGTCGCCGTTGCCGTCGGCGAAGCTGCGTGGGTAGATCTGGTAGATCACCGCGTCACGCCACCAGTCGGTGGCCGACGGGACCGTTGACGTCGGCGAAGTCGGCAAAGTCGGCGAGACCAGTGGAGCCGATGAAGCCGACGGATTCGACGGAATCGCCGGAATCGACCGCGAAGTGGCGCTGGCGACAGGGGGGTTGGTGCCCGGCTCCGGGTGCCCGGCGGGGGCGGTGTCGGGTGGGGCGATGTGCTGTCGGGTCATGTCATCCCTTGGTGGTGCCGGCGGTCAGTCCGGAGACGAGGTGACGTTGGGCGAAGGCGAAGACCAGCGCGGCCGGTACGGCGATGAGCACGGCGGCGGCGGTCATCGAACCCCAGTCGTTGGTGTACTGGTTGACGAAGGTCTGCAGCCCGCCGGCGAGGGTGAGGTTCTCCTCGCCGGTCATGAAGGCGGAGGCGTAGGCGACCTCGGCCCAGGCCGTGACGAAGGTGTAGAAGCCGGTGACGGCGAGGCCGGGACGGGCGAGCGGGAGGACCAACCGCCAGAAGGTGCCGAAGGGGTTGAGGCCGTCGACCCGGCCCGCCTCGTCGATCTCCATCGGGATGGTGTCGAAGAAGCCCTTCATCATCCAGGCGCAGAACGGCACGGCGATGGTGAGGTAGGTGAGGACGAGCCCGGCCGGCTGGTTGAGCAGGCCGAGCGAGGCGAGCAGGTTGTAGAGCGGGACGATCAGCACGGCGACCGGGAACATCTGGGTGATCAGCAGCAGCCACATCAGCGGGCGCATGCCGGGGAAGCGGAAGCGACTGACGGCGTAGCCGGTGGTGGCGGCGATGAACACCCCGAGGACGGTGGTCAGTCCGACGACGACCACGGAGTTGCCGAACCAGGTGAGGAAGGAGGTGCCGGTCAGGACGTGGGTGTAGTTGGCGAGCGTGAAGTGGGAGACGAGTCCGGTGGTGAAGGCGTCGTTGGTGGGTTTGAAGGAGGTGATCAGCAGCCACAGCGGCGGGAAGACCGCGACGACGGTCGCCAACAACAGGGCCAGATGCAGCCCGACGGAGGCCAACGGATGCCGCTCGGAACGAGAACGAGGGCGAGAACGAGGGCGAGGGTGGGAGCGAGTACGAGAGCCAGGACGAGAATCGGGACGTGCCACGTTCACCACACCTCTCCCTGTTTGCGCAGCGTTCGTCGGTAGCCGACGGCGACGAGGGCGAGGAGAGCGAGGATGACCACGCCCCAGGTGGCGGAGGCGGAGAAGTTGCGGGGGCTGTCGACGAAGGAGAGCCGGTAGGCGTAGGTCACCAGGATCTCGGTGGCGTCGCCGGGTCCGCCCCTGGTGAGCAGGAAGATCACCGGGAACATGTTGAACGTCCAGATGGTGGAGAGGAGGAGCACCGTGCTGCTCACCGCGCGCAGGCCGGGCGCGGTGATGTGGCGGAAGCGCTGCCAGGCGCCGGCGCCGTCCATCTCGGCGGCCTCGTAGAGCTCGCCGGGGATCGACTGGAGCCCGCCGAGGAGGGCGACGAGCATGAAGGGCACGCCCAGCCAGACGTTGACCGCGATCACCGAGAGCTTGGCCCAGGTCGGGTCGTTGAGCCAGGGCACTCCGTCGATGCCGCCGCCGGCCAGCACCTTGTTGAGCAGACCGTTCTTCTCGTTGTAGAGCATCCGCCAGGTGAAGACGGAGACGAAGGCGGGGATGGCCCAGGGCAGGATCAGCGCCAGACGGTAGACGGTGCGGCCGCGCAGCCGGCGGTTGAGCAGGGTGGCCAGCGCCAGGCCGATCAGGAAGGTGAGCACGACGCAGGCGAGGGTCCAGGTCACGGTCCAACCCAGCCGGCCCCAGAAGACGCCGTCGGTCAGCACCGCGCGGTAGTTGGCCAGGCCGGTGAAGTGATAGGTGGCGGGGAGGTGGTTCATGCCGATCGAGCGCTCGACGTTGGCCTCGTTGGCATCGGTCAGGGAGAGGTACAGGCCGCGGACGAGGGGGATCCCGATGATGACGCCGACGACGAGGACGACCGGGGCGGCCATCGTCCAGGCGTACCAGTGGGTGGCGAGCGCCCGGCGGAGGCGGGCGGGGAGCGTCAGGTCGGCCGTCACCTGTAGTCCTTGAGCAGCTTCCGGTAGGCGTCCCCGACGGACGTGGCGGCCTGCTCCGGCGTGGCGGCGCCGGTGAGGACCTTGTTCATCTGGACCTTGAGCGGCTCGAAGAGAGAGTTGCCCTCGGCTATCCAGGGGCGCTGGACGGCGCCGTCGACGGCGGGCTTGAAGAAGGCGACCATCTCGTTGTGCTGGACGGACGGGGCGTTGTAGACGGACTTGCGGGTGGGCAGCAGGCTGAGCCGCTCGGTGGTCTGTTGCTGGACCTTGGCGGAGCTCATGTACTTCACGAAGGCGTAGGCGGCGTTGAGGTTCTTGCTGCCGGCGTAGACGGAGAGGTCCCAACCGCCCTGCGGGGAGCCCTTGGCGGTGGATCCGCCGGGGACGGGGGCGACGCCGAGGTTGCGCTGGTCGGCGAACGCCTTGCCGGCGCGGGCGCCCTCGATGTCCCAGGGGCCGTCGATCGCCATCGCGACGGTGCCGTCCTTGAGGGCCTTGAGCTGGTTCTCCTGGCCGTCGGTGGCGTCGGTGACGGCGGCCTTGGAGTCCACGAGTTGCTTGAGGGTGCGGAAGGCGCGGACCCCGGTGGCGTTGTCGATGGTGATCTTCTTGTGTGCCGCGTCGACCATGTCGCCGCCCTCGCCGTAGAGGTAGGGCAGGAACCAGTAGGGGTCGTCGCCGCGCAGGTAGAGGGCGGTGGCGCCGGTCTTCGCCTTGATCTTCGCTGCCGCGGCGCCGAGTTCGGCGAAGGTCTGGGGAACGGGGACGCCGGCGTCGGCCAGCAGCTTCTTGTTGTAGAAGAGCGCGAGGGTGTCGATCACCTGGGGCGCGGCGTAGGTGCGGCCGTCGAACTTGGTGGAGCCGACGGCCTGGGGGAGGTAGTCGGCGGTGTCGGCCAGGGCCGGGGTGCCGTCAAGCGGGGCGAGGTAGCCGAGGTTGGCGAAGTCGGCGACCCAGGCGACGTCGGTGCGCATCACGTCGGGGGCGCCGGCGCCGCCGCCCGCGGCGTTCTTGAACTTGGCGTTGGCGTCGCCGAACGGGACGTTCACATAGGCGACGTGGACCTTGGGGTGCTCCTTCTGGAAACCCTCGGCCAGTTTCCGGTAGGTGGCCTTCTCGGCGTCGTTGGAGGTGTCCCAGAAGGTCACGGTTCCGGCCAGTTCACCGCCGGTCGTGCCGCCGCCGTCACCCCCGCCCCCACATCCCGTCGCCGCCAGTGCCAGGCCCGTCACCAGCGCGGTGGCGAGCGCGCCACGTATGCCACACCGCATCTGAACTCCTTAGGGGAAAGCCTCGGTTGGCGGTCTGGAACGTAACAGCGCCGCAAACAATCCGAAAGATGTTGCGAGAGTTTTCTGCAAGAATTCCGGAAGCCGCTGCGGCACCATGGCTGGAACCGGACGCCCCGGGGCTCGCGCGCACCGTCACCCGCCGCCTGCCCGCGCGTTGACTTCCGTGGAAGCACCTTCGCCTCATGACCTGACAGGGACGGCAGATGACCCAGGAGCTCACTTCCCCCAGCCCCGCCCCCCAGGCCGCCGGACCCGACGGAGCCCGGGGGTGGTGGCGCGACGCCGTCATCTACCAGGTCTACGTCCGCTCCTTCGCCGACAGCGACGGCGACGGCATCGGCGATCTGCGCGGGGTGCGCGACCGGCTCCCGCACCTCAAGGAGCTGGGCGTGGACGCCGTCTGGCTCACCCCGTTCTACGCCTCGCCGCAGGCCGACGGCGGCTACGACGTCGCCGACTACCGCGCCGTCGACCCGCTGTTCGGCACCCTCGCCGACGCCGGCGACCTCATCCGCACCGCCCACGACCTGGGCCTGCGGGTGATCGTCGACGTGGTTCCCAACCACACCTCCGACCGGCACCCGTGGTTCCAGGACCCCGAACTCGCCCGGCAGCGCTATGTCTTCCGCCCCGGCAAGGGCGCGCACGGCGAACTCCCGCCCAACGACTGGGAGTCCGTCTTCGGCGGCCCGGCCTGGACCCGCACCGACCGCGGCGACTGGTACCTGCACCTCTTCGCCCCGGAACAGCCCGACCTGGACTGGGAACGGCCCGAGGTCCACGAGGAGTTCGCCGCCATCCTGCGCTTCTGGCTGGAGCTGGGCGTCGACGGCTTCCGCGTCGACGTGGCGCACGGCATGATCAAGGCGCCCGGTCTGCCCGACATCGGCCACGGCGAACAGGCCCGCCTCATCGGCTCCCAGGTCCTCCCCTTCTTCGACCAGGACGGCGTGCACGCCATCCACCGCACCTGGCGCCGACTCCTGGACGAGCACACCGGGAGCAGCGGTCGGGAGGTGATCGGGGTCGCCGAGGCATGGGCGCCCAGCGTCGAGCGGCTGGCCCTCTACGTCCGCCCGGACGAGCTCCACCAGGCGTTCAACTTCCAGTTCCTGAACACCCCGTGGGAGGTCGCGGCGCTGCGCGAGGTCATCGACTCCTCGCTGGCCGCCACCGTCGCCGTCGGCGCGCCCACCACCTGGGTGCTCTCCAACCACGACGTCGTCCGGCACACCACCCGCCTCGGCGGCCTCGCCCGGGCCCGCGCCGCCACCCTGCTGATGCTGGCGCTGCCCGGCTCCGCCTACCTCTACCAGGGCGAGGAGTTGGGGCTGCCGGAGGTCGTCGACCTGCCGGCCGAGGCGCGCCAGGACCCGGCGTTCTTCCGCGGCCGGCTCGGCGTCGACGGGTCGGAGGCGGTCGGCGCCTCCGGCACCAGCGGCCAGGACGGGTTCCGGGACGGCTGCCGGGTGCCGCTCCCCTGGTCCGGCGAGCTGCCGCCGTACGGCTTCGGGCCCGGCGGGAGTTGGCTGCCGCAGCCGGCCGACTGGGGCCGGCTGAGCGTGGCGGCGCAGACCGGCGACCCGGCCTCCACGTTGGAGCTCTACCGCAGCGCGCTGGCGCTGCGCCGCCGGCTGCCGGGGCTGGGCGACGGGGAGATGGCCTGGCAGCCCGCCCCCGCAGGGGTGTTGGCGCTCCGCCGCCCCGGGATGCTGTGCGCCGTCAACACCCTCGACCGCGACGTGGAGGTGCCGGTGCCCGGTGAACTCCTGCTCGCCAGCGCGCCGGTGGCGGCCGACGGCGGCTCGGCGGTGCTGCCGGGGGACAGCTGTACCTGGTGGGCAATCTGAGATGCGCCCGGTACAGTCCAGTGCCATGACCGCCCGGCTGGCCGATATCGCAGCACAGGCGGGTGTCAGCGAGGCCACCGTCAGCCGGGTTCTCAACGGGAAGCCCGGCGTCTCCGCCACCACCCGCCAGTCGGTGCTGGCCGCCCTCGACGTGCTGGGCTACGAGCGGCCGGTGCGGCTGCGGCGGCGCAGCGCGGGCCTGGTCGGGCTGATCACCCCGGAGCTGGAGAACCCGATCTTCCCGGCCTTCGCCCAGGTCATCGGGCAGGCGCTGACCCGGCAGGGATACACCCCGGTGCTGGCCACCCAGACCCCCGGCGGCTCCACCGAGGACGAGCTGACCGAGATGCTGGTGGACCGCGGGGTGGCCGGCATCATCTTCGTCTCCGGGCTGCACGCCGACACCGACGCCGACATGGCGCGCTATGCGCGGCTGCGCGGCCAGGGCGTGCCGTTCGTCCTCATCAACGGCTTCTCCGACCAGGTGCAGGCGCCCTTCGTCTCCCCCGACGACCGGACCGCGGTGGAGCTTGCGGTGACCCACCTCACCGCGCTGGGGCACCGGCGGATCGGGCTGGCGCTCGGACCGAAGCGGTTCGTGCCGGTCCAGCGGAAGATCGACGGTTTCCTGGCCTGCGTCGAGGAGCAGCTCGGCCTGGACCGGGCCGCGGCGGAGCCGTTCATCCAGCACTCCCTCTTCACCCTGGAGGGCGGCCAGGCCGCGGCGGGCACGCTGATCGAGCGCGGGGTGACGGCGATCGTCTGCGCCAGCGACATGATGGCGCTGGGGGCGGTCCGGGCGGCCCGGCAGCGCGGGCTGGACGTGCCGCGGGAGATGTCCGTGGTGGGCTTCGACGACTCCCCGCTGATCGCCTTCACCGATCCGCCGTTGACGACGATCCGGCAGCCGGTGCCGGCCATGGGGCAGGCGGCGGTGCGGGCGCTGCTGGAGGAGATCGGGGGCACCCCGGCGCCGCACACCGAGTTCGTCTTCCATCCCGAGCTGGTGGTCCGGGGCTCGACGGCGTCGGCGCCGAAGGCGGCACCCGAGGCGAAGCCGGCGCCGGGGGCGGCGAAGGTGCCCCGCCCTGCGCGGGCCTCCCGGTAGGAGCGGGCCCCGCGGACGCACGGCGTTGTCCCCCGGGCATCCCCTAGGGGACGACCCCTCCTCCTGAGGTGCGATACGGGGTGTTGCTGACCCCACCAGAGGCTGATCGGCCACAGATCCCTTTCTGGCAGACTGTCTGCCTATGGGTGAAGCGCACGTGAGGACTCTGGACGACCTGTCAGCCGCCCCGCCGACCAGCGGGGAGCGGGCGGATCGTCCGGCGGAGAAGGGCCGGCTGGCCCGGTTCAGAACCCCGCGCTCGCCCCGGCTCTGGTTCGAGATCCTCCTGATCGCGGTGAGCTACTGGGTCTACTCGATGATCCGCAACGCGGTCCCGGAGCAGAAGGCGCAGGCGCTGCGGAACGCCGACTGGATCTGGCGGGCCGAGCACACCCTGGGCATCGCCGTCGAGCACACCGTCAACCACGCCGTGAATTCGGTCACCTGGCTGATCGTGTCGATGAACTACTACTACGCGACGCTGCACTTCATCATGACGATCGGGGTGCTGGTGTGGCTCTACCGCTGGCATCCCGGGCGGTACGCGGCGGCCCGGCTGGCGCTCTTCGCGACCACCGGCGTCGCGCTGATCGGTTACTACTTCTACCCGTTGGCGCCGCCCCGGCTGATGCCGGACGGTGGCTTCGTGGACACCGTCATCGAGCACGGCACCTGGGGCTCGATGGCGTCCGGGAACCTCGCGTCGATGTCCAACCAGTACGCCGCGATGCCGTCGATGCACATCGGCTGGTCGCTGTGGTGCGGCCTGACCATCGCGCTGCTGGCGAAGCCGGTGTGGGCCAAGGCGCTGGGCCTGCTGTACCCGGCCACGACGCTGACGGTGATCGTCTCCACCGCCAACCACTTCTGGCTGGACGCCTTGGGCGGGGTGCTGTGCCTGGCGTTCGGCTATGCGCTGGCGTACGCGTGGTACGGGCGGCTGCCGCACCGGCTGGCGCGGTACACGGGGACGGCGGGAGTGAAGGTGCCGAGTCCGCTCAAGGCGTGAGCGGTGCGCGGGGGGTGACCCGCGCGCACCGGGCGGCGGCGGGCCGCGGGCGTTCCCGATTCCGGGCGCCCGCGGCCCGCCGTCGTCGGTGGGCGGACCGGTGGGCGGGCATCGGCCGCCGCGCGGTCCGATCGCCCGTGGTCAGAGCGTGGCGCGGTGGGTGAGGTGCCCGCCGGTGACGGTCAGGCGGACGGGGGCGGTGGCCACCTCGTCGGCGGGGGCGGTGACCGGGTCGACGGCGAGCGCGGTCAGATCGGCGCGGAAGCCGGGCGCGATCCGGCCGGCCTCGGCCTCCTCGCCGGCGGCGAGCGCGGCGTGTGCGGTCAGGCCCTCCAGCGCCTGCAGTCCGGTCAGCGCCTGGCCGGGGGTGACCGGCGCGACCTCGGGACAGCCGGCGGGGCGCCGCAGCCGGGCGGTGGCCAGCACCTGGCGGGGGTCGTGGTGGGCGATCGGCCAGTCGGAGCCGAGGACCAGGACGGCGCCGGCGTCCCGCAGGTCGCGGCAGCGCCAGGCGCGTCCGGCCCGCTCGGCGCCGACCCGTCGGGACCAGGCGTCGGTGTGGTCGGCGCGGGTGTAGTGGGTGTGAGTGGGCTGCATGGAGGCGGCCACGCCGAGCCGGGCGAAGCGCGGCAGTTGGGCGTCGGGAACGGTCTCGATGTGCTCGATGCGGTGGCGGTGCCGGGCGCCGGGCCGGGGGTCGCCGAGCAGTTCCACGGTGTCCAGGACGTGGCGGACCGCGGCGTCGCCGATGGCGTGGGTGGCGGTGCGCACCCCGGCCCGGTCGAGGTGGTGGACGGCGTGGGTGTAGGCGGCGGGGTCGGGCCAGAACGCGTCGGTGCCCTGGCCGTGGCAGTCGGGCCGCTCCAGCCAGGCGGTGCCGCCCTCGACCGTGCCGTCCATGAAGAACTTCACCCCGCCGATCCGCCAGTGCCGGCCGGCCCGGCGCTGGAGCGCGACCAGGTGGTCCAGGCCGTCGGCGTCGATGCCGGGCATGCACCAGGGGGCGAGCCGCAGCCGGACCGGGAGGTGGCCGTCCGCCTCGATGCCGGCGAGGAGCTCCGGCGCGTCCGCGTCCTCCATGTCCATGACGTGGGCGCCGGTGAGGCCGGCCGCGGCCATCTCCCGTAGCAGGCCCAGCAGTCGGAGCCGGCGGTGGGCGGACGAGGGTCGCGGCATGGCGGGCAGCACCAGGTTCATCGCGGCGTGCTCGACGAGGTGCCCGGTGGGACGTCCGACGTCGTCGCAGACCACGCTGGCGCGCTGGGCGAAGTCCCGCGGCCCGGTGATCCCGGCGGCCTTCAGCGCCCGGCCGCTGGCCAGCGCCGAGTGGCCGTCGTAGAGACGGAGGAAGGCGGGGGCGCCGCCGAGCGCGTCCTCGATCAGGTCGCGGTGGATGGGGCGGTCGCCGAAGGCGTTGTGGTCCAGGCCCCAGCCGGTGAGCCAGCCGCCCCGGGGCACTTCCCGTACCGCGGCGGCGAGTTCGGCGCGCAGTCCGGCGAGGTCACGGACGGCGGTCAGGTCGAGTCCGGTGGCCATCTCGACGCCCCACAGAGGGTGGCTGTGGCCGTCGGTGAGGCCGGGGACGAGGGTGGCGCCGGCCAGGTCGATGACCTCGGTGGCGGCGCCGCGCCAGTGCCGTACGTCCGCCGCGTCGCCGACCGCGGCGATCCGCCCGTCCTTGAGGGCGACGGCCCCGGCCCGGGGGCGGTCCGGGTCCAGGGTGCGGACCCGGGCGCCGACCAGGATGGTGTCGGCGGCGGCGAGCGGGACGCGGGACGGGCTGGGCGGCACGGTAACTCCTCGGTGTGGGGCGGGCGTTGGGGCCGGGCGGGGTAGGCGGTCAGCCGCGGGCGGCGGCCTCCTCGGGCGGTGCGCCGGCGGGGTCCGGGGCGGCCGGCTCGGCCCGTTCCTCGTCAGGATCGGCCGCGAAGCCCGCGTAGACGGCGGGGCGGGTGCGGCGGAGGCGGCGGGCCAGCAGCAGGCCGGCGGTGAAGGTGGCCGGGACGATCAGGACGAGGACGGCGTTGGTGCCGAAGTCCGCGCCGGTCAGGCTGTCGATCTTGGAGATGACCAGCCACAGGGCGCCGCACATCAGCACTGCGGCGAGCAGCGGCGCGACCTTGGTGCGCAGCGCCCCCTCCTGGTGCCGGATGCGCCGGAAGTACAGCAGCACGGCCACCGCGGTGAGCACCTGGAGCGCCATCAGGCCCAGGATCCCCGGGGTGTTCATCCACAGCAGCAGTTGGGTGTAGGGGTCGGCGCCGGCCACCGCGAAACCGACGATGACCAGGACGGCGAGGACGCTCTGCACCACGCCGGCGACGTACGGCGAGCGGTGTCGCGGGTGGACCCGGCCGAGGGCGGCGGGCAGCACGCCCTCCTCCGCCATGGCCAGGCCGTAGCGGTTGATGGCGTTGTGGAAGGCGAGTTGGGAGGCGACGATGCTGGTGACGATGAACAGGTGCATCAGGCCGGTGGCCCAACTGCCGACGTAGTGGGTGGTGGCGGTGAAGAAGAGGCCCGCGGGGTCCTCCGCGGCGGCCTGGAGGATCCGGTCGGAGCCGTACGCCTGGATGATGATCCAGATGGTGAAGGCGTAGAAGACGCCGAGGAAGGCGACCGCGATGTAGGTGGCGCGCGGGATGGTGCGACGCGGGTTGCGGGCCTCGCGGCGGTAGATGGCGGTGGACTCGAAGCCGGTGAAGGCGGCGAAGGCGAAGGCCAACACCGCGCCGGTGCCGGGGACCAGGACCGCCTCCGGGGTGAAGGAGTCCAGCGTCAGGCCGTCGGCGCCGCCTTGCAGCAGGACGCCGCCGGCGAGCAGCAGGAGGATGCCGGTCTCGGCGACCAGCAGCACGCCGAGCACCTTGGCGCCGAAGGTGATGCTGCGGTACCCGAGGTACCAGATGACCACGACGCCGACGAGCGCGATCAGCGGCCAGGGGACGTGCACGCCCCAGAACGCCTGGAGGGCCTCCTGGGTGGCGGTGGCGAGCAGGCCGTAGACGCCGATCTGCATGCCGTTGTAGGCGAGCAGGGCCACGGTGGCGGCGCCGAAGCCGGCCGGGCGGCCCAGGCCCCGGGTGATGAAGGCGTAGAAGCCGCCGCCGTTGCGCACGTGCCGGGCCATGGTGGTGAAACCCACCGCGAACAGGGCGAGGGTGGCGCCGGCCAGGGCGTAGCCGACCGGGGCGCCGACGCCGCCGGCGCCGAGCGCGATCGGGGAGGTGCCGGCCATGACCGTGAGCGGGGCGGCGGCGGAGATGACGAAGAAGGCGATGTCGGCGACGCCGAGGGTGCCGCGGCGCAGCGTGGCGCCCTCGGCGTCGGTCGGGGGTGGCGTTGCCCCGTTGTGGGACGCGGAATCTACGGCCATGGCTCGGTTGCCCTTCTGCGACCGGAGGGGAGAGGGAGAGCGGCCGTGCGCGTACGGGGTGGGACGGCGAGGTGACCGCGGAAAGAGGGAGAAACCTATAGCCTTTTGGTTTATGGACCGTACCCCGAGTCGTACGATTCCGGAAGACCCCCCAATGGGGTCTTTTGTCAGGAGGGGGCACCATGGGGCGGCCGCACAAGGCGCTACTGGACCGGGCACGGATCGGCGAGACCGCGCTCCAACTCGTCGACGAGAAGGGCGACTTCAGCATCCCGGAGGTGGCCCGGCGGCTCGGCGTGCAGACCGCTTCGGTATACCACCACGTGGACGGCCGGGCCGGGGTGATCGAGTTGCTACGGGAGCGGGTCACCGAGGCGATGGACCCCGACACCCTGCGCGACGCCCCCTGGGACGAGGCGCTCGCCGCCTGGGCGCACTCCTACCGCGCCGCGTTCGCCGCCCACCCGCGGACCATCCCGATGCTGATGACCGCGCCGGTCCGCGCACCGCGGGCGCTCGCCCAGTACGACCAGGTGGCCGGGCTGCTGCTGGACGCCGGCTTCGCCCCCGAGGCGGTGCTGGCGGTGATCACCGGCCTGGACAACCTCGTGCTGGGCTCGGCGCTGGACATGTCGGCGCCGGAGCGGATGTGGGAGGCCGCCGGCGCGGCCGACGCGCCGCGGCTGGCCGCGGCCCAGAACGCCGCGGGACCGGACCGCGCCGACACCGCCTTCGGGCTCACCCTCGCCGGCTACCTGGCGCACCTCCGGGCGCTGCGCGCCGACCGCGCGACCGCGCCGTAGCCCCTGGGGCGCCCGCGCCCTACCCTCCGTAGAACAGCTCCTCCACCACGGCGCGGGCCCGCCGGGTGGTCCGTCGGTAGTCGTCGACCATGTCCCCGACGTGGCCCTCCTCGTAGCCCAAGTAGCGGCCGACGGCGGCCAGTTCACGGCCGTCCGCGGGGAAGGTGTCCCCGGGCCGGCCGCGCACCAGCATCACCGCGTTGCGCACCCGGGCCGCCAACACCCACGCCTCGTCCAGCGTCCGGGCCTCGTCGGTGCCGAGCAGCCCGGCGGCGTGCGCGGCGGCCAGCGCGTCCCGGGTCCGGGTGGTGCGCAGCCCGGGGAGCTCCCAGCCGTGCCGCAACTGCATCAACTGGACCGTCCACTCCACGTCGCTCAGGCCGCCGCGGCCCAACTTGGCGTGCGTGGTGGGGTCCGCGCCCCTGGGCAGCCGCTCGGACTCCATCCGGGCCTTGAGCCGGCGGATCTCGCGGACCGCGTCCTCGCCCAGCCCCTCGGCCGGGTAGCGCAGCGGGTCGATCAGCTCGACGAACCGCTCCCCCAGCTCCGCGTCGCCGGCCACCGGCTCGGCGCGCAGCAGCGCCTGCGCCTCCCACACCAGCGCCCAGCGCCGGTAGTACGCCGCGTACGAGGCCAGCGAGCGCACCAGCGGGCCGGACTTGCCCTCCGGGCGCAGGTCCGCGTCGATCGGCAACGGCGGGTCGGTGGAGGGGAGTTGGAGCAGCCGGCGCATCTCGTTGGCGACCGCGTGGGCCGCCTTGGCGGCCTCCTGCTCGTCGGCGCCCTCGCGCGGCTCGTGGACGAAGAGCACATCGGCGTCCGAGCCGTAGCTCAGCTCGTGGCCGCCGAAGCGGCCCATGCCGATCACCGTGAACCGGGTGGGCAGGGTGTCGCCCCAGTGCGCGCGGACCGCGGCCCGCAGGGCGCCGGCGAGGGTGGCGGCGTTGACGTCGGAGACCGCCGAGCCGACCGTGTCGACGGCGTGGCCGTGGTCGGTGTCGGCCGGGCTGGACTCGGTGCCGAGCGCGCCGATGACGTCCGCCGCGGCGGTGCGGAACAGCTCCCGGCGGCGCACCCCGCGGGCCGCCGCCACCGCCGCCTCGGCGCCGTCCGCGCGGCCGACCGCGGCCAGCACCTCCTGCTCCAGGGCGGCCCGGCCGCGCGGTTGGAGCCCGTCGGCGGCGCCCAGCAGGGCGACCGCCTCGGGGGCGCGCAGCAGCAGGTCCGGGGCGAGCCGGCCGGCGGACAGCACCCGGGCGAGGTTCTCCGCCGCGGCGCCCTCGTCGCGCAGCAGCCGCAGGTACCAGGGGGTCTTGCCGAGCGCGTCGGAGACCTTGCGGAAGTTCAGCAGCCCGGCGTCCGGGTCGGCGGAGTCCGCGAACCAGCCCAACAGCACCGGCAGCAGCGTCCGTTGGATCGCCGCCTTGCGGGTCACCCCGGACGCCAGCGCCTCCAGGTGCCGCAGCGCGGCGACCGGGTCGGCGTAGCCGAGGGCCTCCAGGCGGTGCCCGGCGGCCTTCGCCGACAGCCGGGCCTCGCCGACCTCCAGGTGGGCGACGGCGTCCAGCAGCGGCCGGTAGAACAGCTTCTCGTGCAGCCGGCGCACCTCGCGGGCGTGCCACTTCCACTCCCGGCGCAACGACGTGACCGGCTCGGTGCGCAGCCCCAACGACCGTGCCAGGCGCCGCAGTTCGGACTCGTCCTCGGGCATCAGATGGGTGCGGCGCAGCCGGAACAACTGGATCCGGTGCTCCAGGGTGCGCAGGAAGCGGTAGGCGGCGTCCAGCGCGGCGGCGTCCTGGCGGCCCACGTAGCCGCCGGCCGCGAGCGCCGCCAGGGCGTCCAGGGTGGTGGCGCTGCGCAGCGTGGCGTCGGTGCGGCCGTGCACCAACTGCAGGAGCTGGACGGCGAATTCGACGTCCCGCAGGCCCCCGGGGCCCAGCTTGAGCTCCCGGTCCACCTGGGCGACGGGGATGTTCGCCACCACCCGGCGGCGCATCTGGCGGACGTCGGCGACGAAGTTCTCCCGCTCGGCGACGTCCCACACCATCGGCGCCAGCGCGTCGACGTAACTCTGGCCCAGCGCCAGGTCGCCGGCCATCGGGCGGGCCTTGAGCAGCGCCTGGAACTCCCAGGTCTTGGCCCATCGTTGGTAGTAGGCGAGGTGGCTGGTCAGGGTGCGCACCAGCGGGCCGTTGCGGCCCTCGGGGCGCAGGTTGGCGTCCACCGGCCAGATGGTGCCCTCGATGGTGCTGTCCGAGCACAGCCGCATCATCCGGGAGGCGAGCCGGGTCGCGGCCTGCAGCGCCTTGGCCTCCTCGGCGCCCTCCCGCGGCTCGGCGACGTAGATGACGTCCACGTCGGAGACGTAGTTGAGCTCCCGTCCGCCGCACTTGCCCATGCCGATGACGGCCAGCCGGACCTGCGCGGCGTCGCCGGGCTGCTCCTCGTAGGCGATCTCCAGCGCGGCGCGGACGGTGGCGGTGGCCAGGTCGGCGAGTTCGGCCGCGGTCTCGGCGACGTCGATGGTGCCGCACACGTCGCGGGCCGCGATGCCGAGCAGGCAGCGGCGGTAGGCGACGCGCAGCGCGTCCGCCCGCGGCCGGTCGGCGCCCGGCCCGTCCCAGATGCCGTCCGCCAGCGCCTGCTCGAACTCCGGGGTGGTGGGGTGCAGATCGACCGATTCGTAGGTGACCAGCGACCGCCACTCCCCCGGGTGCCGGGCCAGGTGGTCGCCGAGCGCCTCGGAGGCGCCCAGCACCCCCAACAGCCGGTCGCGCAGCGGCTTGGCGGCCGCGACGGTGGTCAGCAACTCCTGCCGCTCCGCCGGGTCGAGCGCCTCCACCAGCCGGGCCAGGCCGCGCAGCGCCAGGTCCGGGTCGCAGGTCCCGCCCAGCGCCTCCAGCAGCACCGAGTCGTCGCGTACGGGGGCGAGTTCGGGGGCGTCGAGCAGCTTCCCGGCCGCCGAGGGGTCGGTGAAACCGTGCCTCAACAGCCGGGTGAAGGTGCTGCTCCGCCGTCCCTGCGGAGCGGGTAGTGCCATGGCGCGGCCTCTCGACGGCGGGTCGGCGCGGACCCGAGGGGTGGTCCGGCCTCAGAGCACCGGCAGCATCTTCCGCAGCTCGAAGGCGGTGACCTCCGAACGGTACTCCTCCCACTCCTGCTTCTTGTTGCGCAGGAAGAAGTCGAAGACGTGCTCCCCCAGCGTCTCGGCCACCAGCTCACTGCGCTCCATCAACTCGATGGCCTCGCCGAGGTTCTGCGGCAGCGGCTCGATGCCCATCGCCCGGCGCTCGGAGTCGGACAGCGCCCACACGTCGTCGTCCGCGCCGGCCGGGAGTTCGTAGCCCTCCTCGATGCCCTTCAGGCCGGCCGCGAGCAGCACCGCGTACGCCAGGTACGGGTTGGCGCCGGAGTCCACGGAGCGGACCTCGACGCGGGTGGAGCCCATCTTGCCGGGCTTGTACATCGGGACGCGGATCAGCGCGGAGCGGTTGTTGTGGCCCCAGCAGATGTAGGAGGGGGCCTCGCCGCCGGCGCCCGCGGTGCGGTTGGCGCCGCCCCAGATGCGCTTGTAGGAGTTGACCCACTGGTTGGTGACGGCGGAGATCTCGGCGGCGTGCCGGAGCAGGCCGGCGATGAACGAGCGGCCCACCTTGGAGAGTTGGTACTCGGCGCCGGACTCGTGGAAGGCGTTGCGGTCGCCCTCGAAGAGCGAGAGGTGGGTGTGCATGCCCGAACCCGGGTACTCCGAGAAGGGCTTGGGCATGAAGGTGGCCTGCACGCCCTGTTCCAGCGCGACCTGCTTCATCACCAGCCGGAAGGTCATGATGTTGTCGGCGGTGGAGAGCGCGTCGGCGTAGCGCAGGTCGATCTCCTGCTGGCCGGGGGCGCCCTCGTGGTGGCTGAACTCCACCGAGATGCCCATCGATTCCAGCATGGTGATGGCCTGCCGACGGAAGTCCATCCCGACGTTCTGCGGGGTGTGGTCGAAGTAGCCGGAGGAGTCGCCGGGGATCGGCCGGGAGCCGTCCACCGGCTTGTCCTTGAGCAGGAAGAACTCGATCTCGGGGTGGGTGTAGAAGGTGAAGCCGAGGTCGGAGGTCTTGGCCAGGATGCGCTTGAGGACGAAGCGCGGGTCGGCGTAGGAGGGTGAGCCGTCGGGCATCAGGATGTCGCAGAACATCCGGGCGGTGCCGGGGGCCTCGGCGCGCCAGGGCAGGATCTGGAAGGTGCCCGGGTCCGGCTTGGCGATCATGTCGGACTCGTAGACCCGGGCGAAGCCCTCGATCGCGGAGCCGTCGAAGCCGATGCCCTCGTCGAAGGCCTGCTCCAGCTCGGCCGGGGCCACCGCGACGGATTTCAGGAAGCCCAGGACGTCGGTGAACCACAGCCGGACGAAGCGGATGTCGCGCTCTTCCAGGGTCCGGAGCACAAACTCCTGCTGCTTGTCCATGGTTCACCAATCCTTGCAGGTCATTCGGCCTGTCCACGCGGGGATCATCGCGTCGTGGCCCACCAGTATCACGTCAGGGGGTTACCGTCACATTACGCACCCTTGGCCTGAATCAGAACCGTTCTCCGTCCGCCCGCGCCAGGCATCTTCCCCGCGCGAGGCCGGGTCTGCGCGGCCGACGGCCACATTCCGGGCGGCTTGATCCAGTCTTGGAGGCGGCGTGGGGGGCCGTTGACCGGGTATTGAGCGGCCCGTTCCTTGCCCTTCCGGCGGTTGTTCCGGCGGTCGTTGCCGGACTGCGGCGCGGAGCGTCAGCGTTCCGGGGCCGCCGGGTCGGCGGCGAGGTCCAGTACGGCGCGGGCGATGGTCTCCGGGGCGTCGGCCATCATCAGGTGGCCGGCCGGGGCGGCGACCGTGCAGCGGCCGCCCAACAGCTCGGCGAGCGCCCGCTGGCGGGCCAACCACCGCTGGTCGCGGGCGCCGCCCCCGCCGTCGTGGGCCGCGAGGACGGCGACCGGGACGGCGGGCAGCGGGCGGTCCGCGCGCAGCGCGGCGAGGTCGGCGGCCTGGTAGGGGTAGGTGGCGTTCTCCAGGACGCAGGCGCGCACGACCCGGCTGGTGCGGTAGCCGGCGGCCTCCCACGGGTGCGGCGGGTGGCTGCCGACCGTGGTGGCGCGCCCGATCAGCCGCCGGGTGGCGGGCCCGAGGGCGCGCGGCATCCCGGCGGCCGACAGCGCCCGGGCCAGCGCGCCGGCCCACGCCGTCCGCACGGCGCGCGGCAGTCGGGGCCGCGGGTCCTCCTCGACGCTGCCGTCGACGAGGACGAGCCCGGCGCAGCGGTTCGGGTGGAGCCGGGCGAACGCCTCGGCGTGGAAGCCCGCCAGCGAGTGGCCGACGACGGTGGCCGGCTCCCGGTAGTCGAGCGCGTCCAACAGTCCGGCGATCCGGTCCGCCTCGCCGGCCAGGTCGGGCGGTCCGCCGGCCGGGGCGCTCAGGCCCAGGCCGGGGCGGTCGAAGCGGACGACGGTGCGGTGCGGGACGAGCAGCGCGGCGACCGCGTCCCAGTCGAACCAGGCCATGCCGAGGCCGCCGCTGAGCACGACGACGGGGCCGCGGCCCTCGCTCAGCACGTGCAGCGGCAGCCCGCCGACGCGCACCATCCGGCCGGGGGCGGGGCGGGGTTCTGCGGAGCGGTTCATGGGGCTCGGTCTCCTGGCGGCGGGTCCGCTGGGCGCGGCGTCGGTACGGACGGAGGGTCGGGCCGGACCCGGGTGTCGGGGCGGGCCAGGCAGCCGGCGAGCACGGCGAGGTAGACGGCGACCAGCAGCACCTGGAGGCGCTGGCCGACGCCGAGCGCCCAGGTCGCCCGGCCCGCGGTGAGGACGGCGATCTCGGCCATCGTCCAGGCGGTGGCGGCGAGTTCGGCCAGCACCAGCGCCGGGCCGAGGCGGGCGAGCGCGGGCCACTGGCCGTACCGGCGGGCGGCGACGGTGAGCAGGATCAGCGCGGCGAGCGCGCCCAGCATGGCCAGGGTGCTGCTGACCGCGTGCGCGGTGTGGGTGGCCGGGACCAGCCCGGCGGTCTCCCGGGCGGCGCAGACCGGGTCGCTGATGGGCGGGCAGCTCAGCGGCAGTCGGGAGTCCAGCGCGGTGGCGGCGCCGAACAGGGCCAGCGCGGCCAGGCCGGCGGTCGTCCAGGGCCGCCGCCGGGTCGCGGCGAGCGCGAGCAGCGCGCCGAGGAGCACCAGCAGCCCGGCGACCAGGTCGGTGGCCCGGAACAGTCCGCCCAGCGGCTGGTCCGCGGCGGCCAGTTCGCTCACGTACGCCCGCACCGGGTCCAGACCGGTGGCGATCACCAGCTCCAACACCCAGGCGGTGTAGGCGAGCGCGCCGAGGAACAGCACGGCGGCGGCCGCCGTACGGGCACCGGGGGCGGGGCGGGTCGGGCGCACGGACATCCTGGTGTTCGGGTGGAAACCGACGATTCGTCCGGAATGCCGGGTTCGCCGGGGGCGAGGGAAGGCCAAGAATAGGCGGGCGGTCCACGGGGCGCGGCGAGCGCGGCGCGATGGGTCACCTCCGGGGTGGGCCCCGGGGCCCAGGGTGCGCCGTGCAGGTCTCCGACCGTCGAGAGGTGCGCGATGGGTGATCACCGCAGGGCCGCCACCCGGCCCGGTCGCCCACCGCGCGGCCGGTGGCCGATATCCCCGGCCAGCGCGTCAACCAGGCCGCGCCCGACCGCCGGCTGAGTGCGCCGGAGCACTTCCCGCCACCCGCCCGGCCTCCCCGACGGTCCCCCGCCCCGGCCCCGCCCCGGCTCTCCGCGGCGCCCCCGTCAGGCCGGGCCGGGAGATCTCGCACCTACCGGGGTCCGCGGTCGCTCTCGCTCCCCGTTCCCTGACTTCGCCACGAGGTGCTCAACTCATGGACTCTCCTTCCACACACTCCAGACGCGCCCTGCTCAGCGCGGGCATCGCGGTCGCCGGCGGCGGCCTGCTGGCCTCGTCCGCCGGTACCGCCAGCGCGACCCCACGCCCGGACGCCCGGCGCGCCCACGACCACGCACGCGGCGGCCGCTACGTCGACCCGCGCGGCCCGGAGGTCGCCGAGGTCGAGCGCCGGCGCAACGACTCCGGGCGGGTGCGCCGGCTGCACATGGAGGCCCAGAAGGCCCGGATCGACCTCGGCAGCCTGTCCGTCGACACCTGGGTGTACGGCGACCAACTGCCGGGCAAGGAGATCCGGGTCACCGCGGGCGACACCCTGTCGATGACCTTCGTCAACCACCTCCCGCAGTCGACCACGGTGCACTGGCACGGGCTCAGGCTGCGCAACGACATGGACGGCGTCCCCGACATCACCCAGCGCGCCATCAGGCCCGGCAGCTCCTTCCACTACCGCTTCCGGGTCCCCGATCCGGGCACCTACTGGTTCCATCCGCACGTCGGCGTCCAGCAGGACCACGGGCTCTACGGCCCGCTGATCATCGACGACCCCAGGGAGCCGTTGGAGTACGACCACGAGTGGGTGGTCGTCCTGGACGACTGGCTCGACGGGGTGGACGGCAGCAACCCGGACACCGTGCTGAACGAGCTCAACCACGGTCGGGGCTCCATGCACGGGCACGACGGCTCCGACCACGGAGGCGGTCACAGCGCCATGGCCGGACCCGGATCCGACCACGGCCACGGGCGCACGAACGACCACGGCGCCGGGCACAGCACCAGCAGCCCCGAGCGCCACGACCGCGACGAACACGACAGCACGGGCGGCGAAACCAGGCCCCCCGGCTGGGGACCCGCGGTCTTCCCCAACGTGGACCTCGACCGGCTCGTGCCCGACGTGGACGGCTCGCGCCTGGGCACCCTGGGCCTGGGCCTGGCGGACCAGAGCCTGCACGACGTCGGCCTGGGCGACGTGCCGCTGCCGGGCACGAGCACCCGCGCGGCCGTGGGCGCCGCGCCCATGCCCGCGGCACGGGCGGGCCGCGGGGCGCGCCGCGACGACGGTCCAAGACACGACGGCCGCTCCGGGCCCAGCCGCCTCCTGAGCGACAGCAGCCACAGCGCCGTGCTGAAGAGCATGCCCGGGAACGTGAATTACCCCTACCACCTCATCAACGGCCGCACGAAGAGGGCGCCGGAGACCTTCCGGTGCCGGCCCGGCGACCGGATCCGGATCCGCTTCATCAACGCCGGCGGCGACACCGCCTACCGGGTGGCGCTGGGCGGGCACCGGATGACCGTCACGCACACCGACGGCCACCCCGTGGAGCACGCCCGCGCCGAGCAGTTGCTGATCGGCATGGCCGAGCGCTACGACGTCCTGGTCACCGCCGGGTCCGGGGTCTTCCCGCTGGTCGCCATCGCCGACAGCAAGGGTCCGGGCAAGAGCGCGCTAGCCGTGCTGCGCACCGCGAGCGGCCGGGCTCCGGATGCGTCGGCCCACCCCAGGGAGTTGGAGGGGCGGCTGATGACCGCGGACCGGCTCCGGGCGGACGAGAGCGTGCGGGCCCGGATCCGGCAACCGGACCGCACCATCAGCCTGCGGCTCAACGGCAACATGCGGAGCTTCAACTGGGCGATCAACGGGCGCCCGTACACCCCGTCGCAGCGCTACCCGGTCCGGGAGGGAGAGCGGGTGCGGTTGGTGTTCCGCAACCGCACGAAGATGTGGCACCCGATGCACCTGCACGGTCACAGCTTCACGCTCCCCGACGGCGGGCCGCGCAAGGACACCACGATCATGCGGCCCGGTGAGCGCCTGGCCGTGGACCTGGACGCCGACAACCCCGGGCTGTGGATGCTGCACTGCCACAACATCTACCACTCGGAGTCCGGGATGATGACGGTCCTCGGCTACCGGCAGAAGTGACCGCCGGGACCGGACTCCCCGTCTCCACCGCGGCCCCCTGTGACGTCGTCGCAGGGGGCCGCGGCACGGCGTCGCACCCCCATTGCGTCAGAAAGACGATTAGACTGGCGGGGTGCCTCAACTTCGTCTCGCCCTCAATCAGATCGATTCCTGTGTCGGCGACATCGCGCGGAACGCCGAGACGATCGTGCACTGGACCCGGCACGCCGCCGGCCAGGGCTCGCACCTCGTCGCCTTCCCCGAGATGGCGCTGACCGGCTACCCCGTCGAGGACCTCGCGCTGCGCGCCTCGTTCGTGACGGCCAGCCGGGCCGCGCTGACCGAACTCGCCGGCCGGCTGGCCGCGGAGGGGCTGGGCGACGTCCCCGTCGTCGTCGGCTACCTCGACCGCTGCGCACAGGCGCTGCCCCGCTACGGCCGGCCGGCCGGCGCGCCGCAGAACGCGGCGGCGGTGCTGCACCGCGGCGCGGTCGCGCTCTCCTTCGCCAAGCACCACCTGCCCAACTACGGCGTCTTCGACGAGTTCCGCTACTTCGTCCCCGGCGACACCCTGCCCGTGATCCGGGTCCACGGCGTCGACGTGGCGCTGGCCATCTGCGAGGACCTGTGGCAGGAGGGCGGGCGGGTGCCGGCCGCGCGCAGCGCCGGCGCCGGGCTGCTGCTGTCCGTCAACGCCTCGCCGTACGAGCGGAACAAGGACGACACCCGGCTGGAGCTGGTCCGCAAGCGGGCCCAGGAGGCCGGCTGCACCACCGCGTATCTGGCGATGATGGGTGGTCAGGACGAGTTGGTCTTCGACGGCGACTCGATCGTCGTCGACCGGGACGGCGGGGTGATCGCGCGAGCCCCGCAGTTCGCCGAGGGGTGCGTGCTGCTCGATCTGGAGCTGCCCGCCGCGGCGCCCGAACCGCCGTCCGGGGTGCTGGACGACGGGCTGCGGGTGGACCATGTGGTGCTCTCCGCAAAGGAGTTGGCGCCGTACCCGCCGCAGACGGCGGGCGGGATCGCCGCGCGGCTCGACGATCTGGAGGAGGTCTACACCGCGCTGGTGGTGGGGCTGCGCGCCTACGTCGCCAAGAACGGCTTCGGCAGCGTGGTGCTCGGGCTGTCCGGCGGCGTCGACTCCGCGCTGGTGGCCGCGCTCGCCTGCGACGCGCTGGGTGCCGGCCAGGTGCACGCGGTGGCGATGCCCTCGCGCTACTCCTCCCAGCATTCCCTGGACGACGCCGCCGAGTTGGCCCGCCGTACGGGGCTGCACTTCCGCACGGTGCCGATCGGGCCGATGTTCGACGCCTACCTGGGGGCGCTGGGGCTGACCGGGCTCGCCGAGGAGAACCTCCAGTCGCGGCTGCGCGGCACGATCCTGATGGGGATCTCCAACCAGGAGGGGCACCTGGTGCTCGCGCCGGGCAACAAGTCCGAGCTGGCATGCGGCTATTCGACGCTCTACGGCGACTCGGTCGGCGGCTACGGCCCGATCAAGGACGTCTACAAGACGGTCGTCTACGAGCTGGCGCACTGGCGCAACCGGGCCGCCGCCGAGCGCGGCCAGACCCCGCCGATCCCGGAGCACACGCTCAGCAAGCCGCCCAGCGCCGAGCTGCGGCCCGGCCAGGTCGACACCGACTCACTGCCGGACTATCCGGTGCTGGACCGGGTCCTGGAGCTGTACGTCGACCGTGACCTGGGCCGGGCGCAGATCGTGGCGCAGGGCTTCGACGCGGCGCTGGTGACCCGGGTGCTGCGGCTGGTGGACCGCGCCGAGTACAAGCGCCGGCAGTACCCGCCCGGCACCAAGATCTCCGCCAAGGGCTTCGGGAAGGACCGGCGGCTGCCGATCACGAACCACTGGCGAGAGGGGGCGTGACGGCGTCCGCCGCCGCCCGGTCCGGGGCCGCCGGCCCCGGCTCGCCCTCGCCGCCGCGCGCCACGATCTTGGTGGTCTCGGGGGCGCCGCGGTCCAGCAGGCCGGCGACCAGCGCCACCACCAGGCCGGCGGCGGCCAGTACCGCGCCGGCCAGGGTGGGCGAGGTCCAGCCCCAGCCCGCCGAGAGGACCAGGCCGCCGATCCAGGCGCCGCCGGCGTTGGCGAGGTTGAACGCCGACTGGTTGGAGGCGGCGGCCAGGGTGGGCGCGTGCTGGGCCTTGTTCATCACCAGCATCTGCAGCGGTGTGGTGGTCAGGAAGCCGACCGCGCCGATCAGGACGACGCTGACCAGCGCCGCCCACTTCACCGTCGCGACGAAGTGGAAGACGGTCAGGACGACGGCGAGCGCACCGAGGGCGGCGTAGAGGGTGGGGCGCAGCGCCCGGTCGGTGAGCGGCCCGGCGGCCAGCGCGCCCAGCGTCATGCCGATGCCGAACAGCGCCAGGACCACCGGGACGGTGCCGGCGGCGAAGCCGGTGACCTCGGTCATCATCGACGCCAGGTAGCTGTAGACGGCGAAGACGCCGGCGAAGCCGAAGACGGTGGTGAGCAGGCCGAGCAGCACTTGGCGGTTGCCGAGCGCGCGCAGCTCGCCGCCGAGGCCGGTGCGCGCCTCGGCGGGCAGCGGCGGGATCAGCCGGGCCAGGGCGGCCATCGCGACCAGGCCGATGACGGCCACGACGAGGAAGGTGGCGCGCCAGCCGAGGTGCTGGCCGAGCAGGGTGGCGGCGGGCACGCCGACGATGTTGGCGATGGTCAGGCCGAGGAACATGGTCGCCACCGCGCGGGCCCGGCGGCCCTCGTGCACCATCCGGGCCGCGACCACCGCGCCGACGCCGAAGAACGCGCCGTGCGGCAGCCCGGCCAGCAGCCGGCCGGCGACCAGCAGGCCGAAGGTGGGGGCCAGGGCGGAGGCGAGGTTGCCGACCGTGAAGACCGCCATCAGTGCCACCAGCATCCGCTTGCGGGGCACGCGGGAGCCGAGGGCCGTCAGGAGCGGGGCGCCGATGACGACGCCGAGGGCGTAGGCGGAGACGAGGTAGCCGGCGGTGGGCACGGAGGTGCCCAGATCGTCCGCGACGTCGGGCAGCAGGCCCATCATCACGAACTCGGTGGTGCCGATACCGAAGGCCGAGATCGCGAGCGCGAGCAGAGCCAAGGGCATGGAGAACCTTTCGGGGTTGGGGGGAGGTGCGCGGTGCACCGCGCGGGCGTTCTGCGCGGAACGCCTAAGTTCGAGTACGGAACAAAGTGTTCCAGGCCCAGTATTCCGACGCGAAAACGGCATGTGAAAAGCCCGCGTCGGCGGGACGTCCCGGGGGCCGTCCGACCGGCGCGGGCCTCTGGCCCGGCCGCGCTCCTTTAGACCTTCAGGGTCGCCGCCACCGGCCGGTGGTCGCTGCCGGTCGCCGGCAGCACCCACGCCTTGACCGGGTCGATGCCCTTCACCAGGATCTGGTCGATCCGGGCCATCGGGAAGTCGGTCGGCCAACTGAAGCCGAAGCCGTCGCCCGCCGCCCCCTGGGCGGAGCGGAGCTGGGAGGTCAGCGGGGCCAGTGAGCGGTCGTTCATGGTGCCGTTGAGGTCGCCGAGGAGCATCACCTGGCGGACCGGGTCGGCGGCGATCGCCTCGCCGAGCGCCCGGGCGCTGCCGTCCCGCTGGTTCGCGGTGAAGCCCTTGTCGACGTGGACCCGCACGGACGGCATGTGCGCGACGTAGACGGCGATCTGTCGGCCGTCGGCTGCGGTGAGGGTGGCGCGCAGCGCCCGGACCCAGCCGATCTTGATGTCCACCGGGCGGATATCGGCCAGCGGGCGCTTGCTCCACAGGCCGACGGTGCCCTGCACCGTGTGGTACGGGTAGGTCGCGGCCAGGCCCGCGCGGTAGGTGGGCAGCGCCGTGCCGGTCAGCTCCTCCAGGGCCACCACGTCCGCGCCGGAGGCCACGATGTCGCGGGCGGTGCCGGCCGGATCGGGGTTGCCTGCGTCGACGTTGTGGGTGAGCACGGTGAGGTTGCCGCCGGTGCCGGACTTGTCGGTGATCTGCCCGCCGAAGAGCGCGACCCACGCGACGGCCGGCAGCACCAGCGCCACCAGCGCCGTCGCCGAGCGGCGCAACAGCGCGCAGAGCAGCAGCAGCGGGACGCCGAGCCCCAGCCACGGCAGGAAGGTCTCCAGCAAACTGCCCAGATTTCCCACGGTGTTGGGGATCCGGGCGTGCAACACCATCGCCAGCCCGAGGGCCACCGCGAGCACCGCCAGGATGATGCCGCGGCGCCACATCCCCTCCCTGCGCCACCAGTTGCGCAGGCGCCCCGGCCGGGAGCCGGTCCGCTCGGGCCCCTGGCCCTGTCCCGCTTGCGTCACGTACGCCTGCGCCATTGTGCTGTCCTCACTGCCTTGCCGCCCTGCTCCGGTGCGCCTCACCTGTGATCATCGACCCTAGGTGATGGCGGTGAAACGCTCTCTTAGATCCGCGTGCCGCCGGACCCTCTTCGACGTTCCGCAAGGGATGACGGGCCGTCCGACGCCTCGGGTTCCGGATCGACGCTTCGTGACGGCGGCTGTGACAGAACGGGCATGGTCCGGTCACACGTCCCCCCGCCGAGGGTCACCCGGCCTTCGCGTCCGGCAGCGCGGGACGGGGCCGGACGCCCTCCAGCACCGTGTCGACGATGGCCTCCGCGAACCCCTCGGGCAGCTCCCGCCACTCGCGCAGCAGGGCGCGGGCCAACATCGGGCCGACGAAGAGGTCGGCGAGGGTCTCCAGGTCCTGGTCGGTGCGGACCTCCCCGGTGGCCATCCCGCGCCGCAGCACCCCTATGAGCGCCTCGTGCCGGGCCCGGACCACCGTCTCGTGGTACTCCGTCCACAACTCGGGCTGGGCCTCGACGTGGCTGACGACCGTGCGCAGCACCGCGGAGCTGCGCTTGGCCAGGCCGCGGTGGCGCCAGAACTCCAGCAGCGCCACCAGGTCCTCGCGGACCGAGCGGCCCAGCAGCGGCGGGTCGGGCGCGTCCAGGGACCGCATCACGTCGAGCAGCAGCGCGCTCTTGCCGGACCAGCGGCGGTAGAGCGTGGCCTTGCCCACGCCGGCCTCGCGGGCGATCCGCTCTATGGAGAGCTCCCCTATCGGGACGCCGTCCTCGATCAGGCGGAGCACCGCCTCGACGATGGCGGAGCCGGCGGCGGCGCTGCGCGGGCGGCCCCGGCGCGCGGGAGCCGGCGCCCCCGCGCGCGGCCCGCGCGCCGACCCGCCGTCTTCCGCCGCCTTCATCGCGCTGCGCCCGCCTTCCGTCCGTCCTGCGGCTCCGTCGGATGTGGAGCCGGGGCCATTTTGCCCGGCAGGAATGCCGCGACCACCAGGACCCCGAGCATCGAGACGACCGCCGAGCCCAGCGCGGTGACGTGCATGGCGTGCAGGAAGGCGTCGTCGGCCCGGGCGATCAGCGGGCGGGCGAGTGCCGGGTCCAGTCGGGCGGCGAGGCCGAGGGTGGCCTCGATGGACTCGCCGGCCGCGTCCCGCACCGGGCCGGGCAGGCCGGGCAGCGCGTCGACGGTGCCCTGGATGCCGGTGCGGTAGCTGGTGGACAGCAGCGAGCCCAGGACGGCGACGCCGAGGGTGCCGCCGACCTGCCGGAAGATGTTGTTCAGCGCCGAGCCGGAGCCGGCCTTCTCGCGCGGCAGCGACTGCATGATCGTGACGGTGACCGGCGGCATGATGTGCGCCATCCCCGTGCCCTGGAAGAAGAACAGCGCCTCCAGCACCCAGATCGGGGTGGTCCTCCCCAGCAGCAGCATCCCGGCCATGGTGACGGCCACCACGAGCATGCCGACGGTGCACACCGCGCGGGCGCCGAACCGGTCCACCGCGAGCCGGGCCCGCGGCGCGAAGATCAACTGCGCGGCGGCCAGCGGCAGGATCAACAGCCCCGAGTCCAACGGGCTGTAGCCGCGCACGCTCTGCACGTAGAAGACGATGAAGAACGTGACGCCCATGAGCGCGAAGAAGACCAGCGCGATGGCGGTGACCGCGGCCGAGAAGGCCGGCCTGCGGAAGTAGCCGATGTCGATGGACGGGTGGTCGCTGCGCTTCTGGTGGACGACGAAGCCGGCCAGCACCACTAGGCCGGACAGGACCGTGGCCAGCACCACCGGGTCGGTGAAGTCGGCGAGTTGACCGCCCTTGATGATCCCGTAGACGAGCAGGACCAGGCCGACCACGGAGAGCAGCACGCCGAGCGGATCGAGCCGCCCGGGGGCGGGGTCCTTGGAGTCGGGCACCAGGATCACCATCGTGCCCAGCGCGAACAGCACGATCGGGACGTTGATCAGGAAGACCGAGCCCCACCAGTAGTGGTCGAGCAGCAGCCCACCGGCGATCGGGCCGACGGCGATGGCCAAGCCCACGCCGCCGGCCCACACGCCGATCGCCCGCGGCTGCTCATCCCGTTCGAAGACGTTCATCAAGATGGCGAGGGTGGCCGGCATGACGAAGGCGCCGCCGAGGCCCATCAGGGCGCGGAAGGCGATGAGTTGGGCCGGTGAGGAGGAGACCGCGGCGAGCACCGAGCCGGTGCCGAAGACCGCCAGGCCGAAGAGGAGCACCTTCTTCCGGCCGAGGCGGTCGCCGAGCAGACCGGAGGTGAACAGCAGGCCGGCGAAGACCAGCGTGTAGGCGTTGATCGCCCACTCCAGCTCGCTCTGGGTGGCGCCGAGGCCGTGCGGGGCCGGGGTCGCGATGGTCTTCATCGCGACGTTGAGGATCGAGTTGTCCAGCACCACGATCAGCAGGCTGAGCATCAGGACGGTGAGGATCACCCAGCGCCGCCGGTGGATGTGCTCGGGGATGCGGGGGGCCGCGGGAGCGCCGGGTGCGTCGGGTGGCGTCGGTGAGGTGGCCATGGCGCCACCATACGCCGCTTCCGATACGGAACCGTTCCGTATTGACAGGAGCGTCGGGAGGTACCACCGGTTCGCGGGAACGCCCTCCGCCTGCGGGGGGACCGGCCGCTCCGGCCGCCCCCTTTTGCTCCCCGGGCGGGCCGTGCCAGCATGGACGGGAGTCCGGAGACACCGTCAGGGTGCTTCGAGATGAGGAAACAGGAGCCGTCACCATGACGCAGCTTTCGCCTGCCCGGAAATCGGCCACGGGGGCATCCCAGGAGCCCGCCGCCCAGCCCGCCGGCGGGTCCGCCGCCAAGGCCGGCAAGGAGAACCCCAAGTCCCTCTACGGGGGCACCCGTTCGCGGCGGATCACGGTCCGCGACATCGCCGCCGCCAAGGAGCGCGGCGAGAAGTGGCCGATGCTCACCGCCTACGACGCGATGACCGCCTCGGTCTTCGACGACGCCGGCATCCCGGTGCTGCTCGTCGGCGACTCGATGGGCAACTGCCATCTCGGCTACGAGTCGACCGTGCCGGTCACGCTGGACGAGATCACCGTGCTGTCCGCGGCGGTGGTCCGCGGCACCACCCGCGCCCTGGTCGTCGCCGACCTGCCGTTCGGCTCGTACCAGGAGGGCCCGGTCCAGGCGCTGCGCAGCGCCACCCGGCTGGTCAAGGAGGCCGGGGTGGGCGCCGTCAAGCTGGAGGGCGGGGAGCGCTCCGCGCACCAGGTGGAGCTGCTGGTCTCGTCCGGCATCCCGGTCATGGCGCACGTCGGGCTGACCCCGCAGTCGGTGCACGCCTACGGCGGCTACCCGGTCCAGGGTCGCGGCGAGGAGGCCGCCCAGCAACTGCTGCGGGACGCCAAGGCGGTGCAGGACGCCGGGGCGTTCGCGGTGGTGCTGGAGGCGGTGCCGGCCGAGTTGGCCGCCGAGGTGACCCGCTCGCTGCACATCCCCACCGTCGGCATCGGTGCCGGCGCCGAGTGCGACGCCCAGGTACTGGTGTGGACGGACATGGCGGGCCTCACCGCGGGCCGGGTGCCGAAGTTCGTCAAGCAGTACCTGAACCTGCGCGAACTGCTGGGCGGCGCGGCCAAGGAGTTCGCCGAGGACGTGGTCGGCGGCGCGTTCCCCGCCGCCGAGCACACCTTCCACTAGGAGAGTCCGGCCGACAGGCCGCCGGCCGCCGTTGTCCACCGGCTGTCGGCGGCCTGTCGGTGCGTTGTCGGTGGTCCCTGGCACTGTTGGGGGCATGACGCGACAGACGAAGAACACCAGGGGCGGCAACGCCGTTGAGGTGCGCGGTCTGGTCAAGCACTTCGGCGAGGTGAAGGCCGTCGACGGGGTGGACCTGGACGTGCAGGAGGGCACCGTGCTCGGTGTGCTCGGCCCGAACGGCGCCGGCAAGACCACCCTCGTACGCTGCCTGTCCACCCTCCTGGTGCCGGACGCCGGCCGCGCCGTGGTGGCCGGCTTCGACGTGGTGCGCCAGCCCCGCGCGCTGCGCCGCCGGATCGGCCTGACCGGACAGTACGCCTCGGTCGACGAGAAGCTCTCCGGTTTCGAGAACCTCTACATGATCGGCCGCCTGCTCGACCTGGGCCGCAAGGACGCCCGCGCCCGCGCCGACGAGATGCTGGAGCGGTTCTCGCTCACCGAGGCCGCCAAGCGACCGGCCGGGAAGTACTCCGGCGGCATGCGCCGCCGGCTCGACCTGGCCGCCTCGATGATCGGCCGCCCCTCGGTGCTCTACTTGGACGAGCCGACCACCGGCCTGGACCCGCGCACCCGCAACGAGGTGTGGGAGGAGGTCCAGCGGATGGTCCGCGAGGGCGCCACCGTCCTGCTGACCACCCAGTACATGGAGGAGGCCGAGCAACTCGCCCACGAGCTCGCGGTGATCGACCGCGGCCGGGTGATCGCCGAGGGCCGGGTCGAGGAGCTGAAGGCCAAGGTCGGCGGGCGGACGCTGCAGATCCGGCCGGCCGACACCGGCGAACTGGACCGGATGACGGGCGCGTTGGCCCAGGCCGGCCTGGACGGCGTCGGCGGGGCCACCGCCGACCACGCCGAGGGCGTGGTCAACGTGCCGATCCTCAGCGACGAGCAGTTGACCGCGGTGGTCGGGGTGCTCGGCGCCCACGGCTTCGCGCTGGCCGGCATCAGCACCCACCTGCCCAGCCTGGACGAGGTGTTCCTGGCCGTCACCGGCCAGAAGAGCAGCGGGACCGACGAAGCGGACGGCGCGCAGCCGTCCGACGAACACGAGCAGTACGCGGAGGTGGGGGCATGAGCGCCGCCACGATCACGACGGGCACCGCCCGACCCACCACCGACGAGGGCCGGATCGGCCTGCGCAGCAATCTGCGGCACATCGGCGCGCTGGCCCGGCGCAACCTCGTGCAGATCAAGCACGACCCGGAGACGCTCTTCGACGCGCTCCTGATGCCGATCGTCTTCATCCTGCTGTTCGTCTACGTCTTCGGCGGCGCCATCGCCGGCAAGGGCAACCAGCACGAGTACGTGCAGTACCTGGTGCCCGGCATGATGGCGATGATGGGCATGAACATCGCCATGGCGGTGGGCTCCGGCGTCAACGAGGACTTCCGCAAGGGCGTGATGGACCGCTTCCGGACGATGCCCATCGCCCGGTCCTCGGTCCTGATAGCCAAGATCGTCGTCGAGGTCGGCCGGATGCTGCTGGCCACCGCGATCCTGCTGGGCATGGGCTTCGCGCTGGGCCTGGAAATACGCGGCTCGGTACTGGAGTTCGTGGCTGCGATCGCGCTGTCCACGCTCTTCGGCGCCGCCCTGATGTGGATCTTCATCCTGCTGGGGCTGAGCGTGAAGACCCCGCAGGCGGTGCAGGGCATGGCGATGCTGGTGCTGATGCCGCTCCAGTTCGGCTCGTCGATCTTCGCGCCGACGCAGTCGATGCCCGGCTGGCTGGAGGGCTTCACCAAGGTCAACCCGCTGTCCAACCTCGCCGACGCGGCCCGCGCGCTGATCAACGGCCACGGCGCGGTGGCCCACCCGGCGCTGATCACGCTCGGCTGGGCGGTCGCCATCACCGCCGTGACCATGCCGCTGGCCGTGCGGAAGTTCCGCACCAAGACCTGACGCAACCGCCCGCGGGGGCCTCCCGCGGGCGGTCAACGCCCGCCCGGCTCGCGTCAGATGAGGGCGGTGGCCTCGTCCAGCGAGAGCTCGCCGCCCTCGGCCAGCGCGGCCGCGTACGCCGCGTCGCCGAGCAGCGCGCGGGCGGCCGCCTCGGTGCGGGCGCGCTCGTCCCGAATGATCCGCGGCACCATGTGCGAGCGGGCCCGCCCCGCCTCGTAGGCGCCGACCAGCCGGGCCGCGTCCCGCGCCGCGTCCGCGCCGCGCACCGCCAGCAGCGCCCGGGCGCCGGTCAGCAACTGCACCAGCGGCAGGTCCGGCGCGACGATCTGCGCCAGCGGGTCCCGGGTCAGCGCGATCGCCCTGCGCGCCCTGACCAGGAGGTCCGGGCCGTGCTGCCCCTCGTCCACGTCCAGCGAGACCAGCGAGCCCTCCAGCACCCCCCGGAAGATGTCCGGGCCGTGCGCGGCGAACGCGTCCCGCACCAGGAGGAGTTCGCGACGGGCCTCCTTGGTGCGCCCGGCCACCTGCAACCACATGGCCAGCGTCATGCGGGTGAACGGCACCGCGTCCCGGCCGCTGTGCCGGTCCTCCGCCTCGGCCAGCACCTCCCGCAGCAGCCGCTCACCGTCCTCGGGCCGGCCGTCCTCGATCATCACCGCGCCCAACCGGGCCCGCAGCACCAGGGTTTGGCCGTGCGCGCCCAGATCCTCGGCGTGCACCATCGCCGCCCGGTAGTCGCGCGCCGCGGCGTCGAAGTCGCCGCGCTTCTCGGCGCTCTCGCCGCGCCCCGCCAGCGCCTCCGCCGCGCCCCAGCCGTCGCCGAGCCGCAGGAAGATCCGCAGCGCCTCGTCGGCGTCCAGCATCGCCTGGTCCAGGCCGCCGGCATGGTCGTTGAGCACCTTCGAGCGCATCTGCAGGACGTAGGCCAACTCCCAGTCGTAGCCGTGGCCGCGGCACGCCTCGACGGCGACGTCGACCAGCTCGGCCAGCTCCTCCCAGCGGCCGTCGATCAGCACCGCGTAGTACCACATCACCCCGGGCACCTTGCAGGTCTGCGGCATCCCGCCCCGGTAGGCGGCGATGATCCCGGCCAGCTCCTGCTGCATATCCGGGCGGCGCAGCGCCTCCAGGTCGCTGTCCATGGCGGACAGCGACACCAGCCGGACCTGGCGACGGGCCTCCAGCAGCAGTTCGGGGGGCATCGGCGGGGGCGCGTCGATGGGCTGCACATGCAGGTCGGGGGCCGGTTCGACGGGCGCGACGAAGGGGTTGGGGCCCAGTTCGCCGACGGCCGCGGCCCAGGTGCGGGCGTCGCCCCGGTGGTCGCGCAGCGACCAGAACCACTGCAGGGAGAGCACCAGGCACAGCGCCTCCTGCTCGTCACGGGCGGCGATGGCGCGGCGCAGCGCGGTGCGCAGGTTGTCGTGCTCCAGCTCCAGCCGGTCGATCGCGCCGCGCTGCTTCGGGCCGCGCAGCAACGGGTCGAGGGTACGGGCCAGTTCGCGGTGGGCGACCAGGTGGCGGCGCTCCACGGCGGCCCGTTCGCCGGCCTCGTCCAACCGCTCGCCGGCGTACTCGGCCACCGTCTCCAGCAGCCGGTAGCGCATCTGCCCGGTGCCGTCGCCGTCGCCCGGGGCGGCGACCACCAGCGACTTGTCGATCAGCGAGCCGAGCAGCCCGGCGACCTCATCGGCGGCGACGCCGTCGCCCGCGCAGACCTCCTCGGCGGCGGCCAGTTCGCAGCCGCCGGCGAAGACCGACAGCCGCCGCAGCACCGCCCGTTCGGGCGCGTCGGTGAGGTCCCAGGACCAGTCCACCACCGCACGCAGCGTCTGTTGGCGCGGCAGCAGGGTGCGGCTCCCGGTGGTGAGCAGCCGGAAGCGGTCGTCGAGCCGGTCCGCGATCTGGCGGGGCGTCATCATCCGGAGCCGGGCGGCGGCCAGTTCGATCGCCAGCGGCAGCCCGTCCAACCGGCGGCAGATCTCCGCGCAGGCCGCCGCGGTCTCCGCGTCGGCCGCCACGTCGAAGCCGGGGCGGGCGGCGGCCCCGCGGTCGGCCAGCAGCCGCAGCGCCACCGGGTCGGGCAGCGGCTCCACCGGCCGCACCACCTCGCCCGGTACGGCCAGCGGCTCCCGGCTGGTGGCCAGCACGGTCACGCCCGGGCAGGCGGTCAGCAGCCGCTCGACGAGCTCCGCGGCGGCGTCGATGACGTGCTCGCAGTTGTCCAGCACCAGCAACATCCGGCGGCCCGTGCAGTGTTCGGCGAGCCGGGCGTGCGGGTCCGTCACGTCGGAGGCGTGCCGCAGCCCGTCGGCGGTGGTGCCGAGGACCACCGTCTCGCGGGCGCCGAGCGCGGTCAGCACCGCCTCCGGCACCGTCCGCGGATCGTCCACCGGCGCCAGCTCGGCCAGCCAGACGCCGTGCGGCCAGGCGTCCGGCAGCGCGGCCGCGGCTCTCTCGGCGCCCTCCTGGGAGAGCCGGGTCTTGCCGGCGCCGCCCGGGCCCAGCAGCGTCACCAGTCGGTGCGCGGCCAGGTCGCCGCGGAGTGCGGCCAGGTCCTGCTCCCGGCCGACGAAGGAGGTGAGGCGGGCCCGGAGATTGCCGGTCAGGGGCGTGGCGGCGGGCGACGGGGCGGGCGGGGGCGGCGGCGCGGGCGCCGCGGCGAGGTCGGGTCGCAGCAGTTCGGCGTGGAGGGCGCGCAGCTCCGGGCCGGGGTCGGCGCCCAGGCGGTCGGCGAGGCCGGTGCGTATCTCCTCGTAGGCGGCGAGCGCCTCGGCAGAGCGACCGGCGTCCCGCAGCGCGCGCAGCCGCAGCACCTGGAGCGGCTCGTCCAGCGGGCGGTCCTGGCAGAGCGCGGTCAGCGCCGGCAGCGCCGCGGCGGCCCGGCCCAGGTCCAGGTCGGCGGCGAGCCGGAGCCGCTGGGCATCCAGCCGGCGGCTCTCGGCGCGGGCCGCCTCCATGGCCGCGTCGGGCAGGTCCACCAGGGCCGGGCCGCGCCAGAGGGCCAGGCCCTCGTCCAGCAGGGCGGCCGCCCGGGCCGGGTCGCCGGCGTCCAGCGCCCGGCCGCCCTCCGCCGTCAGCCGCTCGAAGCGGTGCAGGTCCACCGCGTCCGGCTCGGCGGACAGCAGATAGCCGCCGTCGACGGAGGCGATCGCGGACCGGCCCAGGGCGCGGCGCAACCGGCCGACCAGCGCCTGGAGGGCGCCGGGGGCGTCGGCCGGCGGGTCCGCGCCCCAGACGTCGGCGATCAGGGCGTCCGCGGGCAGCGCCCGGCCGGGGTGCAGCGCGAGCGCGGCGAGCAGCGCGCGCAGCCGGGCGCCACCGAGGGCGACGGGGGTACCGTCGGCCCGGCCGGCCTGGGTGGTGCCGAGAATTCCGTAGCGCACCGGGACATTGTCGCCCGCCGCCGGAACTCCCCGCGTACCGAGCCGCGTTTTGCGGAAACGGGACGCCCTCACCGGCCCGCGCCCGGGGCGGCCGATCGCCACGGCCCGTGCGCCGACGGCCGCACCGCGGATACGGTCGGGGGCGGCCCGCCCGGCCCCGGCCGGATCCCGCCCCCGAACGACCCTGGAGCCCCGCACCGATGACCACCGCCGTCCCGCGCGCCGAACGCCGCGTCCATCCGGTCTTCCTCGCGCTCGTCGCCGTCCTCGCGGTCTCCGGATGGGCGGTGTGGAGCGGCACGCTCGCGGCCAACACCGGTTTCGCGGTCTTCCTGTTCGTGGTCGCCGGCTGGGTGGTGTCGCTGTGCCTGCACGAGTACGCGCACGCCCGCACCGCGCTGCACGGCGGCGACCTCACGGTCGGCGCGAAGGGCTATCTCACCCTCAACCCGCTGGTCTACTCGCATGCGCTGCTGAGCATCGTGCTGCCGGTGCTCTTCGTGATCATGGGCGGGATCGGGCTGCCGGGCGGCGCGGTCTTCATCGAACGCGACCGGATCCGGGGCCGCTGGCGGCACAGCCTGATCTCGGCCGCCGGCCCGCTGACCAACGTGCTCTTCGCGGTCGTGATCAGCGCGCCGTTCTGGCTGGGCGCCCTGGACGGCATCCCGGACACCTTCCGCTACGCGCTGGCGTTCCTGGCCCTGCTCCAGGTGACCGCGGCGATCCTGAACTTCCTGCCGGTGCCCGGGCTGGACGGCTACGGCGTGCTCGAACCATGGCTGTCCCGCGGGCTGCGACGCCAGGTCGAGCCGTTCGCGCCGTTCGGGATGCTGGTGGTCTTCGGGCTGCTGTGGGTCCCGGAGGTCAACCAGGTCTTCTTCGAGCTGGTGCACACCGTCCTGCGGGGGCTGGGCGTGCCGGCCTGGGACACCTACTGGGGCCAGGAGTTCTTCCGCTTCTGGCAGGGCGAGCCGCAGGTGCCGCAGGTCGGCGGCGTGGGGTGAGGGCCCCGGCGGGTCAGCCGGACGCCTCCGCCTGGCGGGCCCGGGCCAGCTTCGCCCTGCGCAGGTAGAACCACGCCATGTTGCTGGAGACGCCGGCCATCAGGACCCAGACGATGCCCACGAAGCTGCCCCGGACGAAGGACACCACCGCCGCGGCGGCGGCGAGCAGGCACACGGCGAGGGAGAGCAGCGCGAGGCGCCGGTCCGGTCCGGGCGGGGGCAGCGAGGGCATGGGGTCGACTCCTGTCGGTCGTGCGGTCGGCACCAGTGTCCCAAATGCCCCGCGACGCTCGCGCCGCCCCCTCCCCCGCCCGTACCGGGCGGGGGAGCTCAGCGGACGGCTCAGACGTCGGTGACCCGCAGCCCGGCGTGCGCCTTGTAGCGGCGGTTGACCGAGATCAGGTTGGCGACCAGCGACTCGACCTGGTGGGCGTTGCGCAGCCGGCCGGCGAAGACCCCGCGCATCCCCGGGATGCGGCCGGCCAGCGCCTGCACCAGGTCGGTGTCGGCCCGGCTCTCGCCCAGCACCATCACGTCGGTGTCGATCTCGGCGATCTCCGGGTCCTGGAGCAGCACCGCGGAGAGGTGGTGGAACGCTGCGGTGACCCGGGACTCCGGCAGCAGCGCGGCGGCCTGCTCGGCGGCGCTGCCCTCCTCCGGCTTGAGCGCGTAGGCGCCCTTCTTGTCGAAGCCGAGCGGGTTGACGCAGTCGATCACCAACGTGCCGGCCAGTTCCTCGCGGAGCGCCTCCAACGTCTTGGCGTGGCCCTCCCAGGGCACCGCGACGATCACCACGTCGCTGCGCCGCGCGCAGTCGGCGTTGGCGGCGCCCTCCACGCCCAGGCCGCCCAACAGGGGCTCCGCGGCGGCCGCTTGGGCGCGCTCGGCGGCCCGGGAGCCGATGATCACCTTGTGGCCGGCCCGGGCGAACCGGTAGGCCAGGCCGCGGCCCTGGTCGCCGGTGCCGCCGAGCACACCGATCACCAGGCCGGAGACGTCGGGCAGGGCCCAGGGGTCGCGGGCGGCCGGCTTGGCGGCGTCGGACGAACCGGCGGACGGGGTCGCGGACGGGGTCGCAGCAGCGTCAGAAGTAGTCATGACAGCGATACTGTCACGCCGCGGCCCGGCCCTCGCGGCGCGGTCACGCCTTGACGCTCCCCTCGGTCAACCCCGTGCGCCAGTACCGCTGGAGGACCGTCATCAGGACCATCAGCGGCAGCACCGACAGCAGCGCGCCGCCGACCGTGTACTGGTAGAGAACCGGCTGCCGGTCGGCGTAGCCGATCCAGGTGGTCAGGCCCAGTTGGACCGGGTAGAGGTCGGAGTCGGAGAGCATCACCAGCGGCAGGAAGTAGTTGTTCCAGATGTGCACGAACTGGAACAGGAAGACGGTGATCAGCGCCGGCCCCATCAGCCGCAGCCCCAGCCCGGCGAAGATCCGGCCCTCGCCCGCCCCGTCGATCCGGGCCGCCTCCAGCAGCGCGTCCGGCACCGCGGCGGCCGCGTAGATCCGGCACAGGTACACCCCGAACGGGCTGACCACACTGGGGATCAGCACCGCCCAGTAGGTGTCGGCCAGCCCCAGCGCGCTGAAGAGGAAGTACAGCGGCAGCGCCAGCGCGGTGCTCGGGATCAGCACCCCGGCCAGCACCAGTCCGAAGACCGTCTCCCGGCCCCGGAACGGGAACTTGGCCAGCGCATAGCCCGCCGCGGCCGACAGCAGGGTGGCGCAGAGCGCGCCGAGCCCCGCGTACAGCAGGGAGTTGGCGAACCAGCGGAGGTAGACGCCGTGGTCGTAGGCGAGGACATCGGTGAGGTACCGGACCGGCCGCGGGTGGGCGGAGAACCAGAAGCCGAAGGTGCCGAAGAGATCGGCGCTGCTCTTGGTGGCCGAGACGACCAACCAGTAGACGGGCGCCAGGAAATAGAGGGCGGCGACGGCCAACAGGGAGGCGGTGATGATCCGGTGGCGGACCGTGGCGGCCTGGGCGCTCATCAGGGCTGCCTCCCGCGCCCGCCGACCAGCCGCAGGAAGCCGAACGAGGCCGCGCACGCCACCAACGCCAGCAGCACCGCCTCGGCCGCCGCCCGGTGCGCGTTGCCGCCGACGAACGCCTCGCTGTAGGCGTGCAGGTTGGGGGTGTAGCCGGAGTCGATGGAGGAGGTCAGCGGGCGCAGCACCATCGGCTCGGCGAACAGTTGGAGGGTGCCGATGATGCTGAAGACCGTGGTGAGCACCAACGCCGGCCGGATCAGCGGCAGTTTGATGTGCCGGGCCACCTGCCAGCCGCTCGCGCCGTCGATCCGCGCCGCCTCGTACAACTCGCCGGGCACGGACTTGAGCTGGGCGATCAGCACCAGCATGGTGTAGCCGGTGAACTGCCAGGTGACGATGTTGGCGAGGGCCCACAGCACGCTGCCCCGGGAGAGGAAGTCGACGTCCCAGCCGACCGCTTGGGCGATCCGCACCAACGGGCTGAGGCCGGGGACGTAGAGGAAGCCCCACAGGATCGAGGCGATCACCCCCGGCACCCCGTACGGCAGGAAGAACGCGCCGCGGAAGAAGGGCACCCAACGGGCGGCGGCGCTGTCCAGGAGCAGCGCAAGGACGGTGGCCAGCGCCGTCATCAACGGGATCTGCACGGCGCCGAAGAGCAGCACCCGGCCGAAGCCGGCCAGGAATCGGTCGTCGGCCAACGCGCGGCCGTAGTTGGCGAGACCGGCGAACACCTCGTGCTGCCGCCCCAGGCCGAGCGGGCCGGTGCGCACGGTGCGCCGCAGGCTGGTCCACACCGCGTAGCAGACCGGAGCGAGGTAGCACAGCGCGAAGAGGGCGAGGAACGGCAGCACGAAGCCGGCCGCGGCCCGCGCGCCCCGCCCGCGGCGCCCGCTCATCCGCCGGCCTCCGCCTTCAGGCCCTTGTCCCGCAGGTCGGCGACGGTCCGCCGCTGCACCTTCGCCAGTGCCGAACGGAACGAACTGCCGTCCGCGAGCGCGTCGGTGAGGGCGTCCCCGAGGTCCTGGAAGAGCGCGTCCACGTCCGGCCCCCACTGCCAACTGGTGTCCACGTGCGCGCCCGCGTCGGCGAAGACCGCCCCGTACGCCTGGCCGCCGAAGAAGTCCCGGTCGGCGTCGAGGGCGGCGGGGCGGTAGCCGGACGTGACGCTGGGGAAGCCGTAACCGCCCCTGAGGAGCAGGGCGATCGACTCCGGGTCGGTGTTCAGCCAGAGGGCGAAGTCCAGGGCGTCCCTCGGGTAGCGGGCGGCGGCGAAGACGGCGGTGGTGGAGCCGCCCCAGTTGGCGGAGGCCCGCTCGCCGGGACGCCACTGGGGCAGCGGGGCGGCCCGCCAGCTCCCCTTGGTGCCGGGCGCGTTGCCGGCCAGCAGGGCGTCGCCCCAACTGGCGCCCACCCAGGCGGAGATGGCGCCGGTCTGGAGGTCCTTGTACCAGGCGTCCCGGCGGTCCGGGATGGTCTTGACCAGCCCGCGGCGGACCAGCGCCTCCCAGAAGTCGGCGACCCTGCGGGTGGGCCCGTCGTCGAGGTGGACGATCCACGTGTCGCCCCGGGTGGCGAACCACTTGGCGCCGGCCTGCCAGGCCAGGCCGGCGAAGCGGTTCCCGTTGGTCGGCGCGAAGGTCTCGATCCAGGCGCCGTGCCGCCGGACCGCCTCGGCGGCCACCGCGTACTCCGCCCACGTCCGCGGCACCCGCACGCCCCACCGGTCGAAGAGGTCCTGCCGGACGAAGAGCCCCATCGGGCCGCTGGCCTGCGGGATGGCGTAGATGCCCGGGCCGAAGACGGACTGCCGCCACTGCCAGGCCAGGAACGCCCCGCGGTGCCGGGCGGCGCCCAGTGGGGCGAGGTCGCGCAGCCCGTTGTCCAACAGGAAGCTGGGGATCACCGGGAACTCGATCTGGCCCAGGTCGGGCGGGTTGCCGGCCTTGATGGCGGCGTGCATCTTCGCGTACTGCTCGCCGTTGACCGCGGACACCTTCTCGACCCTGACCTGGACCTCGGGGTTGCGGCGGTTCCACAGGTCAACGGGCCGGTCGATGCCCGGCACCCAGGTCCAGAAGGTGAGGGTGATCCGCTGCCCCCTCCGCCGCACCCGGGGCGCGCCAGCGCCGCCGGCGCCGCAGCCGGCGAGCGCGCACCCGGCCGCCGCCGCCCCGCCCAGGACCGTGCGACGACGGACCGCGCCGCGCGGGGCGCCCGCGCCGGTCACACCAGCCCGTCCAGGGGGATGCGACGGAAGGTGAGGGTCTCGTAGGCGCTGAAGTCGCCCGTCTCGTGCAGGAGTCCGACGGTGTCCCGGTCGAGCCGGACGAGGTCACCGTAGCCTGCCGGCCGCCCGTCGACGGTGTGCGCCGGCCGCCAGGTCAGCCCGCCGTCCCGGCTGGCGCGGACGGTCATCAGGGCGCGCGCGTCGGGGTGCGCGGGGCCGGAGAAGAGCAGTGCGCCGCGGTCGTCGAGGTGCAGGACACTGCCCTGGACCTGCGGGCCGGCCAGCCCCGCCTGCGGCCGGAAGGGGGCGGCCAGGCGCTCCCCGCCGTCCGTCGAGACCGCGTCCAGGCGGCGCCAGGCGGCCGTCGCGGCGTTGCGGGCGTTGAGGTAGACGGTGCCGTCGGGGAGTTCGGCGGCGGTGGTCTCGTTGGGCGCGACGGTCGCGGCCGCCCCGAGGCCGGCGGCGCCGATCCGCCAGGTGGCGCCGTCGTCGTCGCTGAGCAGCAGGTGCCCGCCCTGGTAGCGGGGCTCGGTGCCGGTGTCCCCGGGGGCGGTGGGCGGAACGGAGTGGTTGGCGGGGACGACCAGCCGGCCGGCGTGCGGGCCGTGGCGCAACCGGAGGGCGTGCCCCGGCCCGGTGGCGTACCACCGCCACTCCGGCGGCTTGGTCCGGTCCGTGATCTCCCGCGGTGGGCTCCAGTTCTCACCGTCGTCGTCGCTGTGCTGGAGCCAGACCCGGCGGCCGTCGGCGGGCCGGACCAGGCCGCGGCAGATCCGGTCCTCGGTGGCGTCGGCGGCGGCCCGGACGTGGACCAGGAGCACCCGGCCGCCGGCGAGGACCACGGGGGCGGGGTTGCCGGCCGTGGCGGTGCCGTTGCGGGCGACGCGGCGGAGCGGGCCCCAGGTGCGGCCGCCGTCGGTGGAGCGCTTGAGCACGATGTCGATGTGGCCCGCGTCACCGGCCGAGTCGACCCGCCCCTCGGCGAACGCCAGCACCGCCCCGGAGCGCGCCCGCACCACGGCCGGGATCCGGAAGCTGGCATACCTCTCGGTCCCCGCCCGGTACGGCACGGAGCTGGCATACGTCACGGGTCACCCCCTGCACGGGCCGGACGTAGGATGTCCCTTATCCTGCGGACCATAAAGAGCGCCCAACTACCCGTCAAGGCACGGCACATGGCGCGTTTCCGTGTCGGCAACGACACCACTGACGCGGGATGAAATCCCGGTGAACGGGACGACCCCGGCATAGCGGAACCCCGGGACACCCGCCCCGAAAAAGGACCGCCCAGGGCGCGCTCCTACGGGGCCAACCGGCGCCGGATGCCGTCGAAGTGCCGGTGCATCGCCGCCACCGCCCGCTCGCCGTCCCCCGCCTCCAACGCGTCCACGATGTCCGCGTGTTGGCGGTACGTCACCTCCGGATCAGGCCGGCCCTCGGCGAGGTCCTCCCGCACCCGGCTCAGCGCCGCCCAGAACGCGTCCAGCACCTCGCTCAACAGGTGGTTGCCGAGCGACCGGTACAGCGCGAGGTGGAAGGCCCGGTCGGTGCGGCTCATCACCCCGCCGCCGCGCGCCTCCATGGCCATCTGCTCCACCAGCGACTTGAGCCGCGCGAGGTCCCGCTCCGACACCCCGCGCGCCACCGTGCCGATCAGCCCCGCCTCCAGCGCCTCCCGGACCTCCATCAACTCGTAGAGGCTGGGCTCCCCTTGGTGGTGCCGGACCGCGGCCCGGAAGGCGATGCCCTCCACGAACGGCTCCAGGCTGAGCGCGCCCACGTAGGTGCCGAACCCGTGCCGGATCTCCACGATCCGCATCGCCTGGAGCGCCTTGAGCGCCTCCCGCACCGAGTTGCGGCTGACGTCGAGCATGGCGACCAGGCCGGCCTCGGTGGGCAGTGGATCGCCCGGCACCAACGCATGGTCCAGGATCAACTGCTTGATCCGCGCCTGGACGTCCTCGGTCATCGTCGCTCGCGCCATCCCCATCGCCCCTCTTCCGTCTCCCACGCCTCATGTGCCGCGCGCCGCCACCCCGTTCGGCCCGCACCGGGGCCGGAATCCTTGACCGGGTACCCGCGCGCACGCCTATTGTGGCCGCGGCACGAGACATCCCAGGTCCGATGTCCCAGCTCAGAGCCGCCCTTGGAGCCCCCATGGCACTCCCCGCCCCGCTGCACGGCGTCATCCCCCCGGTGTGCACCCCGCTCGACCCGCACGGCGAGGTCGACACCGCCTCCCTCACCCGCCTGGTCTGCCACCTCCTCGACGCCGGCGTCCACGGCCTGTTCGCCCTCGGCTCCACCAGCGAGACGGCCTATCTGACCAACCATCAACGGGCCACCGTCCTGGAGACGGTCCGCACCGCGGCCGCCGGCCGGGTACCGGTCCTCGCCGGGGTCATCGACACCACCACCGCCCGCGTCCTGGAGCACGCCCGCACCGCCGCCGCGCTCGGCGCCGACGCCTTGGTCGCCACCGCCCCCTTCTACACCCGCACCCACCCCCGCGAGATCGCCGCCCACTACCGGCACCTGCGCGCCGTCACCGGCCTGCCCCTGATCGCCTACGACATCCCGGCGGCCGTGCACAGCAAGCTGCCCCCGGCCCTGGTCCGCGAACTGGCCGAGGACGGCACCCTCGTCGGCCTCAAGGACTCCAGCGGCGACGACGGCACCCTGCGCCGGCTCCTGGTCGCGCTCGGCGGCCGCACCGCCCGCGCCACCGGCCCCGCCCCCGCCTTCGCCGTCCTCACCGGCTCCGAACTCACCGCGGACGCCGCCCTGTTGGCCGGCGCCGACGGCGTCGTCCCCGGCCTCGGCAACGTCGACCCGGCCGGCTACGTCCGGCTCTACGACGCCGCCCGCGCCGGCGACTGGCCCCTGGCCGCCGCCGAACAGGAGCGCCTGGTCGCCCTCTACGCCCTCACCGACACCGGCCCGGAGGCCGACATGGGCCGCAGCTCCTCCGCCCTCGGCGGCTTCAAGGCGGCGCTCCACCTGCTCGGCGTGATCGCCCACCCCGACACCGCCGTCCCGCAGATCCCGCTGAGCGCCGCCTCGATCGCGGAGGTGGGACGTCGGCTGACGGAGGCGGGGCTGCGCCCCGACGCCTGAGGAGCCACCGCCCCACCCCGTCCCACCGCTCGAACGAGTGACACCCCGCCCGCCGGGCCCCACGGGGCCCGCTCGTGCGGCAGCATGCCGCGCCATGGATGCCGTACGCGTCGCCCTGCTGCGCGAGGTCCTCGCCGGGACCGAGTGGATCGCGGCCACCCGCCGCTTCGCCGGTTCGCTGCGGAGCGCGGTCGCCCCGCACGGCGGCGGCCTGCTGCTGGTCGGCAGCGCCGGCTACGAGCCCTGGCACCTGGCCGCCCACCTCGACGACGAGGCCGCCTGGTCCGGCCTGCCGGAGCTGTCGCCGACGCTGGTCCGCCACCGGGTGCCCGCCGGGGCGCCGCCGCACCTCGCGGTCGGCCCGGGACGGCTGGCGGCCGCCGGACGCGGCGCGACGCTGCTGGTGGTGACGCCGGAACGACCGGACGCCGGCCTGTTGGAGCGGGTGCACGACGCTCGCCGCAACGGCGCCACCGTGCTCGCCCTGGACTCCGGCGACCGCGACCTGCACACCCTGGCCCACGACGCCCTGACCACCGCCCCACCCCCACCGGGGACCGCCACCCGCCACGCCCCGGAGCCCGCCCCCGACCTCACCCCGGACGCGAACCCCGGCCTCCCCCTGAACCTGCCCCCGGGCCTGGACCCGGCCCCTCTCCTCGACCTCGACACCGTCCAACACCTGGTCAGCGCCGCCGCCGGCGAGAACAGCCGGCCCGCCCCGCGCCACCACCGCCGGTTCCGTGACCGCCTCGCCCGGCTCGCCGAGGGGCTGGCCGCCCCGCCGCCCCCGCGCTGGTGAGCCCGGCCGGCCCGGCGGCTACGCGTCGTCGCCGTCGCCGCCCCGGCCGCCCTTCCCCATGTCGTGCCACTTGGGGTCGGTCTCCCACTCAAGGTTCCGCTCCCGGGCGGTCTCCATGGCGTGCGCCGCCTCCTCGCGCGTGCCGTACGGGCCGAACCGGTCGGCGGCGCGGCACTGCGGGCCCTCCTCGACCGCCTGGTGCTTGAGGCAGTAGAACCACTCGCCCGGCTTGCCCACCGTCCGCCTCTTGAACAGCGCCATTGCCGCCTCCTGTGTGTGGCTCCCGTGCCCCCATCCTGCCCGACGGCCCGCGGATACACTCGCTGGCATGTCTGGCCAGTCGCTTCTTGTCCCCGGGGAGATCTCCCCCGCCCGCCACGTCCCCGCCTCGATCCGGCGCCCCGAATACGTCGGCAAGCCAGCGCCGACCCCGTACACCGGGCCGGAGGTGCAGGACGCCGACACCATCGAGCGGATGCGGATCGCCGGCCGGATCGCCGCCCAGGCGATGGCGGAGGCCGCCAAGCTCATCGCGCCCGGCGTGACCACCGACGAACTCGACCGGGTCGCCCACGAGTTCATGTGCGATCACGGCGCCTACCCCTCCACGCTCGGCTACCGCGGCTTCCCCAAGTCCCTGTGCTCCTCGGTCAACGAGGTCATCTGCCACGGCATCCCCGACTCGACCGTCCTGAAGGACGGCGACATCGTCAACCTCGACGTGACCGCCTACCTCAACGGCGTGCACGGCGACAACAACGCCACGTACCTGTGCGGCGACGTCGACGAGGAGTCGCGGCTGCTGGTGGAGCGCACCCGGGAGGCGCTCAACCGCGCGATCAAGGCCGTCAAGCCGGGCCGCCAGGTCAACATCATCGGCCGGGTCATCGAGTCCTACGCCAAGCGCTTCGGCTACGGAGTCGTCCGTGACTTCACCGGTCACGGCATCAACTCCTCCTTCCACTCCGGCCTGATCGTTCCGCACTACGACAGCCCGCACCACACCACCGACATCAAGCCCGGCATGACCTTCACCATCGAGCCGATGCTGACCCTGGGCACGCACGAGTACGACATGTGGGAGGACGGCTGGACCGTGGTCACCAAGGACCGCAAGCGGACGGCGCAGTTCGAGCACACGCTGGTGGTCACGGAGACCGGGACGGAGATCCTCACGCTGCCGTGACGGCGCTTACGCCGGTCTGATCCGGACGGGAGTAGCGTTTTTACCGACAGGTTGTCGGGAACAGGTTGACCAGGGCCCGCCCCGCGTAGTTAGGTAACCCTAAGCTGACGCCGGCGCGCACGCATCAGCCTGTTCCCGCCCGTCCGCGCACTCCCGGCTCCCGGAGGCCCACCTTGGAAGCGTCCCGCCCGACCCCGTCCGCCGACGCCCCGTCCTTCTCGACGGCCATCCGCACGGCGTCGCACGAGCAGCACACCGAGGCCGAGGGCTCCTCGTTCATGAGCCACCTCCTGGGCGGCGAACTGGGCGTCGCCGCCTACCGCCGCTACACCGAACAGCTCTGGTTCGTCTACCGCGCGCTGGAGGACGTCCCCCAGGCCCTCGCCGCGGACCCGGTCGCGGGCCCCTTCCTCCGCCCTGAACTCGCCCGCACCGCCGAGCTGGAGCGCGACCTCGCCCACCTCGGCGGCCCCCAGTGGCGCACCGCCCTGGAGCCCCTCCCCGCCACCGCCGCCTACGCCGACCGCATCGCCAGCTGCGCCCGCGACTGGCCGGCCGGCTACGTCGCGCACCACTACACCCGCTACCTCGGCGACCTCTCCGGCGGCCAGATCATCCGCGGCACCGCCGAGAAGACCTGGGGCTTCGCCCGCAAGGGAGACGGCGTCCGCTTCTACGTCTTCGAGGACATCGGCAACCCGGCCGCCTTCAAGCGCACCTACCGCGAACTCCTCGACGCCCTCCCCGTCGACGACCTCGAAAAGCACCGCGTCATAGACGAGTGCAAGCGCGCCTTCACCCTCAACACCGCCCTCTTCCACGACCTGGGCAAGGAGTTCCCCCGCACGGCCTGAGCCCCACCCGCCAGCCCGCCCCCGTCGCCTCAGAGGGCGCCTAGAACACCACCGGCCCCTCGGCCCGCACCCGCCCGCCGATCTCCACCGCCCCGTCGCCGCACGGCCGGGCATGTATCCACGAGCCCGCCCCCTGACGGACGTTCAGGGGGCGGCCCAACCGGTGCGCCAGCAGGAGCGCGGCGGCCCCCGTCGCCTCGTCCTCGACGATCCCGTCACCGCGCCGCGGAAACCCCCGCGCCCGCACCGTCCCCGCCGCCTCGTCCTCCCAGGCCCAGGCGTAGAGCCAGCCCTCCCCCGGCGGCGGCGCGGGCAACGCGTCCACCTCGGCGACCGAGCCGTACCGCTCGGTGCGGCGCCCGGGCACCCAACTGGCCCGGCCCCGCACCCAGGTGAGGTCGCCGTCATACCGCACCCCCACCTCCCCCGCCGACGGCCGCAACGCCCGTACCGGCCGCCCCACTTCCCGCAACAACCATGCGACGCCGACGAGCGGATGCCCGGCGAAGGGCAGCCGCACGCTGGGCGTGTGGATGTCCACGTCGACGACACCCCACTCCCCCCGCCCCTCCGGGCCGCCGCCCCTCGCGGCGGCGGCCGAATCGAGGAACACCGTCTCGCTGTAGCCGAGTTCGGCGGCGAGGGCGGCGCGCTCGGCCTGCCCGGGGAGAGCGGCGCCCTCCCGCATCACGGCGAGCGCGTTGCCGCCCCGCCCGTTCGCCCCGCAGAACACCCGCAGCAGATCCACGCCCTCGCCGCCACCGCCCCCGCAACTGCCGCGGCTACCGCTGCCACCCCCTTCGCCGCCTCCTCCGACTTCCGCGCACCGCTCGCTCCGCTCGTTCATCCGCACATTGTCGGCCGCCCGACCGCCAGTTGGGGAGGCGGGCGACCGCGGGTGCGATCGAGATCGGCGGGCGGGTCGGGGCCGATGCGCGGGAGCCGGGCGCAGGCGGCGTGGAGGGGTCGCACAAACGAGCCGAGCTGCCGGGACGACGGGAGGCGGGGGGCACCGGGTATGGTTGCCGCCGAATCGTGCCACCCCGGCGGTTGTCCGTCCGCCTTGGTCGCCCCGAAGGAGCCCGAGCCCCATGACACGCAGGTCGCCGTTCCGGGTGCCCGCAGCAGTGACGTCGGCAGCAGCCGCGCTGGTGATGCTCAGCGGGTGCATGACGGTGCACGGCGAGCGCGAGGAGCTGCCCGCGGTGTCGCAGGCCGACGCCACCAAGGCGCTCAAGCAGTTCACCGACGGTTTCAACAAGGCCAACCGCACGCTGGACCCGAAGGTGAACGCCTCGTTCGAGGACGGTGCGCTGCTCGCCATCGGCCAGGCGGGGATAAAGGCCGCGCGCAGCGTCCGCCCCAACGGCAACCCGAACTTCACCCCGCTCGCGTTCTCGGACGCGCACTTCACCGTGCCCCGGCAGAAGGGCTGGCCGAAGTTCTTCGTCGGGGACGCGCTCAGCAACCGCCGCGGCCAGAACGGTCAGAACACCCGCTGGTTCCTGGTGTTCAGCCGGAACAGCTTCAACGCGCCGTGGCGGGCGGCGTACTTGGCGACGTTCCCCGGCAACAAGGCGCCGCAGCTGAAGGTCACCGACGGCTTCGCCGAGGCGGTGCCGACGGACGGCTCGTCGGGGCTGACGGTCGATCCGGGCAAGCTGAGCCAGGCGTACGCGGAGTACCTCAGCACCGGTAAGGGCGACGCGTTCGCGCCGGGCCGGCAGACCGACGGGTGGCGGGCCCAGCGGGCGAAGGACGCCAACAAGCCGGGGGTCCGGATCCAGTGGGAGGACCAGGCGTCGAGCCTGCCGCCGGTGGCGCTGCGGACGACGGACGGCGGGGCGTTGGTGTTCTTCTCGACCGTCTACCACCAGCAGAAGACGGTCTCCCAGGGGTGGACGATCACGGTGCCGGCCGAGGTGCGCGGGATCATGGACAACCCGGTGGCCAAGACCGAGCGGATGGCGTTCACGTCGGTGTCGGGTCAGGCCGTCACGGTGCCGGCGAAGACCGCCGGGGGCAAGATCAGGGTGCTGAACCGGATCGAGGCGCTGGTCTCGGCGAAGGCCCAGTAGTCCGGTAGGAGCCGGAAGCCCGGAGTCCGGGGCCAGGGAGGGACGGTCAGCGACCGATGGGCCAGGCGGCCGTTTCGTGGTCCGGTTCGCGACCGATGAACTCGGCGCAGGCGTCGGTGAGCGTCTCCAGCAGCGTCAGCGGGTCCGGCAGCGGGAGTTCGGGGCCGCGCAGCCAGCTCACGACGGGCTGGTCGCCGGGGAGGGCGGAGGGCGGGAGCAGGACGTAACTGCCGCGGCAGTGCCAGCGGAAGCCGGGGTGCTCGTCGAGGGTCTCGGGGTGGCAGTCCAGCTCGCACGGCCACCACTCGTCCTCGTCGTCGGGGGTGCCGCGGGTGGCGGTGAAGAACAGCATCCGGCCGTCGCCGAAGCCGGCGCCGCTGAGGCTGACGGGACCGACGTCGACGCCGGCGGCCTCCAGGCGGCCGAGCGCGGCGCGGCCGGCCTCGACGGGGACGTCGAGGACGTCGTGGGCCATGCCGGTGGCGGTGATGAAGTTGGCCTGCGGGAGGGTGCGGACCCAGGCGGCGACCTTGTCGTGGTCGGTGGTGGCGACGGTCTGCCAGCCGAAGGAGATGGGGTGGCGGCCGGGGGTGGGACAGCCGATGCGCTCGCAGGAACAGCCGTAGCCGGAGGGGTGGGCGGCGGGGGCGACCGGGAAGCCGGCGGCGACGGCCGCCATCAGCAGGTCCGCACGGCCGGGCGCGGCCGTTGATCCCGTGTCCGTATCGCCGCCCGTTCCGCTCCTCGGCCGGCGCAGCCACTGGGAGAACCTGCTCTTGCGTTCCATCTATCCCCTCACTTCGAGTCACTTCGAGCGGTGGTCTGGGGTCAATGCTGCCACCATCCTGGGCGCCAGGTGACCGGTGTGCGGATCCGGGGTGAACGCGGCACGGGCGAACAGGGCATTTCACGCCAACGCCGCCCGTCGCCGGGGTCTCAGTCGCGTGGGCGCAGGCCGCGGAGCACCTGGTCGACGAGGGTGTCGACGTAGGCGTGGGTGAGCTCACCGGTGCGCATCAGCCAGCGCTGTGAGAAGGGACTCAGCAGCATCTCGGCGGCGATCCGGAGGTCGATGTCCGGGTCGAGTTCGCCGGCGTCCCGGGCGGCGCGGAGCCGGTCGACGTAGACGCGGGTGCCGGGTTCCATGAGGCGGCCGACGAAGGTGCGGGAGAGTTCCTCGTCGTTGGCGCCGGCGGCGGCGAGGGCGCGGTAGGGGGCCTGCCAGGCGGCGTCGTTGAACTCGTCGGCGGTGGCGCGGAGCACGGTCTTGAGGTCGGCGGCGAGGTCGCCGGTGTCGGGCAGGCCCTCCTGGTCGTACTCGTCGACGACGGAGCCGAAGGCGTCGAGGAGGACGGCGGCCTTGGAGGGCCACCAGCGGTAGATGGTCTGCTTGCCGACGCCGGCGCGGGCGGCGATGCCCTCGATGGTGAGCTTCTCGTAGCCGACCTCGCCGACGAGGGTGAGGGCGGCGTCGAAGATGGCGCGGCGGGAGCGTTCGCTGCGGCGGGTGGGGTCGGGGGCTGCTTTGTTGGCCATGGAGGGGAGTGTAGCGAGAGGGAGGCGAGACGTATCGTCTTGACGAGACGGGTCGTCTCATCTGAAGATGGTGACGAGCGAGGGGCGAGACGGATCGTCTCGCACGGCGTGGGTGCCGCGCGCGTGCAACGCCCCTCCCGCACCGGAAAGTTGACCCTCCACAGGAAGGAACTCCCCGCATGACCAAGGGACATGGGATGTTGGGCGTCGGCGGTACCCGGAGCAACCTCTCGCGGGGCGCGCTGCGCGGCGGCGCGGGCGGCCGCGCGCAGGGGGCGTCCGGGACGCCGGACCCGCAGGAGCGACGGCGGGAGCTGCTACGGAAGATGCAGGAGCGGACCCGGAAGGAGTGAGCCCCGGCCGCGGCCGACGGCCGACCTCAGTGCGGCCAGGCGTCGCCCCAGGCCGCGTCGCGCGCCTCGCGGTAGGCCGCGCCGTGCCGCTTGGTGACGGTGTCGCGGCGCAGGCCGTCGTCCACGGTGCACAGATCCAACAGGACCTGGCCCTTGCGGAGTTGCGGCTTGCGGACGACCCGGGCGGCGGCCGGCCCGGCCGGCAGGCGGGTGGCGGCGACGTAGGAGAACTTCTCGTCCTCGTAGGCCAGGGAGCCGCCCTTGACCTGACGGTGCAGCGAGGAGCGGCTGACCCGGGCGGAGAAGTGGCACCAGTCCTCCCCCGGGACGATCGGGCAGGCGGCGCTGTGCGGGCAGGGCGCGACGATCCGCAGGCCGGCGGCGACCAGTTGCTCGCGGGCCTCGCGGATCCGCACGTAGCCCTCGGGGGTGCCCGGTTCGATCAGGACGACGGACTGGGCGCCGGCCGCGGCGGCGACCACCGCGCGGCGGTCCTCGGGGCGCAGTTCGCCCAGGACGTAGGAGACGGTGACCAGGTCGGTGCCGTCGGGGACGGTGAGGCCGTCGCCGAGCACCTGGCGGCGCCAGGTGACGTCCGGGAGGGTGCCGGCGGCCAGTTCGCGGCCGAGGTCGAGGGCGGGCTGCGCCCAGTCCAGGACGGTGCTGCGCGGGCCATCCCAGGTGGCGGCGGTGGCCCAGGTGGCCGCGCCGGTGCCGCCGCCGACGTCGACGTGGGTGGCCGGGGACCAGTCCGGGACGCGGGCGGCGAAGGCGGCCAGCGCGGCGCGGACCGCCGCGAAGGTGGCCGGCATCCGGTAGGCGGCGTACGCGGCGACATCGCCGCGGTCCCGCAGGACGGGGGCGTCGGTGGGGGTGCGGCCCCGGTAGTTGGCGATCAGCCGCTCGACGGCCTGCGCGGCCTGCTTGGGGGGCAGGCCGTCGAGCAGGCCCGCCAGGGCGGCGCGCAGTTCGTCGTGCATTCGGGAAAGTTTACGGGGCCTGAGGGCGGGGCCGTGCCGGTCAGGCGGCGGCCACCGCGCGGGCGAGGCGGGTGGCGGCCGCGGCGCGCGGGGCGCTGCCGCCGGCCCGGCGGCGCGGGTGGACGGTGTTGGCGAGCAGCACCAGGAAGGTGTCGGTGGCCCGGTCCAGGACGAGGCTGGTGCCGGTGAAACCGGTGTGGCCGGCGGCGCCCCGGCCGGCCAGCTCGCCCATGAAGTACCGCTGGTCGACGGCGAAACCGAGGCCGGGCGGGTCGAGCAGGGCGGCGACCGCGGCCGGGCCGAGGATCCGGGTGGTGCCGTACGCGCCGCCGTTGAGCAGCGTCCGGCAGAGCACGGCCAGGTCCTGGGCGGTGGAGAACAGGCCCGCGTGGCCGGCGACGCCGCCGAGCGCCCAGGCGTTCTCGTCGTGCACCGCGCCGCGCAGCAGGCCCCGGTCGGCCTTGGCCCACGGGCGTCGCTGGTCCTCGGTGGCGGCCACGCCCTGCGGCGCGAGCGGGCCGTAGCCGGTGCTGGTCAGGCCGAGCGGGGCGGTGATGTCGTCGCGGACCAGGGCGTCCAGGCCGCGGCCGGTGCGGCGCTCCAGGAGCAGTTGGAGGGCGATGAGGTTGAGGTCGGAGTAGCGGTGCCCGCCTCGCGGGCCGCCGGTGGGGGCGGCCGCCTCAGCCCACAGCAGCGCCAGTTGGTCGGCGCGGTCGCGGTGCGCGTGGAAGGGGAGTTCGGGGGCGAGGCCGGAGGTGTGCCGGAGCAGGTCGCGGACGGTGATGCCGGGGGCGAAGGCCGGCAGGTGGGCGGCGACCGGCCCGTCGAGGGCGAGCCGGCCGCGCTCGACCTGTTGGACGGCGACGAGGGCGGTGAACAGCTTGCTGACCGAGGCGAGGTCGAAGACGGTGCCGACCCGCATCGGCTCCCACTGGTCGCGGGGCAGGTCCAGGCCCCGGTCGTGCTCGGGGTCGTAGCCGCGGTAGCGGACCGCCCAACCGGTGGCGGCCTCGACGGCGACGACCGGGCCGCGGCCGGCCAGCACCACCGCGCCGGGACACCACGGCGGACGGCCCTCGGGCAGCGCGCACACGCCGGCCACCAGCCGTGCCGTCCAGGCGGGGTGCAGTCCCGCCTCGGCCGGTGTCCCGGCCTTGAGTCTCGGGGCGTTCGGTGCGTTCAGAGCCCAGTCCTCTCGCCGGCGGTGCGTCCCTTCTTACGCTGCCACGGACGACACATTCCCAGGAAGCTCACGAGCGCGAGAACGGCGCACGAAAGCTGGACGACGGCCATCGGTACGGCCGTCCGCTCGCCGGCGATGCCCACCAGCGGCGAGGCGACCGCGCCGAGCAGGAACGTCGAGGTGCCCAGCAGCGCGGAGGCGGAGCCGGCCGCGTGCGGGGTGCGCAGCAGGGCCAGGGTGTTGGTGCTGGGCATGATCAGGCCCATCGCGGACATCAGCACGAACAGCCCGGCGGCCACCGGGACCAGCCCGGCCTTCCCGAACACCCCGGAGGAGAGCAGCAACAGGGCGGTGGCGGCCAGCGCGACCACGACCAGGCCGACGCCCAGCACCTTGTCCAGGCCGACCCGGCCGACCAGCAGCTTGCCGTTGATCTGGCCGACCACGACCAGCCCGACGGAGTTGAGGCCGAAGAGCAGGCTGAAGGTCTGCGGGGAGGCGCCGTAGATCTCCTGGATGACGAACGGCGAGGCGGAGATGTAGGCGAAGAGCACGGCGAAGGCGAAGGCGCCGACCAGGAGGTAGCCGGAGAAGACCCGGTCGGCGAGGAGGTCGCGCATGGTGCGCAGCGCCGGACCGAGCCCGCCGGGCTGCCGGCGCTCCGGCGCCAGCGTCTCGTCCAGCCGCCACCAGACCAGGAGGGTGAGCAGCACGCCGACCACGGTGAGCACCACGAAGACGCCGCGCCAGTCGGTGATCCGGAGGATCTGGCCGCCGATGAGCGGGGCGACCACCGGTGCCACCCCGGAGATCAGCATCAGCGTGGAGAAGAACCGGGCCATCGCCACGCCGTCGTAGAGGTCGCGCACCACGGCCCGGGCGATGACGATGCCGGCGGCGCCGGCCAGCCCCTGGAGCAGCCGGAAGGCGATCAGGATCTCGGCGTTGGTGGCGACCGCGCACAGGGCGGTCGCCAGGACGTAGACGACCATGCCGATCAGGAGGGGCCGGCGGCGGCCCCACTTGTCGCTCATCGGCCCGACGATCAACTGCCCCAGCGCCATGCCGGCCAGGCAGGTGGTGAGGGTGAGTTGGACGGTGGCGGCGGGACTGTGCAGGGCGGCGGTGACCTGCGGCAGGGCCGGCAGATACATGTCCATGGAGAGCGGCGGCACCGCGGTGAGACCGCCGAGGACGAGGGTCACGAGCAGACTGGTGCGGCGGGGCGCGGCCGCCGGATCGGCGGGCGCGCCCCGCCCCCCTATGTCGGGCCGTTCGCGGGCAACGTCCTGGGTCTCGGCGGCGGGAGCCCCGGGCTCCGTCATGAGCGTCTCCATGGGTCGGTGGTGTCGCCCATGTTTACACGTGGGCCTGCGGCCGGCTGTTCCCCACGTTGTTGGCTGTCCCGCCGTGGGGGTTGCGGCTCCGCTGCGCTTGGCTTGCTGCCCACGTTGTTGGCTGTCCCGCCGTGGCGCCTGCGGCTCCGCTGCGCTTGGCTTGCCGCCCACGTTGGTGGCTTTCCCGCCATGGCGCCTGCGGCGGGCGGTGCCGGTCCGCTTGCGCGGGGCGGGCCGAGTTGTCTGGTCCGCTGCCGGTCCGCTTGCGCGGGGCGGGTGGGTTGTTGTCCGCTGCGCGGGGCTGTTGGGTGCGGTGACGGGCCTCCGGGGTGGGTGTGCAGGACTGCTTCGCTTTACGTCCTGCACACCCACCCCTCCGGCCCGTCCCCTCCCGTTGGAGGGTGGAAAAGACGGTGGGTGCCACGTCCTGCCGGTGGGTCAACTCGGGCCGCTGGGTTGAGTGGTGACCGTCAGAAGACGCATGAGCTTGAGCGGTGACCGTCAGAGGACGCGTGAGGCTGAGTGGCGACCGTCAGAAGACACGAGAGCCCGAGCAGTAACCGTAAGAAGACCGACAGCCCAAGCCGTAACCGTAAGAAGACGCGGGAGCCCGAGCCGTGACCGTAAGAAGACCGACAGCGCGAGCGGTGGCCGTAAGAGGACTGACAGTCCAAGCAACTGGGCGGGGGCGGTGACCGTTAGGCGACCACCATGATCAACCCCCACCCAGAGGTAACCACCCTCCAACGGGAGGGGACGGGCCGGAGGGGGCGGTGTGCCAGACGTAAAGCGAAGCAGTCTGGCATGCCGCCCCCGGAGGCCCGTCACCGCAACCCAACAGCCCCGCGCAGCGGACACATCGGCTCGTCCCGCGCAGCGGATCGGCCCCGCTCAGCGGACCAGACAACTCGACCCGCCCCGCGCAGCGGACCGGCAGCGGACCGGCAGCGGACAGTCGACAACAAGCCCGCGCCGCAAGGCGCAAAGAGCAACCCCCACGGCGGGACAGCCGACAACGTGGGAAGCAGCCCGCCGCAGGCTTACGCTGAGCGCCATGCCATACGACACAGAGCGACGAGCAGCGGCGGCACAGGCGGAGCCGTCGGTGCGGGCGGAGCCGTCGGCGCGGGCCGGCCACGTGGGTGGGACCGCGACCGCGCCCCGGCCGACGCTCCCGGCGCCCTCCTCGCCGGGCCGCACCCCGCTGACGGCCCCGGCTCCCCAGGAGGTCCGGGAGGGCGGCGCGGCGGGGCGGAGGGTGGCCGTGGTCACGGGGGCCGGTTCGGGCATCGGGCGGGCGGTCGCGCTGGCGCTGGCCGCCGACCACTGGGCGGTGGTGCTGGCCGGCCGGCGCGTCGAGGCCCTGGAGGAGACCTCCCGTCAGGTGGGTTACGCGGGCGTCGAGGGTCCCGCGGTGCTGCCCGTTCCGACCGACGTCACCCGCCCCGAGCAGGTCGACGCCCTCTTCGCCACGGCCCGCGACCGCTTCGGCCGGGTCGACCTGCTCTTCAACAACGCGGGCGCCTTCGGCCCGCCGGTCCCGTTGGAGGAGCTCTCCTACGACGACTGGCGGGCGGTGGTCGACGTCAACCTCAACGGCGCGTTCCTGTGCGCTCGGGCCGCGTTCAGGACGATGAGGGAGCAGGAGCCGCAGGGCGGCCGGATCATCAACAACGGCTCCCTCTCCGCCCACGTGCCGCGGCCGCACTCGATCGCGTACACCGCCACCAAGCACGCGATGACCGGGCTGACCAAGTCGCTGTCTCTGGACGGCCGTCCGTACCGGATCGCCTGCGGTCAGATCGACATCGGCAACGCGGCCACCGAGATGACCGGCCGGATGCGGACCGGGACCCTCCAGGCCAGCGGCCGCACCGAGGCCGAACCGGTGATGGACGCCGCCGACGTGGCCCGTACGGTGGCGCACATGGCGGCGCTCCCTCTGGAGGCCAATGTGCAGTTCGCGACGGTGATGGCGACCACCATGCCGTACATCGGGCGGGGTTGAGGGGCGGGCCGGACCACCGCGGGCCCGCCCGGGAATAGCCGGGCGGCGGCGGGTGGTTCGCACGTCCATGACACTCGACACCACCGCCGCGGCGCCCGCCCGCACCCCCCAGGTCCTGCGCTACACCGCGTTCTCGGCCGACCCCGCGGGCGGTAATCCGGCCGGCGTCGTCCTGGACGCCAGCGGGCTGGACGACGCGGCGCAGTTGGCGATCGCCGCCGAACTGGGGTATTCGGAGACGGCGTTCCTGACCGCGCCGCCCGAGGGGCTGGGCGAGCCCGGCCGGGCGTTCACCATCCGGTACTTCAGCCCGCTCGCCGAGGTGGCGTTCTGCGGCCACGCCACGGTCGCCACCGCGGTCGCGCTGGCCGAGCGGCACGGCCCCGGCGATCTGGTCTTCGCCACCCAGGCGGGCCCGGTCCCGGTCACCGTCGATCGGCAGGGCGGCGCCCTGCGCGCCACCCTGACCAGCGTCGAGCCGCGCGTCGAGCCGGTCGCCCCGGCCGATGTCGCCGAGGCGCTGGCCGCGTTGGACTGGCCGGCCGCCGACCTGGACCCGGCGCTGCCGCCCCGGATCGCCTACGCCGGCGCGCGCCATCTGGTCCTCGGCGCGGCCACCCGCGAGCGACTGGCCGTGCTCGCCTACGACTTCGACCGGCTGGCCGCCCTGATGCGCCGACTGGAGCTGACGACCCTGCAGTTGGTGTGGCGGGAGGGAGACACGGTCTTCCACGTCCGCGACCCCTTCCCGGTGGGCGGCGTGGTGGAGGACCCGGCGACGGGCGCCGCGGCCGCCGCGTTCGGCGCCTACACCCGGGCCCTGGGCCTGGTCACCGCCCCGGCGACGCTCACCCTCCACCAGGGGCACGACCTGGGCCGCCCCGGCCTGTTGACGGTCGACCTGCGCCCCGGCGACCCGCGTTCCCACGTCAGCGGCACCGCCGCCCGGATTCCCACCGGGGCTTAGGACGCTGCTGACGGATCTCCGTGGGGGGAGGAGCGGTGTCTTGGCGCGTGGGCGATCGCAGGACGCCGGGGTGTTGCGACGACCACTGGAACGGAAGAGGCGTGGGGGAGGGCCGTGCCAGACACCGCGACGCCGTGGAGATCCGTCAGCGGCGCCCCAGGGCCCGGGCTTCGTCCACCGGCCGCCGGCCGGGCGCGCGGAACCCAACGACTGCGGCCCTAGCGGCCGTTGCCGGGCGCTCCCCCGCCCCCGACTCCGCACGCGCGCCCGCCCCGCGGCTCACAGGACACCGTGATCACCCGGCCTCCCGCGGACGGCTCTCCGGCGGACGGCTGGGCGATCGACGGTCGCACCGTCAGCGTTCCCCCGCCCCCCTCGTGGCGCCCGGCCCCGAAGGTGTCGTCGCGCCAGCCGAGCAGCGCCGACGCCACCACCACGATCAGCACCAGCACCGCGAACAGCAGCAACGGCCGCGCCCGCACCAGCCGTTGGCGCAGCCGCGCGGACCGCCGCCCGTTCCCGCGGTACCCGGCCCTGGCCCCCGCGCCCATGCCCGTGCCCGGCGTCGCCCCTGGTCGACGGTTCCGGCCCAACGCCCGCGCGATCCGTCTCTTCCAATACACCAGCCGGTAGTAGTGCTTCAGCACCGCGGCGCCCCCTCATGTGACTGCCCGGGAAAGCACGAGAGTACTGCCCGCCGGCGTCCGCGCCGCCGGGCAGTACCCCTCGCCGGCGGCCCGGGGCGGCCGGCGCACCGGACCTCCGCTCGGCGGCCGCCGCCCGCGCACGGCAACGGCCCCGTTCCGGCCCCCGAGCAGGCGGGGCGGAACGGGGCCGGCGGCCCGACATGGTCAGCTCAGGCCGGGCAGGCCCTGGATCGGAGACTGGCCGGTGGACGTCAGTGCCTTCGTCGGCAGCGCGCCCGTCAGCGTCTTGCCGCCGAGCGTGTCCGTCACCGCCTTCCCCGGCAGGGCGTCGGTCACGCCCTTCCCGCCCAGCGCGCCGGCCGGCAGGCCGCCGACGAGTCCGCCGTCGGCCGTCGCCGCCCGCGCCGTCCGGCCCAGGAGCTCGCCGCCCGCCTCGGCGGTCGCCCCCACCGTCTGCGCCGCCGGCGGCGTCACCTTCGCGGCGGCGTCACCCAGGGCCCCGGCCTCCGCGGGCACCACGTGGTCCACGGCCTTGTGCTGGACCCCGCCCGCGACCCCCGTCACCTGCTGTGCGACGCCGCCCACCGTGCCGCCCAGCCCGCTGGGGTCCACGTTGGTCAGCCCGCCCCCGTCGGGCAGCTTCGGTACGTCGGCGGCGTGGGCCCCGGCAGCCGATCCCAGCGTCATCGCGGCCGCGGCCATGCCCACTGCCGTCAGAACTCGTCGCATCAAGGCTCCTCGTGAATGGAGATGTGCTTGTGTGATGAGAACGATGAGCTACGCACCCGGACACGCGACGGCGACAGCGTCCGGCGCGGGGGGCGCGAGGGGGGCGGGTGCGGCGACCGCTCGCGCCGTGCGGCCAACGACCGCCCGCGTGCGGGGTGTTGACCCCGCGCGGTACGGGAGCGGGGTCAACACCCGGTTGCGGTCACTGCACCAGGGCCGTCTTGAGGGTCGCGTCGGGGGCGAGCCGGGCGAGGACGGGGCGCTGCAGGGCGTCGGTGGCCAGGGCGGCCGTGCCGGTCAGCGCGCCGGTGAGGGTGCGCCATCGGGGTGCCTGCGGGGTGCCGAGGGTGGCCAGGCTGGTGGTGCCGTCGTTGTTGCGGGCCGCCAGGAGCACCCCGTCGCGGGTGGGGTGCAGGACGAGCGGGCCGTAGCCGCGGGCGGCCAGTTCCAAGCCCTCGGTGCGCCAGGTCCGGCCGTCGGCGGGCAGCCGGTAGACGAGCGGGCGGGCGGACTTGGCGGCGCGGTAGGCCAGGAGGACCGATCCGTCGGGCCGGGCCAGTGCGGTGGGCGGGTCGGCCGGGGTCGGCAGGCCGGTGCGGCGGAGGAAGAACGGGCCGCCGGCGCGCTCCTGTTGCCAGTGGTGCACGGTGCTGTGTCCGGTGCCGAAGACGTGGACGCGCCCCTGGGTGTCGGTGACCGCGCTCAGTCCCTCCTGGACCTCGGCCGCCTCCAGGTGTGTCCAGTCGTCCCAGTGGCCGTCGGGGTGCCGCTGGCGGACGGCGACGGACTTGGCCCAGTTGCGGGCGAACAGCCATGTCGTGCCGTCGGTGGTGCGGACCGCGACGGGGCCGCCGACCCGGCGGCCGTGGTCCGGGTCGTGGTCGGGCGTGCCGAGGCTGGACCAGGCGGCGAACGCCCCGCCGGGACGCGGCTGTTCGGTCATCACCAGCTCGCGCCGGTTGTCCCGGGCGGTGGGGCCCAGGGCGGCGATGCGTTCGGCGAAGAGCTGCCAGCGGCCGTCCGGGGTCAGCAGTGCGCGCAGGCCCGGTAGCAGTCCGGTGCCGTCCAGCGGCGTGGGGTTGGTCCAACGCCCGCTGCCCCGCCCGGTTTCCCGCCACATGACGGCCCGCCCGGCGAGGACGGCGAACGCGGTCAGCCGCCCGTCGGGGGCCTGCTGCACCTGCGGGGCCGCGGTCGGGTAGCGCAGGGTGGTGCGCTGGAGCCAGCCGGTCCGGTAGGAGCGGTTCTGGCCGACGTCGTAGTCGCCGCAGCCGGCCGGGAAGCCGCACGAACCCGGGGTGCCGCCATAGGCGTTGAGGACCTGGGCCTTGGCGCGGATGAGCTGGGTGGGGAGGTTGTCCGGCCAGCGTTCGTTGTAGTAGCCGCGGTAGGCGGTGACGGCGTGCAGGCGGCCGCCCCCGGGGCCCTCGTAGCGGGCCAGGGCGGCGTAGGTGAACAGCGCGGCGGCGGTGTGGTCCGGGTGGTCGGAGTAGCCGGGCTGGTCGTGGTGGAGCCGGTGCCGTGCGTCGTGCACCTGCATGTCCGGGTCCGGGTCCAACGTCCGTACGAGCGTGGGTCGGTAGCGGTTGAGGAGGTGGACCAGGGCGTCGATCAGGCCGGCCCGGGTGATCTGGTGGGAGGTGCGGACGGGGGACGCGGTGCTGACCAGGGTGCTGGTGACCATGGTGGGGTCCGCCCACAGGTGGGGCAGGCCGCGCTTGCGTCCGTACTGCGGGAGGGAGTGCTGGCGGACGCCCAGGAAGACCAGTTGGATGCCGGCGTGGCCGTCCAGGGTGTTCACCTCGATGAGCGTGCCGTCGGGCAGCGCCAACGCCTCCATCCGCCAGGGCGCTTCGGGGTTGCCGGTGGCCATCAGGGCGTACGCCTGGCGCAGGCCCTGGCGCCGGGAGCCGGCGTAGGCGGCGAGGTCGGGCTTGGGGCGCGGCTGACCGGGCACCTTGTTGACGCCGCCGGTCTCACCGCAGTTGAGGTAGACGCTGACGATCTGGGCGTTGGCGCCGATGGTCTGCTGGACCTCCGGGTTCATGAAGTACAGGTCGTCGTCCGGGTGGGCGAGGACCTGCATGACCCGGCTGCCGTTCTGACCGTCCTCGGCGGCCGCCACCGCGCCGCGTTTGGCGGCCGGCAGGGAGGCCGTCCGCGGTGCGCCGCCGCATCCCGCCGCGGTGAGGGCGACGAGGCCGGCGACGAGGGTGCGGCGGGTGGGCTGTAGGCGCACGGAAGCTCTCTTGCAGGTCAAAGGGGTCGTTCGAAGCGGCTGGGGACCGGGAAGTAGGACTCCAGGAAGGGGCGCAGCAGGGCGGTGCTGCGGTCGAAGTCGTCCTCCGTGGAGAGGGTGTCGTTGAGGCAGAACACCCCCTTGTCGCGCTTGAGGAGGAGCCGGTCCAGCCGGTTTGCGGTGTTGGGGTGGGAGACGTCGAGGTAGACGTACTCCACTTCACCGGGCAGGGCGCGCCGGGTGTGGAAGGCGTAGTAGTGGTAGAGCGACGAGGGGATGGCGATGTCGCTGCCGCTGCGGAACCGCTGGGCGGCGGTGCTGCGGTGCTGCTCGCCGAACTCCCGCTCGATCTCGGCGAGGACGCTGCGGGTCAGCGCGTGCGGGACGTGCCGCATCTTGCTGACGGGGGTGGTGCCGAACCGTTCCTGTATCAGCGCGCGGTTGTTCTTCCCCGCGATGGAGACCGGTACGTCCTGCGGCGAGGGCGGTCCGAGCGGGACCAGCGCGGGCGAGGGGAAGAACTTGGTCAGCCCGTTGGCGAGGAAGAAGTCCTTGGGCGCCCGCTCGGAGCCGAGGAAGACGTCGTCGTTGAAGTAGAGGAAGTGTTCGGCCAGGCCGTCGATGCGGTGGAGTTGGCTTTCGATGGCGTGGGAGTTGAAGGTGGGCAGGTGGGTGGGGTCGGCGAAGATCTCGCGGTGGCTGACGACCTTGATGCCGGGTTGGGTGGTGTCGAGCCAGGCGGGGGTCTGGTCGTCGGTGACGAGGTAGATGTTGCGGACCCAGGGGGCGTACATCGCCAACGAGCGCAGCGAGTACCGCAGTTCGTCGTGGTTGGCGTAGCGCGCGGCGTTGGCGGCCTCTTCGTGGTACGCGGTGCCGGCGAACCCCGCGCGGCGGCGCTGCCACGCGGGGTCGGCGCCGTCGACCCAGGTGTAGACGACGTCGACGGGGAACGGGATGTCCTGCGGGACCTCGGTGGTGAACTCCTCGCGGGTGCGCACGGTCACGGGTGAGGCGTCGCGGGTGCCGTGGGGCGCGGTGAAGGCGGCCACGGGGACGCGGAGGAAGGGCGCGTCGGCGGGGACGGAGTCGGTGATGGGGTTGCGCCGCGGGGCGGTCAACCGGTCGCCCTCGCGCTTCCAGAACTCGATGGTGCAGCCGTGTTCGGGGCCGAGGACGAGCCGGTGGGTCGGCTCGGTGCGGTACCAAAACAGGCGCAGCGTCGTGCTCTTGGCACTGCGTCGCCACGGGGCGGGCCGGTAGGCGGGGGTGACCCGGTCGCGCTCCTCGCCCTGGGGGCCGAGGTAGAGGGGCAGCGTGCGGCTGAGGTCTTCGAGGGCGGCCAGCGCGCGCTCCCGGTCGTCGGCGGCGACGGCGACGGTGGTGCCGCCGGCCTCCGGCCCGCGGACGCAGAAGTGGTCGACGTCGGCGCGCTCCAACGCGGCGGTCACGGCACCGACGTTGGCGCGCCGGGCCGATTCGGGCGAGAGGCGTTCGTCGACGCAGGCGATCCGGGCGCGACCGTCGACGGCCAGCACGACGCCTTCCGCGGCGTCGATCAGCACGCGGCGCCTGGCGGTGAGGCCGGCGCAGCGCAGCCGCTGGACGTTGCGGCCGAGGGCGTCAGCGGTGACGAACCGCTTGACGTTGCGCCGCATTTCGGGCGAGTACCGGCCGGCTATCGCACGGCGCACCCGCTTGGGCAGGACCTTGCGGTAGACGGCGACGAGGGGCGATGCCTCGGTGTTGACGCCGCCGTCACCCCCAGGGACCGCGCCGGTCGTGCGCGGCTTGGGTTCGGGCTCGGGCCTGCTGGGTGCTGCGCTCCGCTCCGTGGGCCGCGCGCTGTCGATCTGCTTCATTCCTCTTGATCCCCCGGTCCACGAAGACGATTTCGCCCTCTAACACCAAAAATTTACCAATACACTACCTTTAACATGAGAAGTAAATGAACATTCGAGCGATCTTCCGTCAACGCCTCGGAAGAGGGCGAATGGGGCGAGGGGGATCCATGCGGCATGGGTGATTTGAGTCACTTGATCATGCTGAATCACGCGAAATTTTTTGCCCGCGCCATGCACATGCTTGACACTGAGCCCCGGCCACCGGGCCACGAGGAGAGATGACGAAGCGCCATGAGTGAAGCCCTGCTGTCCCACGCAGTGGCGGCGGCCAAGCGTGCCCGCCGCACCGCGGGCCGCGTCCGCCGTCGCGTGGAGCAGATCAACACCGTGCCGGCGCTCGGCACGCGCGCCCGCCCCCGGCCGACCCTCCCCCCGACCCACCTCTCGGTCCTCGCCGGCCGCACCCTCAACATCGCGGTGCCCTGGCCCCGAGGCGCCGCCGACGTCGCGGAGGCCCGCCTCGTCCTGGAGCGCCGGGGACGGCAGCGGACCGTTCCGCTCGCGCGGGAGCCGCAGCCGGACGGCCAGCTCCTGCTCACCGCCACCGCTGCGCTGCGCCACGCGCGCCGCGACGAGCCCGGCGTCCCCGGCCCCCGACTCGACGACGGCATCTGGCGGTTGACCGTCGTCGTGGTCGACGCGCGGGGCCAGCAGACCCGCTGCGGGATCGCGGCCCCCGACGCACCGGCCGCGGACGGCCCCACCCTCCCCAACCCGCCCAGCGCCACCAGCGGTGCCACGTTCCGGCCGGTGCGGTCCGTCGACGGCCACGCCATGATCAAGGTCGTCGGGCCGCGCGAGCACGCCGAGTTGCTCCGCTTCGACCTGCGCTGGGACCGGATCACCGTGCACGGCCGGCTGCTCGCCGCCGGCGCCCCGCACGCCGACTACACCGCGGAGGCGGTGCGCCGCGGCTCCGGCACGGTCGTCGCCGCCACCCCCACCTGGGACGGCGACCGCTTCACCTTCGACGTGCCGCTCGCCGCCATGACCCGCGGCACCCGGACCCAGCGGGTGTGGGATTTCCAACTCCGCCACGGGCGCGCCCGTCTCAAGCTCGCGCGTCGACTGACCGACGTGCGCCGCCCCAAGAAGGTCTTCCGCACCCCGTTCCGGACGATCGCCACGGACGACGGCGCGCTGCTGCGCGTGCACGCCCATCTCTCCGCGGCCGGAACCTTCGCGGTCAGCTGCGCCCCCTTCACCACCACCGAGGAAACCGCCTGATGAAGATCACGTTCCTGCTCACCTGGGGCGACGAGATGGGTGGCACGGAGATGGCCACCTACACCCAGGCGGCACATCTGGCCCCGCGCCACGAGGTCGAGGTCCTCAGCGTCCTCAAGACGCGCGAGGAACCCTTCTTCACCGCCGGCCGCGCGATACCCCGGCGCTACCTGGTCGACCGCACCGGCCCCTACGGCCGCCCGGTGCGCGACAGCGGACTGGACGAGCAGGCGTGCCGCACGCTGACGTCCCTGCCCAGCGAACTCATCAAGCCCACCTGGGAGTCCACCTTCGACCGGCTCACCGACGTCGAGATGGCCGCCGCGCTCGGCTCGCTGGACACCGACGTCCTGGTCACCACCACGCCCGCGCTGATGGCCGCCGCGGCCGAGCTGGTGCCCTCCCGCGTGATCACCGTCCACCAGGAGCACCGCGCCTCCCAACTGCGCGACGTCTCCGGCGAACCGCTGCTGGTGTACGCGCCCCGCATCGACGCCCTGGTCTCGCTGACCGAGCGCACCAACGACTGGTTCGCCGACTCCCTCGGCGCGACCGCCCCCGAGTTGGCGCACCTTCCCAACGCCGTCCCCGGTGGCTTCCGCCCCCGCTCCGACCTGGACGGCAAGACCATCGTGCTGGCCGCCCGGATGACGCCGGAGAAGCAGCTCGACCACGCCATCGAGGCGTTCGCCACCCTCGCCGACCAGCATCCCGACTGGACGATGCGGATCTTCGGCGACGGCCCGCAGGAGGTGCGGCTGCGCCGCCTCATCGACGGCCTGGCGCTGCACGACCGGGTCCAACTCCTGGGCCGTTCCTCGGAGATGGAGCACGAGTGGGCCAAGGCCGGCCTGGCCCTGCTGCCCTCCCGTAACGAGGCGTTCCCGCTGGTGCTGCTGGAGGTCTTCGCCGCCGGCGTACCGGTCATCGCCTACGACATCGTCACCGGCCCCGCCGAGATCGTCCGGCACGGCGTCGACGGCCTGCTCGTCCCGCCCGGCGACAAGGACTCCCTGGCCGTCGCCATGGACAAGCTGATGTCGGACGACGCCACCCGCCGCGCGTACGGCCAAGCTGCCCGCGAGGGCGTCCACGAGCGCTTCGGCGCCGAGCGGATCACCGCTCAGTGGGAGGAGCTCTTCGCCCGCCTGGTGGCGCGCCGCGACGACCCGCGGCGGCTGGCCGACCGCGCCGACCGCACCGCCCGCCGGATTGCCGCCGGCGGCAGCCGCAGCTTCAACGTGGCCGCGCCGATCAGCGCGTTGGCCGGCTCCGCGGACGAGCAGAAGGCCCGCGAGGTCCTCCTCCAGGCCCAGGACCGCACCGGCAGCCTGGTGCGCTCCGCCGGCCGCCTGGCCGAGGTCCGCGACGACGTCCTCGCGCCGCGCATGGCCGAGTGGAACCTGGAGATCGCCGCCTCCGCACTGACCGCGCACGCCGTCCCCTACGTCCTGCTGCGCGACGGCGGCACCAACTACCGCGTCGCCGTCGAGGTCGAGCGCCGCGAACAGGCCCTCACGGCGCTCGCCACCGAACTCCACGGCAAGCCCGTCTACGCGGAGTTGATCACCCCGCGCGGGGCCGCGCCCGGCGCCGTGCTCGCGGAGCGGCTGCGCGAGGTCGGCGAGGTGGCCGGCGTGCGCGTCTTCAAGCCGCTGACCACCGAGAGCCGCACCCTGCGCTACGGGCCCGCGTACGGCTGCACCGTGGAGTTCTGGACCGAGAACGCCGAGGACGAGGAGATGCCCGGCTGGCGCAGCACGCCCCGCGGCTCCACCCTGCTCGGCCCGCGCCTGCCCTCGCTGGCGGCGGACGCCACCCTCCGCGTCGGCGAGCGCGACCACCCCACGATGGCCGCCTTCACCGACCGCCTGATGTGGGACGTGACCTTCCCCATCGACGTCGTCTACACCTGGGTCGACGACACCGACCCCCAGTGGCGCGAGCGTCGGGACGGTGCCAAGCGCGCCGCGGGCCTGGCCGACGGCGGCGCCGACAGCGGCGACGTCCGCTTCCGCAACCGCGACGAACTGCGGTACTCGCTGCGCTCGTTGGCGATGTACGCCCCCTGGGTCCGCAACATCTACCTCGTCACCGACGACCAGACCCCCGCCTGGCTCGACACCACCCAACCCGGCATCAAGGTCGTCAGCCACCGCGAGATCTTCGCCGACCCCACCCACCTGCCCACCTTCAACTCCCACGCCATCGAAAGCCAACTCCACCGCATCGACGGCCTGGCCGAACACTTCCTCTACTTCAACGACGACGTCTTCCTCGGCCGCCCGCTCACCCCGAACGCGTTCTTCACCAGCAACGGCACGGCGCACTTCTTCCGTTCGCCCACCGCCGTCCCGCCCAGCGCGCTGTCCGAGGACGACGAGGGCTACTTCGCCGCGGCCAAGAACAACCGCGGCCTGCTGCGGCGCGAGTACGACCGCACCGCCACCCACGGCTTCCTGCACGCCCCGCACCCGCTGCGGCGCAGCGTCCTGGCGGAGCTCGCCGAGAAGTTCCCTAAGGAGATCACCACCACCGCGGCCAGCCGTTTCCGGGCGACCACGGACCTGTCCGTCGCCTCCTCCCTCCACCACCACTACGGCTATCTGACCGGCCGTTCCACCCCGGCGACCCTGTCCTGCTCGTTCGTCAACGCCGGCGACTACACCCATCACACCCGCCTCAGCCGCATGCTGGCCAGCCGCAGCCACAGCGTCTTCTGCATCGGCGAGTCGGCCGACGCCGAGGTCCCCGCCGACGAGCAGGACCGCGTCCTACGCGCCTTCCTCGGCGCGTACTTCCCGGTCCGCTCGCCGTTCGAGCGAAGCTGACGACCGCGCCTCCGACCCGGCCGAAGCGCCGGGTCGGAGGCGCTCGTGCACACCCCGGACACCCCTGCTCCGGCGCGCAGCACCCGATCACCATCGAGCCCGAAGGCCGACCCGGGGAGAATCGCCCGCATGCACGTCACGAGCCCCTCCGCCGCCCGCCCACGGACCGGACGCTTCGTCTCGACGCGGCTGGTACCCCTGCTCCTCTGCCTGCTGACGCTTGTCGGCGCCGGATGCGTCGCCACGTTCGGCCTGGCCCCGGAGGAACGGCGGGCGCGGGAGTGGCGGGCCGCGACCCCCTGTCCGACCACCGCCGCGGCCGACGTGCGCGCGGACTGTCTGACCACCCTGCCCGGGGTCGTCGAGCGCCTTGAGACGCAGCAGAGGGGTGAGGGCCGGGCCCGCCACTCCGTCCTCCGCCTGTACTTCCGCGACGCCGAGCCGATGGACCGGCTGGACGTCGAATTCGATCCCGGTGCCTACTACGCCCCCGGCGACCGCACCACCCTGACCTGGTGGCGCGGCCATTTGATGCGGATCACCACCGCACAGCAGCACACCAGCGACCTCGACGCCGTGCCACGCCCCGGCGACCTGGCCGTCGGCCTCGCCTTCGGTCTCCTCCTCATCACCGGCTGCACCATCGGCGTGCTGGCCCGACCCCGGCCCCAACGCCGGGGGCAGCCCGTCGGCCCGGGCCACCCGGCAGAACCCAACGGCCTCGCCTTCCTCCTCCCCCTCGCCGCCACCGCGGCCTGGACGCTCCCGATGGCCGGCCTCCGACCGAGCCCGCCCACCGCGGAACTGGTGGGCGCCGTCTGCACCATCGCCGTCCTCGCCCTCATCCTGCTGGCCTGGCACCTCAGCGGCCGGGCCCGACCCGTCGCCCCGCGCCCACTACCCGACGGCGAAGACGCCTTCCTCCGCGCCTACTTCCTGGACGAAACCCCGTACAACCCCCACCACATGGGCTCCCACATCGTCCTCGGCGCCGGCCCCATGGCGGTGGTCCCCCACAACGGCCCCGGCCGCCTCGCCGCCAAGGAGATCCCCACCGACCGCCTCACCGTCCAGGCGATACGCGGCCCCCACCGAGACGAGGAGACCGTCCCCACCGACTGGTACGTCGCCGACCTCCTCGACGACGGCACCCCCGTCCGCCTCACCGCCGCCCCCGCCAACCTGCTCCTCCTCATCCAACAACTGGAAGCCCAAAAGACCGGCTAACACGCCCCCTTGCGGTCACCCTCGCCGCCCTCCGCCGTCTACGTCCCTTCCTCCCGTAGGGACTTCGCAATCAACCTTCGGGCGCTTACCGCGCATCGCGGGCGCCCCATCCGTCGAGTCATCGAAATTCCAACCCTCTTCGCCTTCCCGAATTCCTACCGCGAGGCCGACTTCGACTGGAACACCGCACACAACTCGCTGCCCTTTCCTGTCGAGGGTCACGAGCCGGGTCTGCGCTCCGCTCCAGAGTGAGAGTGCAGAAGGACAACTATCGGGTTTCTTCAGCGCGTTGTCCGTTCACGCTAATCTGCGAAGTTCGCGACCGCCGTCACCAGCACCAGAGCGTTACGGATCCCGATTCGGCTGAGGGCGGGAGCCACTGCGCCGTGGTAGACGCCTCGTCCTGCGGGCGGCAGAAGCTGACGGACCGTGGTGACGGCCGGATGCGCAGTGCGCACCCGTGAGAGTTCGCTGCGGTTGATTCCCCACGGCATGGGCGGCGCCGTAAAGCCTCGTTTGTTGCGCACGGCGCCGGTCAGCGTACGGTTGCTGAACCAGCGGGGCACGGTGTCGAAAACGAGGGAGCCCCCGGGAAACGCTTGAGCGCACCCTGCAATCAAGTCCCTTACCTGGAAAGGGTGTAGGTACATCAGGAGCCCCTGAGCGGTGATGAGCACTCCTCGTGACCGGTCGACCTCGTCGCACCAAGAAAGGTCGAGCGCCGAACAGGCAATGGTGCGTCGGCGATCACCATCCGGGAGCAAGGACCAACGCAGCTCGGCAGTCTCCGGGAGCTCGACACCCAGCCACTGGGCACGGCCGTTGTCGCAACGCCAGAACTGAGTTTCCAGCCCCTCAGCCAGCTGAACAACGGTGCCGTAAGGGTGGGCGGCCAGGAAGTCCCGCACCGCGTCATCGAACGTACGGACTCGCAACGCATGGCCTTGCGCAACGAGGTCGACCGGTCTCCCGAAGTTCCTCTCGAAGGGGTAGTCGAGCTCTTCAACCAGTTCCACGGCTTTGGGGTCATGAAGTACCGGTCGCGAACGGCCTGCCTCCCCCGCACGCTGATACAGATTCCACAGCAACATCTCTGGAACACCGCTCAGGGTGACGGCACACCCAGCACCGGAGCCACGGTCCATCGAACTACTCCTGCCTCGGCACAGCCGACCACAACGGATGGAGTGGCTCAAGGTAAGTTGCCCGGCGAAGTCGTACGGAGCGGCTCGCCGATGTCCAAGGTATGACCGGCCTCTCGCCGTGAATTGGCCCGACACGCTAGCGACTCTCCGCCTCGCCTACCGGACGTGTAAGTAGCCGCGGACGACGTGGAATTGACGCTGGCCGTCGAGAGCGATGCTCGGAGCCCGTGGATCGGCGGGGGCAAGGAGGGCGCACCTTCCCCGATGGTCCCGTGACGGACTCCGATCAGGCCCGCGCACACAACGCGCGTCGGGAAGTCACGGACCCGCTCTCAAGTCAACCAGTGCGCGGTCGAGTTGGCTGCCGAGACCGATTCCGCCCACCGACGTCTCACAGTCCACAACGGCCACCACCAGGCCCGGACTATGATCACCGCGGCTGGATCGGCCGAGGCCAGGGCACCGCCGTGAACGACCGACGGGTGGACAAGGACGACCCGCCAGCGGAAGAAGTTCCCCTCGAAGCTCCTCGCGCCGTGATGCCGCAAGTCCGGCTGACAGAACCCCACTTGTCCTCAACCAGATCAATTCGGAGCGCCGAGAGCCCGGCGCGACTGGACTACCGCGCCCAACGTCCCATGGTCGGCGCGGTGCCGATCAGGCACTCGATGTCCGTCGGGAAGCCAACGAGGGCGTGGGCGGTCAGGCGCAGGTGGCCCTCAAGGCAGACCAGGCTGTCCTGTCTCTCGCCGACGAGGATGAGCGGAGGAAACCGCTCGCCCCTGACGAGTGCGTGGGCTGCTTCGACGAAAGGTTCGTTGGGCACGTCGAACGCCCGTAACCCTGCCTTGATGCGTGCGGCCGCGTCGGTCGGTCGACGGCTGCCACCCGATAGTTCGACCCAGTAGGAATAGTCGAGGTAGCGCACGCTGGCCGCCTCGCCGGCGGTCAGCAGCGCCCTGGTCCAGGCGACCTGAGCGGGGAAGTTCTCGAACAGATCACGGTCCTCGCCGTACCCGCGCACCGCGGCGAGCAGAGCGCGACGTGCCAGGTTCGCTCCGGCGTCGGAGAGGTCCGGATGCGTCAGCAAGCGCTCGGCCCGCCCGGCTGCCGCCAGGTGGGACCGGAGGTTCTGGCCGAACCTCCGGCTGGACAGTTCGCCGCGCAAGAAGCAGGCGACCATCTCGTCCTCACTGCTCAAACCCAGTACCTGCACGACCGTCAGCATAGGGTCGAGCTCTGCACCCGGGCGTCGGCGACGGCCCGGTCCGGCCCCTCGCCATCCTCGGCTACTGCGCGCCCCACCAACTCGTCGTGCGACAACGGGAGATGCGCGGCGACGGACGGAGCGCCGGAGACGCCATCAAGGGCGATGGCGCCGCCAGGCCCTGCTCAAGAACTGCCGCACGCGCCCCCGGGCAGACGACGGACGGCTGGGCCCCAGGAGGAACCAAAAGAGCTCCGGCGCCAGGTCCGAGACCCGGCGCCGGAGCGGGCGCTACTTACCGCGCCTACTTGCTGAATGCGCTGTTGGTGCAGCCCATGGTCGAACCCATGTGGGTGTTCTGTGCGCCCGGCGCACCCTCGCCGCCCAGCAGGTTGCCACCCAGGCCGTTCCCGATACCGACCTCGCCGAGGACATCGAGGTTGGTGTCGTGCGACCGGCACGAGGCACTCTGCCTGATGTCGAAGCGGGCGCCGCGACCGCCCATGTCGCCGTCGGCGTAGGCGGTGCTGGCGCCGAGGATGCTGATGCTGCCGAGGGCGGCGGCAACGACAGCGGCCTTGTGAAGCATGCGCATTTTTTCTCCGGTGGATTGAGCGAATGAGGCCGATGCGTACGGACTTCGTACAGCTGGGAGGTTAATGCGAACCGTGCGCGAAGTCGCCGCACGACGCGCCGGATTGTATGATGTCGGTTTTTGATTTGTCATGGGTTGTGTTTTGCGCGCCCGAAAGTCTCCCGCAAGCGCAACAACCGCACAACAATCAACCATTCGGCCGCATGAATCACACAACGTTCAAGCGAACGGCACATCACTCGCACCCTACAGCCTTCGACCTTTCTCCCCATTGCCCGAGCGGGACTTTTGAGGAGCATGAGAACCAAGCCGTTTCTTTCGCCGTCCCGACGAAATCCTGTTCGCACTTCCCGCGCTCGCGCGATCAGGTGATTGCTTGGCGTGGACCAGGGACTCCGCCTCGCTTGAAGTGCCAGGGTGACCTGTGCCGGCAACAAATCAAGGCCACGCAATGAAGCAGGAGCCACTATGCGTCGTGCACTCGCCGCTTCCCTGGGGGCCGTCGCCCTCATTGGGATCCTCTCCGCACCCGCCCATGCCGGTGGTACCGGTACGGGCCTAGGAGGGGCACTTGGCAGCCCCCTGAAGCTCGTCACCAACCTCGGCCCCCTGCACCTCGGTCGGCTGCCGCTGCTCGACCGACGCTGAGTTCCACGTCCTGGCTCAGTCAACCGAGGTCGAGCGGGGCAGACGCATCGTGTCCGGCGAAGTCCTGCCACTCTCGCCGGACACGTTGTTGCATTCGGGCGCGACCAGCAGGCACATTGCCTCAGCCTTCGAACCGCCGACTGGAAGATTCACCCACTTCACCCCCACCGGGGCGAAGCAAATTCCTGTGAATTAAATACCAGTTGCGATGTGTCGATAATTCTCAGGCAGAGAGATCCCCCGGCGCGCGGCCGGGGCTCATGATCCCCTGCTTCCCATTCGCTCGGGGCAACCGTCCCTCCGAACCGAACCTGCACGCCGATCCGCAACCTCGGAATTCCCACCCCGACATCACCGAGCGAGCGCCAATTCCCTTGAGCGTCTTTCGTGAGCCGATGACATTCAAGTATGAATCTTCATAGAATCGGAACTATGGGCACTCCGTGGATGGGCGAGCATGCACATCGAGCTGAAAGAGTGACGGAAAAGGCATATTCAGAGCTTTTGGCCCACATCCTCGTTGTGTGTTGTGCGGTCCGTGGATGTGGCCGCACCGTCAAGGAGGAGTCACGTGATCAAAAGGGTCATTGCCACTTCTGTTGCCACGAGTGGCCTGCTGCTCGCCGGCGCTGGTATGGCCGTCGCCGACGCCGGGGCCGAGGGGGCGGCTGCCGGGTCTCCCGGTGTCCTGTCCGGGAACCAGCTCCAAGTGCCTGTTCACATCCCGGTCAACGCGTGCGGCAACACCGTGGACGTCGTCGGAGCGCTCAATCCCGCATTCGGTAACCACTGCGCCAACACATCGAAGAAGCATGTGCGCACCCACCACCGGGTGCAGGAGAACCTGCCGCCCGTGGCGCACGACAGACATCCGGCTCAGCACCGGTCGCCGGCCCCTCGGATGCACCACCATCACCACGTCAATGTGCCTGCTGCTCACCCGCAGTTGGCAAAGACTGGTGGGGACGAACAGCTTCGCCTGGCGGCCGTGATGAGTGCCGGGCTGTTGACAGGCGGCTTCCTCCTCTACCGTCGAGGGCGTCGTCTTCGCGTCAACTGAGCGAGCGGAGCGGTCACTTCACGTGAGCGTCCCGCGCAGTACGCCCGGGTGCACATTCCCGGGAAGATCAGACAGCCTGGTGGCAATTTATTGACTGATTCCACCAGGCACGTCGATGAGCCCGGACTTCACAGCCCGGGTCGCTAGGTGGTCGGTGCTGGCAGTTCATCGCAATCGTCGGTGAACTGCCGTCCAGCAGGCACTTCGATCCGCCGCGGATATGTCACTGTTCCAAACCGGGTCGGTGGGCGGTCTCGCCGGTAGGACCGTCGCCATGGCCGGGGCGATCACGGGCACCTCGCTCGCCAACCCCGTTCGTCGAGGGCTCTTCTCCGACCAGGTCGGCATCCGCTCGGACCACATCATCGGCCGGACGCGGAGATGAGGGGTCGTGCGTCGTGCCCCTGTTGCGTACCGCGCCGACAAGTGGGTCTCCGGCTGACTGGCCGGCCCGCTGGCCCCTCGCGCTCGTGGCGGACGGCCACTTGCCGCTGGTGTTCCGGTCCGGGGTCGTGCCGTTGAAGGCCGGCTTCGGCCTCCTCGCTCAGGCGCCGCCGGCGATTGTGTCGACCACTTCCTCCAGGACCACCTGCCAGTCCCCCAACTGCCCCTCCGCAGCGCAGCATCTCGCCGAGCCAGAACCCCTCGCGTGCCGTCGCGCCGAAGCCTCCGCAGGCGGCATCGACACCGAACCGTCGCTCTGTATCTGCCAGTTGCACTCACGCCGTACCAGAGGGGAACTACCGAATGCCCTCCACGCGCTGGCGGTCGCTTCAAAGCACCGCCCCATCAATTCAGCAGCGTGAGGCCGGGATCGGGATTGCCTGGCCCGGCCATTCGGTCGTGGGCATCCAGCAGCGGATGCGAATGCCGGAAGGGGCTGTGGTGTCCGGCCCGTAGACCGGACACCACAGCCCCTTCCTGTTTGCTTGCGGAGGGCGATGTTGTTGTGGCTCGTACGCTTGCGCTGGCGAGTGCATTGCGCGCCGGCAGAGCCCTCACCGCTGAGCACATGGCCCAACGCGCCTTTCGGCACCCCGGCCTGGGCTGGGAAATTGACGCTCAGGTCGTGCGACCGAGGTCTCTCCGAGAAAGCCTGCGGAGCCGAGGCAGGAGCAGCGATCTACGAGGCCGGCAATTACCGAACAGGCGCTTGCTGGACGGCAGTCTGCGGGACGACCTGCTGTGCCGGGGCCTGCGCCTGCGGGGCGATCTGCGGAGTCGCGGCCTGAGGAGCACTCTGCGGCGCGGATGCCTGAGGGGCGACCTGCTGGACCGGTGCCTGGGGGATCATCTGCTGGACCGGAGCCTGCGGGGCAACCTGCGGCGCGGAGGGCTGGGGGGCGATCTGCTGAGCCGGAGCCTGTGCCTGCTGGGCCGGCGCCTGCGCCTGGGGGGTCATCTGCTGGACCGGAGCCTGCGGTTGCGGGGCAACCTGCGGCGCCGCGGCCTGGGGAGCGAACTGCGGCGCCACGGCCTGAGGAGCAAGCTGCGGGGCAGCCTGCTGGCCACCGTCCCCCTCACGACCGTGCGACTCGCCGCCACGCGAGGTGGCCCCGGAAGCCGATGCCGAGACGGCCCAGGCCCCCGCTTCCGGACCGGAGCCGTACCCGTCAGCAAAGCTGACGCCGGTACCGGCGATGGACAGGCAGCCGACCGCTGCGACAACAATGGCAACACTCTGAAGTCTGCGCATGGAACCTTTGATCCTCGGGTTTCGTGTGGTTGGAGGTGACACCCCTCGACTACTTAATGTGAGTATAGGGAACACACACAGTAGTCAACGATTTCCGCCCCCTACACAATTCGTGTCGGACCCGCAACCGGAGGCCCGCTCCTGCCCGACCGGCCCGGAGACCGCCCCCTTCGGCCCCATGAGAGAGCGAGCCAAGAGGCCAGCCGGGGACCGGTCTCCGCTTGATGCGCTGCAGCGGAGCCAGGCCCCGCCGGGGGCACCGCGAGCTGGCGCGACCGCCCCGGAGGCGCCCCAACTCCGTAGCCACGACTGGCTGCACAGACACAGGAGACCGGGCCGCAAGCCCCGCCCGATGGTGCCGCGAGAGCACGGACTGACGCGCTCGACCCGAGTGGACGCGCTCAGGCTCCGGCCCCGGTCCGCTCCTTGAACGGGCTGCCGTCCCAGGCGCGAGGTCGACCGCTTCGGACGCGGGAGCCGAAGTGCCCGGAAGCACACACCGGTTGGCGGAAACCCCGGATGGGTCAGCGGCCGGGGTGGGCCATCAGCAAACCACGACAAGGAGCTACGCACGTGCGAGACGCACACGCATCACGTACCCCCGCGGCGTTCGGCGGTGACGCCTCAACAACTACCTCCACCGCCAAGCGGACAGCGCAGCAGACCTGACCGCACTGGCGCATCGGGCCGAGGAGCAAGCCCGCCACCGGCGCTTCGGCGGCCCGATCCGCGAGCGAGCCGCCCATGCCGGGCGCGCCTTGCGCCTGGGGGAACTTCCCCAACGGGCACGGGGTGCGGATTGGACAGCCGGAGCAGCGAAGAGCAAACACGAACGGCCGGGCTCGGATTACCCGGCCCGGCCATCGGTCGTGGGAGGTCAGAAGTGCGACCGCCTGAGCCCCTTGGGGAGCGAGAACCTGTTGGAGCAGTCCATACGAGGACCAGCCTCCGTGAACTTCCTGCCACCCAGGAGGCCGCTCTCAGGGAATACCACACGGTGCCGGGACGAGGTATGGCACCGCTGGTACTGCCTGACGATAACGTGCTTGCCGTCCTTGGTGGTGAAGCTGGCCTCTTTCTTGTGGACGCAGGTCCGGCCGTCCGCGTCGCCACGGGTGCAACCGCTCCCGTCTGCAGCGTAAGCCTGGGGGCCGACGGCACAGGTACCGGCGAGGCCACCCAGCAACGCTGCAATGACCGCGAACTTCTTCCCACTGACCATGTACTGGGATCCTTTGTGATTGAGGCTCGGGTGCGGACACCACGAGCGGGTCCGCACCCGAGCTTTAGGGACACCGGAAGGGCGCTCAGCATCCGGCCCACGGACCAGACGCCACAGCCCCTTCGGTTACTTGCGGAGAGCGACGTTGTCGCAGCCCATGCGCGAGCCCTGGTGAGTGCGCTGCGCACCCGCGGCACCCTCGCCGTTGAGTGCGTTGCCCAACACGCCGTTCAGCAGCCCGGCTTGGCCGAGGACGTTGAGGTTCAGGTCGTGCGACCGGCACATGGTGTGCTGGTCGACGTCGATGTTCGTGCGCTTCTCCGGAGCCGTCTGCTGGGCCGGGGCCTGCGGAACGTACTGCGGGGCCGGAGCCTGCTGAACCGGGGCCTGCTGGATGGGTGCTTGCTGGACCGGGGCCGGCGGAGCGTACTGCGGGGCGGGCGCTTGGGGGGCGGCCTGCGGGGCGGGGGCCTGCGCCTGCGGAGCAGCCTGCGGACCGCCATCCGACCCGCCGCCACGCGAAGCGGCACCTGCAGCGGATGCCGAGACGGCCCAGGCACCGGCCTCCGGACCGGAGCCGTACCCGTCAGCAATGCTGACGCCGGTACCGACAGTGGACAGGCAGCCGACCGCTGCGATGACGATGGCGACACTCTGAAGTCTGCGCATGGAACCTTTGATCCTCGGGTTTCGTGTGGTTGGAGGTGACACCCCTCGACTACTTAGTGTGAGTATATTTAACACCCAGAGTAGTCAACGCTTTTCGTCCATACACAATTCGTGTCGGGCCCGCAACTTGAAGCCTCCCCCTCGGCCCTCGACGAAGAATCACCACGGCGCACGCCAGCCCTCCACTCCCCGGGCGGTGAGCCCAAAGCAATTCCTTCGATTCACGCACGACGCAGTCAACAGGCCCACGCATGAAGCGAGTTGATCGAATGGCGCGCCTCTCCGCCACCACGTGCGACGGACCTCCAGACGTCATTGCCACAGCCCGCCCTGCCCTGTCGGGGTAGAAACGAGCCTCCCCCCCGACGGGGGCACGGGGCGCCACCGACAGTCACCCGTTTGCCCGCGGCGGCATTCCGCCGCCACCCGGCGAGGAGTACGGAAGTCCACGGTTTTCCCTCGACGAACATCACCACAAGCCCCCCTGCGGCGACGAACAGTTGCCGAGCACGCCAGCCGTCACCAGAAAGCCGCACACTTCGCCCCTGGAGCTGCTCACGCATCACGGCCAAGTCGGCCTTGCACGCCAAAACACATATTCAGAGCGCGAGTTCGATATTGCGATATTCACCCACTGACCGCCAGTCAAGAAAGGGCATGGGACGGGTGAACTGTCGGCCCGAGCCGACCACTTCGCCCACAGGGCAGTTCGCCACCGCGCACCCGGGACCCACCACTCGACGTCGCACAGCCAGCGAATGCAGTTCACCCAACGAACCCGGAGCTCCCCCCTTGCGGGCAAGGGCGAACGCAAGCTCCACTCACGAACCCCGGGGCTTCACCCCGGAGTTCGACACAAGGCGCGAAGCGGAGTAGAACCCCACTTTGACTACTGCTAGTGTTCGCGCAGCCACAAACAGCAATTGGGCTGCAGAATAGATACCGAAGGGCCGAGGGGTTCCATGCGCAAGATTCAAAAGGTCATGCTCGTCGCTGCGGCGGCCAGCGGCCTGACCGCCATCGGTGCCGGAGCCGGCACCGCCTACGCTCACGGCGGCGCCAGGCAGCACGTCGACCTCTTCCGTCCGTACCAGGAGTGCAGCCCGCAGACGGTGGCCGACGCCAACCTTCCGCTCGGTTTGCTTGCCGTACCCGAAACGTGGGGCACCACCTGCGGCCAGTTCAACCACGCCTTCCGCAAGTAAGGCACCGGGTCAGCCGCACCCGACGCCAAACGCGGGCCCTTCGGGATTGTTCCCCCGAAGGGCCCGCTTTGTTTTGGGGCGGGCAATAGGATCACTCGCAGTGCGGCTGAATGGGTGATTCGCCTAGCATCACCTGCCCCACCTCCGGTTCGTTGAGGACCCAACTCGCCCGGGACGTGGGAATGTTCAAGGGCTGAAGCCTGTCTATCGCGCCCATAGCATTCGGCGCGTCGCACAGCAACTGCGGATCTTTTGTATTAACTAACCGTAACTGCATGAAGTGATCACCCAGAGATCGCTTCAGACCAATCTATGGAGAAGAAATGCGCAAGATCCACAAGGCTGCTGTCGTGACCGCTGCCATCGGCAGCCTCGGGTTCCTGGGCGCCGGCACGTCGTATGCGTACGGCGGTGCGGGCGACCACGTCGCCATCAGCCAGGGATCCCAGTGCCGGTCGCACGACCTGAACCTCGACGTCCTCGGCGAGGTCGGCATCCTCAACGGCCTGGCGAGCAACCTGATCAACGGCGAGGGCGCCGCGGGCGCGCAGGCGTCCCCGGTCGGCTCGGGCATGGGCTGCAACAACAGCGCCCTCAGCAAGTAACGGGAAGGGGGGCCGGTGCCCGGGAATGCGGACCCAGGGAACCGGACCCCCTTCCGATTCTCCGAGTTCGGGTGCGGACCGGAATCGGCACGCTGCCCCGAGCATCAATCACAAAGGAACACGGTCATGTTCAGTGGGAAGAAGATCGCAGCCGCCTCAGCATTGCTGGGTGGTCTCGCATCCGCCAGCGTCATCGCCACCCCGGCGAACGCCGTAGCCGCCAACGGCCTCTGCTCACGCGACGTCCAGGGCAATGTCACCTGCCTTCAGAGGAGCACCGGCACGAACCAGGACGGCGGATACACCCTGAATCAGTCGCAGACCTGCCAACCGACGTCGCCCGTGACGCTTCCGACACACGGCATTCTCAACCCCGGGAGTGCGCAGATCGGGCCCGCCATCACGTGTTCCAACACCGCGCCGATTCCCGGGGACCAGATGAACGGCATGAACTGAGGCTCCACACAAGGGCGGGTACTCGGCAAGCTGTCGAGACCGCAGCGCGGCGACCGGGGCGCCTCCCACGTCCTGGTCGTACCACGGCCGGTCGGGGTTAAGCCCTCGTGGTGCAATCCAGTACACGGTCGACGCCCCGTGATACCTCGTAAGGGCAGGACATGCCAGCTCGCCCTACGGATCCGCACTCGTTTGGAAGCGGGGGTGCGGACCATCGGGCGGCTTCATAAACCAGCGATGGCCGGAACGAGTTCAACTCGGTCCGGCCATCGCTGGTTTACATCCTTGAGACTCGCGGAAGCCTAGAGGTCTGGCATCGCTCAGGAACAAGTAAGTCCCGGCTCCGAGTTCATTGTTCGGAGCCGGGACTTCTATCGACTACTGCGCATTTGACGCCCGCTCAGAAGGCGGCGTTGTCACAGCGCATGTTGGAGCCCAGACGCGAGCTCTGCGCACCCGCTGCGCCCTCACCGTTGAGCGCGTTGCCCAGCACGCCGTTGAGGACGCCGACAGCACCGAGTACATCGATGTTCATGTCGTGCGACCGGCACTCCGTGCCCTGCTTGATGTCGAAGTCGTGGCCCGGCTCGCCATGGGCGAAGGCGGTGCCAGTCCCCAGTGCGCCGACGCTACCGAGGGCGGCGACGGCCACGACAGCAGCCTTGTGGAACTTGTGCATTGCTTCTCCGGTGGTTGAGTTGGTTGCGATGCGTACCCGATCGGGGCTTGCCACTACACGCGCCTCACGCCGAGTGCCCCACAGCAGGACATGGCATCGGCTCGTGCGAGGAAAGTGGTCGTTCTGGTCTAGCGGAACACCTCAGGGGACCGGCGACAGGTACGCATTCGTTGAGGGATATCGCCGGTTCCACCAGGCATTCGACGGTGAGGGGAACGGCACCGTCTCCGTTGCTCCGGACCGCAAGGACGGCACTCCAAGCGTCCTTGGGTGAGGGATCAGACGTGGGGCAGATCCAGTTGGCCCACCGGAGGTGCCGCCAGTCGCCCCATTCCGAGCGGATTGACCTGCGGGACGCTCGGTGAGACCAACGGGTCGACCAGCGGGCTGACTTGGGGACTGATCTGCGGGTTGACCTGGGGACCGGATTGCGGGGGAAGGACCTGCGGAACCGCGACCTCAGGCGCCACACGCGGCGTAACCTGCGGGGCTGCCTGGGGAGCGACCTGCCCGCCAGGTGCCGGAGCGGCGGCTTGCGGAGACTGCTGCGGACCATTGGCCGAGGAAGTGGTGGCCTGCGCAACGCTGTGCGAAGCAGCCCATGCGCTGGCATGTGGGCTTTCCTGTTGCGGCCCGTACTGCTGCTGCGGAGCGGGCTGTTGGGCGTACTGCGGCGGAGCAGGCGGAGCGTACTGCTGCTGAACGGGCTGCTGCACGTACTGCTGCGGAGCAGGCTGCTGGGCATACTGCGGCGGAGCAGGCGGAGCGTACTGCTGCTGAACGGGCTGCTGCACGTACTGCTGCGGAGCAGGCTGCTGGGCATACTGCGGCGGAGCAGGCGGAGCGTACTGCTGCTGAACGGGCTGCTGCACGTACTGCTGCGGAGCAGGCTGCTGTTGAGGAGGAGGTGGAGCGTACTGCTGCTGAGTGGGAGCTTGCGGAGCCGAGGGCTGCTGAGCGAACCCCGGCGCCGTCGACTGCGGGGCGGGGGGCGTGGCGGCGCCGTTGTATCCGACAGGAGCATCGGCGTAGCTCACGCCGGCCCCGATACTGGACAGACCGCCGGCCGCTGCCACGACCAGCGCGATCTGCTGAAGCTTACGCATGGAACCCTCAGCCCTTCATTACCTACATGGAAACCGATTACTTATCGCTGTCTTGTCCACAAGCAGAGGCAGCTCGGGGCTCCACACCCTGTGCACCTCGGGAGAACCACGCCGGAAGCATCCTGCCGGTCCGCAACCATGCCGAACGCGAAACCCTGCAATGCTCGTTGGAGCTGACGACACCGTCATCGCCTGGCCTCCGAACTACACCGGGTCGCACGCCAACATCATCGCCGGGAACTGCCCGGCACCAGGGTCACGTCGTCCCAGCCGATGCCCCACAGCCCCACTCGCTGTCCTCTCCGAGGAACGGAACACCCCCCGGCCTGGTAACGGGAACCCGAGTGCACTCACCCATTTGCCCACGACCAAGGGTCATTCGAAGCGCTGGGGGCGACTTTGGGAGCGTTGCGGTCCGCCTGGGCGCCCTGCCACCCCTCCGCACACGGCCGATTTCTCGTTCAGCTGCTTGCTTTCCCTTTGCCGGGCTGCCATGTCCGTGTCGCGGGTCGCCTGAGAGTTGCCCCGGAGAAGTGCGACCACAACCGAGAGGGACTTCACGGAAGTCGTGAAATCCGCCGGGATGGATCTAGAAGCCGTCATGAAGATTCCGATTAATTCGGATAATCCGATTTCATTCACCCAAGGAAAAGTCGTCACAACGCTGAGGGAACTCGCGTTCAAGTGCATTTACACCAAGCAAAAAGGGGTCCCGACACCCAGCCTTGCGGCTCGGTGTCGGGACCCCTTCGGGTGACCTACGCGATGGGCGTCGATCAGAAGGCGGTGTTGTTGCACCCCATGGTCGAACCCAGGTGGGTGGACTGCGCGCCCGGCGCACCTTCGCCGTTGAGCGCGTTACCCAGCAGGCCGTTGAGGACCCCAACCTCGCCGAGGACATCGAGGTTCAGGTCATGCGACCGGCACTGCGAGCTCTGCCTGATGTCGAACTGACCTCCGCCGACACCACCGCGACCGTCTGCGTTGGCGGTGCCGGCGCCGAGGAAGCCGACGCTACCGAGGGCGGCGGCCACGACGGCAGCCTTGTAAAGCATGCGCATTGTTTCTCCGGAAAGATTGAGCCGATGCGGTCTGTGATGTACCGACTTCGTACAGACAGGGAGGCTAATAGGAAATATCCGTCAACTCTGCGCGACGCGCCGCATTATGAGATGGGGCAGTCGGGAATTGCATCGCCGTCGCCGTAGTTCGAGGTCCTGACCTGGCAATATCGGTGACCTGCGGTGCGGAGATCCACCTGTTCGGCGGCGTAATCCAAACGTTCCGCGGCCCCGAGCCGCAATCGGACCCTCCGGGGCGTACCCGCGAAGGGTCCGATTGCGGCGCGCGGCCGCAGTTGACCTACCTCGCGGTGGCCAAGGCGTTGGCCTGGGAGTTGGTCTGGGCGCAGGTGAATCCGCGGGTCTCGGGAGTGGCGAGCACGCCGATCGGGACGTTGGCGTCGAGCAGCGACTGCGGGCTGCACTCCTGGGCCGGCCGGAACAGGTTGTTCTGCTCGGACGGGGCGGACTGCGGCAGGACCTGAGCGACCTGAGGAGAAAGGTGGGGGCTGATCTGGGGGTTGACCTGTGGGGACACCTGCGCGCCTTGCGGCTGAGCGACGGACTGCGGAGCAGCGTGCTGCGGTCCGCCACGCGAGCCGTAAGCGTGCGACGTGGCGCCCGAAGCGGTCCAGGCGGCGGCCTGATTGCCGTCAGGCCCCGGCGCGTTCTGCGGTGTGGGGCCATATCCCACAGGAGCGTCGGCGACACTCACACCGGCGCCGATACTGGACAGACCGCCGGCCGCTGCGACGACCAGCGCGATCTGTTGAAGCTTACGCATGGAACCCTCAGCCCTTCATTACCTACATGGAAACCGATTACTTATCGCCGTCTTGTGCGCGAGTAGAGGCAACCCGGGGCTCCACACCCTGCACACCTGAAGACAGCGCACCGACACCACCGCCGCGCCCCACCTAGCTCAGGAACAAGACGCCCTGGTCGACGGGCCGCAGTCCCAACCGCTGCCCTCTCCCAGCGAGGAACGGGGAACCATGTGTCGCGGTAACGGCAGCCTCTGCGCACTCACCCGTTTGCGCGCCCTCAAGAATCATTTGGAGTGCCGGTAGCCGCCCTTCACCAGCAGTCCTGATCTACTCCCGAACTCCGGCGAGTTGGCACGCGCCACTTGACGCCAACCACTTGCCATCAGCCCAACTCGGCGCAGGGTACGCAAGGTTCGTGACGATCTTTTGCCGCCCACCAATACCCGTGGGGAGGTGAACGGGCGATAGCCAGACGGGTCGTTGACGCTTCAGCCCACCACGGCGGCCGCATCCCTAATTCTGCATGAAGAAGTTATTTTCCGAATGCCTCAGGGGCGAAACCTGCTGGCAACCCTGCACGCAGAGCAGGAGAACGGCGGCCAGCGCGGAAGGGCTAATAACACGCTGACCGCCAACGTCCTCCCATCAGAAAGAACCCTGCCATGCTACGCCCTTCACGCTCCCTACTGTTCTCGGGTCCGGAACCTTTGCCCAACTCACACTCGCTGGCGGCCCAGAAGCCTGTCTCATCGATGTTGATTCCGGCCTCCGTACGGCTACGGTCGATGGATTCCGCACGCCAAGTACCGGTCACTTGAGTGGACTTACGTTCCTATCAAACCCGGAGGAAACTCGGTCGGCGGCGATCGGACGTCACCTGCTTCGTGAGTGGCTCGCCTCTCCGTCCCTCCCCTACTCCGACAGCCCTAATTCCACGCAATATTCATCTACCACAACGTCTTGAGGAACCGGGAAGCACTGGCTTGCCTGTTCCCATTCACACTGTATATGTCTATTTTGCAGGGCAGTTGGTCCTGGCTCGTGAGAGCCAAGCAGTCTCCGGATGTCCCCGAGACTTGCGGTGGGTGCGTGTCACGATCAAAACGGTCAGGTCGATCCCCACCGGCGGTTCTGAAGAGCGCTGAGCGACTACTCGGAGCCGTGCGGCGGCCTCAGCGGAACGTCACGCGGCCAACACCCGACCCACAGACCGTACTTGTCATCGCGAGGGAGGGTCGACCGGCCCGGAACGTACAAAGACCCGGGACGAGTAGCGGCGCCGTCCTGGGGCAGTAGGCGAAGCGACACGGTCCCACGCGGCCCTGCGGAATCAGATCAACCCGGACTGGGCCAAGCCAGTATCGAGGTCGGTACACGCACGACCCGCAACTCAACTCCCGTGCAGCAAACGACTATTCGTCTTCGGCAGACGACCACATCGTTGGACCGGGATATGATGGTCCCCACGAAGCACGGCCTCCTTGTCAGGGGCAGTTGCGCCTCCAAAGTCGGGGCGGCTTCCTTGGCGTCGTCGGCCCGAGAGGAAAGCGGTCGAGCGAGCACGGACTGGGTCGCCTCCGTAGCGCCCGCGCCTGACGGTCTTGTGCGGTCACGACAGTCAGCTAGCCATGGATCGAGGGCGGCCTCCTCGTCATGGAAGGGCCTTTGAATCAAAACAGGCATAGTCGTCGGACCACGGGACGCCCGAGCTCGTGACGAAAATTGCTGGGTCTTCTACATACGCGTCCTGTGTCGTCGAGACGGCACCGCCGTCCGAGAAACCTCGTCCGTCACGCTGCCGCAGCGAGTAAGACGGCTCAGGCGAGCCGCCCCTCTCCGGATGCCTGCCTGCGTAGTTCTGGCACTCCGCAGGATCCCCGAACTCGGGTGCCATACCCCGGATGCCGGTCTCGATGAGCGGCGTGGAACTTATCGCATTAGCCTCCGAGAGCAGCCCGAAGTGGATCTTTGATGTTCGCTGTACTCGACTCAAGGAGAATCAATGCGCAATCTTCAGAAAGCTGCTGTCGTGGCGGCTGTTCTTGGTAGCGTCGGCCTCCTCGGTGCCGGCACCGCCTCCGCCCAACCCACGGAGCGAGCTGGCGGAATGGGCGGTGGGTGCCGCACTCACGACTTGAACCTCGACATCCTCGGCCAGATCGGGATCCTCAACGGCCTGCTGGGGAACGCGATCAACGGCGAGGGCGCACCGGGTGCGCAGGTCAGTCCCTTGGGTTCCGACTGCGGCCACGGCGGCATCTGAGCGCTGCTTCACCGCGGTCATCGGAATGGGTTCGGTGTTCGGGCTACAAGCCCGACGCCGAGCCCGTTTCGGCTTTCGACAGGAAACCGCCCGGGAGCAAGGAGGATGCCAGCTCAGGCACGTGGACCCGATGGCTGGCGAGACGCGTTACCTGACGGTGTGGGGTGACCAGCAGAATTTCCTCTTGCCGCGCTGCGTCAACCAGTAACTACTCGGCAACGAAGGCTAGATGGTCGACAGTGCTCGCCGAATACGGCGACAATCCGTAACCGTGGATTGTCTCAACTTCACACATGCCTAATGGATTCCACGATGGCGTGCTTCAAGGAGACGCTGCTCATCGCGCTCACCGAGAAGGCGACGGTCGACCTCCGTGAAGCGCTGGCCGACTCCATTGGGCACATCCCTTCCGGGGATGACTTCTCGACCGCACGTCGAGCTGCACGCAGGGTCGCCCGAGAGGGATCAACGGTGCTGATGTCCGCTTTTCCTGATCAGCCGGAAGGCGTCGAGCACCGGCGATGGGAGCGTCGTGCGGTTCTCTACCTGACGGCCGATGAGCAGGTGGTGGTCGATCTCGCACATCGAGTCGAAGTAGCCACCGGCATCGGGGGGAACGCTGTCCGGGAAGGGAAGCAGCGCCTGCACAACGGACACTTCCTTCCAGGCGCGTGACCCCTGTGCCTGGAGGGCTTCCGCACGTCGTCACTTGACGGATCGATCCCCAACGAGGGCTGGTGGGATGTGCAGTTGCTGAGCACGACGGCCCCAAGCTCGACAACACGTTCGTGGAGTCACGTCTGGCTCCGTAAGCATGAGCGGCCTGTGCCTGGTTCGGCTGTGGCTCAACAGGTCCGCCCGGCGACGGCGCTGTGCGATCGGGTGAACAATGGGGTGGCACTGAAGCAGCCCGGCGGGCCTGCCACTTGAGGGTCCGTGACGTTGTCACACTGCCCGACATGCACAAAGTCGTCCCGCTCCAGGTCCGGGAGGCTGCTCGGCAACGGACCTGCGTGGACTGCCGGGCCGCCCCTGGCGAGAAGTGCGTCCCTGGGCCGGACGGCCGCTCCACCTTGCACACGGCCAGGCTCCGCTCCGCCGAGCTGGCGCTGGCACCACTGCCGCCGCGTCATCCCCTGCTCCCCGACGGCGACCGCATCTACCCGAAACTCACCGTCGAGGACCCCGGTTCGCTGATCTTGTCAGTACACACCGAGGTGGTGCGCACCCTCACTCTCCATACGGAAGAGCTTGGCGCCCTCTGCATCAGCGCCTTGGATCAGGCCGGGTTGCTAGACCCCTGTGTGTTGACCAACTCGTTGCTGCTGATGTTGATCGGTCCGGCTGCGTGCCTGACGGAGGAGGAGCGGATGGGCCTCGTGCGGCGCTTGGTCGCTCGCGGCTTCCTCGAAGCTCACCACTCCGGTGTTCTCCGGCCCGCTCCCCTGGCGGTCCGCATCGTGGAGCGTCGGGAGTTGGACCTGCGGTTCAAGACCGAGCGGAAATGCGCCAAGCCGCCCGGTCCAGTGGGATCGCGGACTGGTTCCACGGAACATCCGGGTCGCCGTGGTTCGGACAGTGGCGACGGTGTGGCCCGACACCGTCGTCGGCTCCCCTCGGCCGGGGTTACCAACCGCTCCAACTGGCAGGCGAGTCCAGCCCATACAGGCGATGCCGTTGCCTCTGATCCGCAGGACCCTGGTACACCTGCCGGGCCACCCCGCCCGAGGGACGGCACAGACCGTTGACCTCCTGATTGCCGCCCACGTGAGCGAGACGTACATCCGCCCGTGGCGCGACGCCGGAGGCAGGACAGCTGGCCCAGGACAGACTGACTGCGTCATTGACCGTGGGCTCACGTTCGTCCCGGATCCCATCTGATCGTCACGCCCACCGGACCGTCTGGAACGGTCGCTTACGAATTCCTCGACAGCATGGAGCCGGCCCCGGCGTGTGACTTGCCGGGGCCGGCCCAGAGCGGCCTGGCACGAACAGGCGGAGCTCCGCCACTTATTGTTGCCTACCGCCATTCACGGCGGCTGGCAACGCGGCCGTCAGATGAGCCAGCCGAGCAACCCGTAGCGCTGGAAACGATCGCCGTAGAACCGGTCGAAGCCCCGGCCGCAGTCACAGTCACGGCGCTCCTCGTGACGTTTGTTGTGGCGGTCGGAAAGCGAGGGGGCAGACTGGGCAGACCCTGCGGAGGCGGTGGCCGGTGCAGGCGTCGCGGAGGCCGTTCCCGTACCTACCACCACGGTGCCAGCCGCCAGAACAGCGGCTGCCGCCCCGAGAACCGCGCGCTGCATCAGACGAATACGCATGGGAGAAGCTCCTTCTGACTGGGACGGCCCGTGCCGCCCTCGACTCAAGAAGTACGCCGATTTCCCGATCTTCTCCCGCCCAGCGGTCCGTACGGGTGATCAGATAGTCCGTCAGGGTTCGCAGGGCCCTCGGTACATCGGTTGGCTCAACTTTTGTTCACGTCAACTCCCCCATGCCGCGGGGCATCTGACGGTTTGTGTCGCAGCCTCCGGAAGGTGTCGTCCTTCGGCACCATGACTCCTCGGTCGACGCACCCGGCTCGGGTATGTTGCCCGGCCGGGTCGAATCCCGGCACGGCGTGCTCTGGCGTACTGGTGTCCAGAATCGGGCCAGGATGGCCAGGTCGTTGTGTTCCTGCGGGATGAGGCGTAGGCCCCGTCGTTCCTGCTTGCGGAGTACCGCGTCGAACAGACGAGCGCGCCAGCGTTCCCTGTGCGTCAGGTACGCGTTTCGCGAGGAAGGACCCGATTACCAGAGGTGCACGGCCGGCGTCGGCCTTCCAGGGAATCTCTGGAAACGGCTGTCCCCAACGCCACCCCGCGCAGCCCCTTCATGGACTTCTACGACCGCACCGAGCACGAAGGGTCAGCCCAATCCATCTACCTCACCCTCGGCTGCTGCGATGAATCCGAAGCGTGCGGCTACCGGTGCCTGGCACCCCTGCGGCCCGAATTGGTGCGGAACCGAGCGGTGAGCACGGCACTGGACATTCTTGAACCTCGCTGGCCTTGCTTAACCCGTGGTTGGCTGCCGACGAGTTGCCTCAAGGTCATGTGGAAATGGGCGCTGTTGCCGCACCGCCAGCCGCTCGCCAAGGCCGTGAATCGCTGGGATGACCTCGGCGCTCAGGGTCGGCTTCGTCATCCCTGACCTGGTGGCCATAGGGTTCCGCAAACCCATGGCGAACAACGACGTCGAAGACGCAGACGGCGGCGACGAGTCAAGCCCACACGTGGCAAACCACGGGACCGAGGAGAGCACCGAGGGCGCCACGGTGGTCTCGCTGCAAACTCGGCGCCCGCCGCCCGATCTGCTTCCTGGGTTTCCGAACATGACCAAGTACGACTGCGTTCATGCCCGGTAACTCACGCCACTGCACGGAGGAAGGGCACGAGCGCGCGACGGCATGGCCACCATTGCCCAGGAACCTCAAGGACAGCTCTCCAAGCGCCCTTAAGCGGAAGGCTCAGACAGTGCCGGGCAGGTCCACCTGACCCACGAGGGGCGCAGCGAGTCGTCCCAACCCGAACGGGTTGACCTGCGGGACGTTGGGTGAAATCAACGGATTGATCAACGGGTCAACCTGAGGGTTGAACTGAGGGTTGACCTGAGGCGCGGGCTGCGGGGAGAAGACCTGCGGAACTTCGACTTCGGGCGCGACCCGCGGTGCCGTTTGAGGCGCGACCTGCGGGCCAGGCGCCGGTGCCGGAGCGGCTGCTTGCGGAGCAGGCCCCGGAGACATCGGCAGCGGAGCGCTGGACGGCGCGACGCCGTTGTATCCGACAGGAGCGTCGGCGTGGCTCGCCCCAGCACCGATAGCGGACAGACCACCGGCCGCCGCGACGATCAGCGCGATCTGCTGAATCTTGCGCATGGAACCCCAGACCTTCATTGCCTTCATGGAAACCGATTACTTATGACTGCCTTCCTCATGAAACGGAACACTCCCTGACCTGGTAACGGGAGCCGGAGCACAATCACCCATTCATCTACCATCAGAACCTCTTTGACCGGCAACGGCCTTTCTTCGCACGCGTGCCCGATCTGTCCAATCCGTGAAGAATTGCACCTACGACTGAAATTACGAAAGTCGCACATTGATCGACGGGCGGCGATCAGATCGCACCCGCCCTCCGCCCTTCCGGTCACTTGTAACAAGATAAATAAATACACCAACCAGTGGCGATAGAGGTACTCGCCATCAAGTTCTCGCGTGTTGCGCGCACGCCTTCGTGGACACAAAGGAGCACCTGAGTCACGATGCCAAGACTCCTCGGTTCGGGCTCGCGAACTACGGGCAACCGGGAGACCAGGATTTCCCGGTGGAGTTCTCACCAAGGAGGAGCTTTCGTGTCCATCGACACCACCAAGGCATGCACGGATTTTCAAATCACCGAACACCTCTTCTCGTTCCAGGGGTTCGAGTATTACGTTCGAGTGGTTCCCTCTCGGGAGCCTGTGACCGTTCCCATCGTCATGCTGGGCGGATCCTCGCAAGATCGCTACACATGGCCGCGGCACGAAGAGAGGCTCATCCGGGCTGGCACCGTAATCACCGTGGATTTGCCTGGGTATGGAAATTCAGACTTCCTCCCATCGGAATTCGGTCTAGATTTCCTCGCTGACGCCCTGCATCACGCCCTGGACTCTCTCGGGCATTCCGCGGTGAACCTTATGGGGGCGTGTTACGGAGGCGCCGTGGCGCTGCGGTTCACCCAGCGCTATCCGGCAGCGGTGCGGCGCCTGTGCCTGGCTGGAATGATTTTGGAAGTGCCCGAGTACTACGTGAAAGCTGTGTCTCGGTGGACGGATCTGCTGGGAAGAGGCGACAGAGCTGGGGTCGCACGCGATCTGGTCGATCTCTTCACCTCCCCACCGACGGCCGGCACGGTACGCAAGCACAAAGTCATGTCCAGGATCCTCTTTAAGCAATTCATGGATCGCACCGATCAGGGTGTGCGTATGGACCTGGAACATAGTGCTCGACTGTTGCGTCACGGCATGTATGCGGAAGGGACATTGCCGGACATCCCCTGCCTAGTCTTCACCGGGGAGCACGACATTCTCACTCCCCCTCATCAGGGGCGAAAAGTTGCCGCTTTGTTCCCACAAGCCCAATTCACCACGATCAAAGAAACTGACCACCTGTGCGGCTTGGAGCGCGTAGAAGAGACCGCAGAGCTATGGGCACGCTTCTTCAGCGACCAGCCGTACGATGACCTGGGTTTCTTCCATCCGCTCGAAGGGTGAGAGCGTCGAGATTTACGTTCCCGCGTCGGGCCTTGGGAATTCCGGAGCAGGGTGGCGGCGGGCGATGGGTAAAGTCGTTGGCCAGCCGCCCCTTCACGTTCGCTCTGACGAGCCACCGCCGTGCAGAACTCGTAGCATTAGCCAAATAGACCCAGCACCTGATTCAGGTGCGAGTCAGACAGCGAGTCGAAGGCTGGACTCATTTCTTCGTGAGGCATGACTTCTCCCAACTGGAAGTGACCTCGACTTGGGTTCTGCCTGGTGCCTCCTTGTGCGCTCTCGACGGCGCTGGCCTGTCCAGCAGCGCCGAGAGCTGCAGCTCCGGCGAGCGCCATAGCGGCAACGACCTTGCGGATGCGCATAGTTCCTCCTGAAAATCACGATGGCGGTTCCCCGTAATTTGCCTTGACCGCAATTTCCTTTTTCATGTCCTAGGTGCAGGTGTTTCAGCCAAACAGACGACCACCCGTGCCTCAGAGGCTTTGTGTGGTCGAGCTTGGTCCAAGGCGGCAGCAATTTGGCGGGCCTCGCAGGTGGCTGCTCTGCCTACCCGGGATTCTCCCGCGTCGCCCACTACGACAACGTCGAACCCGTCGGGCTTCGCGCATGGTGCCCCGGTCGCCTAGCGGTCGACGGCCGGAACGGAATCGACATCCGAGGCCGTGGGGAATCGTCGAGACCGGCGACGTGCGCGATCGCCACGAGATGGGCCTGACGTCAGCTGCATGACGGCGTGGCCGATGGAATCGCGCGGGGTGTGATGCGATGGTCGCGTGTGTCGTCGTTGGCTGCGGCCGTTCCGCTCCCCCGTGCTGGCTGCAGTCGGGCGACAGCCGCCTGGCCTGAGGCGGTCGGTTGGCCCGGTCTAGCGCCGCGACCGGGCCAACCGTAATCCGGCTCGCGAGGCGGGGAACGGCCGGGCTTCGGGGGCGGGCATGCCCAGCAGCATCGACCTCACCGCCGCCTCGGCACTGACGCTCTCATGACTCGCGACGAGATCGCCCGCCTCGTCCGTTCCCTCGCAACGTCACCGCCGCTCGGGATACGGGCCGAACCTACCGGCCAGCAGAAGCGGCCTAAGGCACGGTTACCCGCGCCGTGATCCGGCTGCGAGGGTAGCCATTGGCCAGCTCATCGCGGAAATGTCCGCGATGAGCTTCGTGCGCAACTCGCTCTCCACCACAAGTTGGGTACTGCCGGCCTCAGGGCCGACATCCCAGGCGAGGGTGACCGTGGTGAGGGCGCGAACGGCATCGGAATTGCGGTACCGAACATCCCATTTGGTGGGGAGACGTTGGGCACGCAGAACGCCGTCGGCCGGATTGGTCTCCTCCCAGGCTGCCAGGCGACATTGGAGGTCGTGCGTGAGGTAATGGGCGCGAAGTCGCTTGGCCAGGAAGGGGTCGGTGCCATTGAATACGGTATCGACATAGGCGCCGAAGAAGCTGGCCACCCGGTCTACTGCTGAGTCCAGACTCCCAATGCGGATCGTGTCCTCGTGCATCCGGATCACCTGGACGTCCGGCATGAATTCTCCTCTGATGCAGCGCTGTTGAGACTGGCTTTGGAGCTGACGGTGGGTGATGGAACGTCTCGAACCTGCCCCGTCAGATGGTCGCGAGACATTTCGGCATCCTGGCCGTCTCCGACCTGTCGAACATCCCCTGCCAATCCGGGGCGCGCAGCGGGTAGTTGGCGGCAGTGTACCGAGCGGCAGGTGTGCCGCCAGCATATGCAGAGTGCGGCGGAGCCGCTATGCACAGCGTTGAGCGCATCCGGCATACGGCAACCCACAAGAGCCGTATGACGTAAGGGTGTTATGTGCGGATCTACGGGGTCCCTGAATTGATGTCCCCTCGACTGTCCGGCCTTTCTGGACGGTCACCGCCAACGTTCCAGGGTGGGGCCGTTCGTCTGCACCTGAGGTACCGCTTACTCGTGCCCCTGACGGTCTGCGTGTGCAGGCGCGGCGGTGCGCGTTCAGTGCGCATTCACGGCCGGAACTCCTGGGGGAACCGCAGGTCAGGGGAGTGTGTTCATTGCGGCTTCCGATGCCCCCAGCCGGCGCGTTTTCGCAGGTCAGGGGCTTAGGCGGCGGACGAGTCGGCCTGTACGCCGGGTTCTGTCTCCGGGCGACCTTGCGGTCGGCCGGGAGGCGGCCATCCATCTAGGACTGCCGTTGCCGGCAGTCTCGTGCGGTCTACCCGCGGACTCGGGCGGGCAGCCCTCGATCGTCCGCGCAGGGCCATCAAGCGATGGCCCCTCTTGACCTTGCTCCGGGTGGGGTTTACCTAGCTGCCCAGGTCACCCTGGGCACTGGTGGTCTCTTACACCACCGTTTCACCCTTACCTGGCCGTGAAGCCAGGCGGTTTGCTTTCTGTGGCACTGTCCCGCGGGTCACCCCGGGTGGGCGTTACCCACCACCCTGCCGTGTGGAGCCCGGACGTTCCTCGGGGGGATCGGTGATCCCCACGCGGCCGCCCGGCCGGCTCGTCCGCCGTGCCGACCATGCTACCTGGCGGGCGCCGGTCGCTTGACCTTGCCGTTGCGTCAACGTTTCTACTGGCCCCATGCGGATCGGGGAACTCGCCGGGTTGGCCGGCGTCAGCACGCGGACGGTACGCCACTACCACCAGCTTGGGCTGCTGCCGGAGCCGGTGCGGCGGGCCAACGGCTACCGGGAGTACGGGCTGCGCGACGCGGTGGCGTTGGCGCGGGTACGGCGGCTGACGGAGCTGGGGCTCGGGCTGGAGGAGGTCCGGGACGTGTTGGCGGACGACGCCGGAAGGGAGTTGCGGGAGGTGCTGACGGAGCTGGACGCGGATCTGGCGCGGCAGGAGGAGGCGCTGCGGGTCCGGCGGGTGCGGCTGGCGGAGCTGCTGCGGCGGGCCGAGGAGCCGGGCGGGTTGCCGGAGGAGGGGCCGGTGTCGGAGCAACTGGCCGAGCTGTTCGGGGAGATGGCGCGGGCGTCGGCGCGGCTGCCGGGGCCGGAGCCGGCGATGGCGGCGCGGGAGCGGGAGGTGCTGGCCCTGCTGGAGACGTCGGGGGACGGTCGGGTGCAGGGGGCGATGGCGGCGGCGCTGCGGGAGGCGATGGCGGCGCCGGGGGCGATGGAGCGGGCGTACGCGGTGTACGGGTTGTTGGACGGGCTGGTGGGGGCGGCGGTGGACGATCCGCGGGTGGCAGGGGCGGCGCGGGCGCTGGTGGAGTGCGTGCCGGAGGGGGCGGTGGAGGCGGTCGCCGCCGGGGCCGGGGGCACGACGGACTTCGGGCCGGGGGCGGAGTTCTGGGCGGAGCTGATGGTGGCGGAGTTGGCGCCGGCCCAGGTGGCGGCGGTGCGGCGGGCGGTGCGGATGATCGAGGAGCGGGCGCGGTGAGCGGGGCCGGGTTGGGGTTCGGGGCACGGGTGGGGCGGCTGGTCCGGCACGAGGGGCGGTGGCTGGTGAGCCTGGTGTGGTGGGTGGTGCGGCACCGGGGCGGGGTGCCGGCGGGCGCGCGGGCGCTGCCGTATGCGGGGGCGCAGGCGGCGCTGCTGTACGGGCTGACGTTCGTGTGCGGGGTGGAGACGGTCGGGGCGAGCCTGCTGGTGCGGGACCTGCCGGTGGTGCACGCGGTGACGTTGGTGGTCGACGTCTACGCGGTGCTGATGGTGCTGGGGAACCAGGCCGCGGCGGTGACCAGGCCGCATGTGGTGGGGGCGGACGGGGTGGTGGTGCGCGACGGTGCCCGGATGGCGGTGCGGATCCCGTTGGAGCGGATCGCCTCGGTGCGGTACGACCTGCGGTTCGGGCGGGGCGCGCGGGACGACGGGGTGCTGGAGCTGGCCGTGGGCGGGCAGACGTCGGTGACGTTGGAGCTGACCGGGCCGGTGGAGGCGGTGCGGCTGCTGGGGCGGCGGGAGGTGGTGCGGACGGTGCGGTTCCACGCGGACGACGCGCGGGGCGCGGTGGCCGCGGTGCGCGGGGCGGTGGCCGAGGCGCGGACGTCCGGGCGGGCGGCGGAGCCCGGGGAGTCGGTGGCGCCGGGGTGAGGGGGCCGGGCGGGGCGGAGCGGCCCGGTGGGCGGCACGACCGGGCCCTCACACGGGCGTGAACTGCACCGGTTCCCGGCCCGGTTCGGCCGTGGAGAGGCGGACCCGGATGCGGTCGCCCAGGGGGAGGGCGGGGCCGCCGGGGGCGGCGCGGACCGGGCCGATGACGGCGGGTTCGTAGAGCTGGACGGTGCCCTGGGTGGGGTCGTCCTGGTGGCGGTCGACGACCAGGGCCTCGAAGGTGTCGCCGACCCGGTCGCGCAGCAGGGCCGCCTCGACGAGGTCCACGCAGGCCCGCTCGACCTGGTTGGCGCGCTGGGTACCGAGCTCCATCTCGCGCGGCAGGGCGGCCAGGGCGGCGCGGACCCAGCCGGGCGGGGTGCGGCCGGCCGCGGCGGCCAGGCAGAGCTCGGAGGTGTAACGGTCGACGAGCCGGCGCAGCGGGGCGGTGGCGTGCGCGTAGGGGGCGGCGACCGCGGCGTGCACGGCGGTGGTGGCGGGCGGGGCGGTGCCGTCGAAGGTGGTGTAGCCGGCGCCGCGGAGCAGGGCGGTGCACTCCTGGAGGAACGCGGCGTGGCGGGCGCGCCGCGGGTCGAGGGTGCGGATCAGCGCCGCGTACGAGGTGTGGTGCGGCCAGTCGACGCCGAGGGCCTGGGCGGTTAGGCGGAGGCGGGCGACCGAGCCGTCGGGGGCGGAGGGGAGGGTGCGCAGGATGCCGGTGCCGGAGGCGAGCATCAGCTCGGCCGCGGCCATGCCGGTGAGCAGGGAGATCTGGGCGTTCCAGGCGGCGGCCGGCAGGGCGGCGCGGTAGGCGAGGGTGTAGCGGCCGTCGCGTTCGACGATCTCCTGCTCGGGCACGTTGAGGGAGATCGCGCCGCGGACGGTCTCCAACTCCTCGCGGCGCAGCCCGATCTCGCGGAGCAGGGCGAGCGGTTCCTCGGCGGTGCCGTCGTCGAGGACGCGCTGGACGCCGGCGTAGTGCAGGCGGGCGCGGGAGCGGACCAGGGCGCGGCGGACGGCGGTGCCGGTCAGCGCGCCGTCGGGGGCGAGGTCGAGCTGCCACAGCACGGCCGGGCGGTCCTGGTCGGGCAGCAGGCTGGCGGCGCCCTCGCTGAGCACGGTGGGGTGCAGCGGGACGTGCTCGTCGGGGAAGTAGAGGGTGGCCACCCGGTGGTGCGCCTCGGCGTCCAGGGCGCCGCCGGGGGTGACGAAGGAGGCGACGTCGGCGATGGCGTAGTGGACGCGGTAGCCGCCGCCCCGGCGGCGGGCCAGGTACATCGCCTGGTCCAGGTCGCGGGAGCCGGGCGGGTCGAGGGTGAAGAGGGGCAGGTCGGTGGCGTCGTGCAGGGTGTGTTCGGTGGCGACCTCGCCGTCGCCGGCCGGGATGCGGGGGGCGCGGGCGGCGCTGTCGGCCTCGGCCTGGGCGGTGGGCGGGAAGTGGTCGGGGATCTCCATCCGCGCGCGCAGGTCGTGCAGGGCGGCCCGGAGCGGGGCCTCCGCTGTGTCGGTCACATGCATGTGGCGACGGGGCATGGCATCGAGCGTATGACCGCCCGGCGCTCCCGGCGCGCCGTACGGGCGACGGGCGGGGACCGCGGCCGGGCGGCCCGGCTCTTAAGCTCTTGTGCCGGGGGCCGCACCCCCTTCCCGTACCACCCGTGAAGGAGAAACACCGTGCTCGTGCTGTTGCCGCCGTCGGAAGGTAAGGCCGCGGGAGGGACCGGGGAGCCGCTGGAGCTGGGGGCGTTGTCGCTGCCGGGGTTGGCCGCGGCGCGCGCGCAGGTGCTGGACGAACTGGTCGGGCTGTGCACCGCGGATGCCGCCAAGGCCCAGGAGGTGCTGGGGCTCAGCGAGGGCCTGAAGGGCGAGGTCGCCAAGAACGCCGGACTGCGCACCGCGGGCACCCGCCCGGCCGGCGAGATCTACACCGGCGTGCTCTACGACGCCCTGGGGCTCGCGTCCCTGGACGAGGCGGCACGGAAGCGGGCCGAGCGCGCACTGCTGGTGTTCTCGGGGCTGTGGGGCGCCGTGCGGATCGACGACCGGATCCCGTCGTACCGCTGCTCGATGGGGGTGAAGCTGCCGGGGCTGGGGGCGCTGGGCGCGTACTGGCGCGGCCCGATGGCGGAGGTCCTGCCTCAGGCGGCGTCGGAAGGGGCCCCGCGCGGCGCCTTTGGCAGGGGCGGTGGTGGGCGGCGGGCGGGCGGCCTCGTGCTGGATCTGCGGTCGGCGGCGTACGCCACGGCCTGGAAGCCCAAGGGCGAGGTCGCCGAGCGGACCGCGACGGTGCGGGTGCTCCAGTCGAAGATCGTGGGTGGGGTCGAGAAGCGGTCGGTGGTCAGCCACTTCAACAAGGCGACCAAGGGCCGGCTGGTGCGGGACCTGCTGGTGGCCGGCGTCGAACCGGCGGACCCGGCCGAGCTGGTGGAGGCGCTGCGCGGGCTCGGCTACGCGGTCGAGGCGACGGCCCCGGCGCAGGCCGGCAGGCCGTGGGCACTGGACGTGATCGTCACGGAGCTGTAGGCCCGCACCGGGCGGTCGTTGCAATATATGCAACGCGCGTTGCGGAGAATGGCTGGCCCGCCGCAGTATGGGCGGCGTGACTGACGCCGCCCCCGCTCCCGTGCCCTCCTCCCCCGCCCCCTCCTCGGCGCTCGGCCTCGCGCCGGTGATCCCCGTGGTCGTCCTCCAGGACGCCGCCGACGCCGTGCCGCTCGCCCGGGCACTGGTCGCCGGCGGGCTGCCGGCGATCGAGGTGACGCTGCGCACGCCCGCCGCGCTGGACGCGATCCGGGCCATCGCCGACGAGGTCCCGGGCGCGGTGGTCGGCGCCGGCACCCTGCTGACCCCGGAGCACGTCGCGGCCGCCACCGCGGCCGGGGCGCGCTTCCTGGTGAGCCCCGGCTGGTCGCCGCGGCTGCTGGGCGCGCTGCGGGACGCGGAACTCCCGTTCCTGCCGGGCGTCTCGACGGCTTCGGAGGTGGTGACCCTGCTGGACGAGGGCGTCACCGAGATGAAGTTCTTCCCGGCGGAGGCGGCGGGCGGCACCGCCTACCTGAAGTCGCTGGCCGCCCCGCTCCCGCGGGCCCGCTTCTGCCCGACCGGCGGCATCGGCCTGGCGTCGGCCCCCTCCTACCTCGCGCTCCCCAACGTCGCCTGCGTAGGCGGCACATGGATGCTGCCGGCCGACGCCCTGGCCGCCAAGGACTGGCCCCGGATCGAGCAACTGGCCCGCGAGGCGGCGGCGTTGACCAACTGACCCCACCACGACGCACCACACCACAACACGGCCCGGCACACCGACAACGGTGCACCGGGCCGAAGAACGCCCACGAACGACCCGCCCCGGAACTCCCGGTCCCACGGACGAACGGGGGCCGCCCCACCGGGCCTTACCGCCCCGGCCCCACCGGCCCCTACCGCAAGTGCGACGTCTCGTTGAACAGCCGCACCGACGCGTTGCCGTCCGCGTAGTACGCCACCGCGGAGAGCGAGGCCGCGGAGAGCTCCATCCGGAACAGCGAGTCCGGCGGGGCACCGAGGGCCAGCCGGACCAGCGTCTTGATCGGGGTGACGTGGGTGACCACCAGGACGGTCTTCCCGGCGTAGCGGGCGAGCAGCCGGTCGCGGGCGACCACGACCCGACGGGCGACCGCGGCGAACGACTCGCCGCCTCCCGTGGGCGCCGCCTTGGTGGAGCCGAGCCAGGCGTCGAGGTCCTCGCGGTACCGCTCGCGGACCTCGGCGAAGGTCAGCCCCTCCCAGGCGCCGAAGTCGGTCTCGCGGAGCCCCTCTTCGACCCGGACGTCGAGGCCGAGCCGGTCGGCGATGGTCCCCGCGGTCTCCCGGCAGCGGCGCAGCGGCGAGCTGACCACGGCCTGGACGGTGCCGCGGGCGGCGAGCGCGGCGGCGGTCGCCTCGGCCTGGCGGCGGCCGGCGGCGGAGAGTTCGGGGTCGGTGCCGCCGCTGCCGGAGAAGCGCTTCTGCGGCGTCAGCGCGGTCTCGCCGTGCCGGAGCAGGACGAGGGTGGCGGGGACGCCGAGGTCGGGCGCGGCCCAGCCGGCCGGCGGCGCGGCGGGCGCGGCATCCGCCGGCCCAACTGCCTTTGCACCGGCCGCGGCGAGCGCCGCGCGGGAGTCGCGCGGCTCCCACTGCCGGCCGTCCCGGCCCGCGTCCATCGCCTCGTTGGCGAGCCGGTCGGCGTGCTTGTTGCGGGCGCGGGGGATCCACTCGTAGCTGACGCGGTCGGACGGGAAGACCGCCGCGGCCTCGGCGGCCAGCGGCTTCATGTCCGGGTGCTTGATCTGCCAGCGGCCGGACATCTGCTCCACGACCAGCTTGGAGTCCATCCGGACGTGGACGGTGGCCTCCGGGTCCAGGGCCTTGGCGGCGCGCAGCCCCGCCAACAGGCCCTTGTACTCGGCGACGTTGTTGGTCGCCGTCCCGATGTACTCGGCGGCCTCGGCCAACGCCTCGCCGCTCGCCGGGTCGAGGACGACCGCCCCGTAGCCGGCCGGCCCCGGGTTGCCCCGGGACCCGCCGTCGGCCTCCACGATCAGCTCGCGGGGCACGGCCTACAACCCCGAGTCGGGCGTGCGGACCAGGATGCGGCTGCAGTTCTCGCACCGGACGACGGCGTCGGCGGCGGCCGTGCGCACGTCGTTGAGCTCGGTGATGTCCAGCTCCAGCCGGCAGCCCTCGCAGCGGCGCTGGGAGAGGCGGGCGGCGCCGATGCCGCCCTGCTTCGTGCGGATCCGGTCGTAGAGCGTGATCAGCGCCGCGGGGATGTCGGCGACGGTGAGTTCGCGCTCCTTGTTGATCGTGGCGACCTCGGCGTCGATCTCGGCGTTGGCGGTGTCCCGGCGGGCGGTGGCGTCGTCGACCTTGGACTGGATGGCGGCGACCCGGTCGGTCAGCTCGCGGACCCGCTCCTGGGTGGCCTCGCGGCGCTCCATGACCTCCAGGACGACGTCCTCCAGGTCCCCCTGGCGCTTGGCCAGCGAGGTCAGTTCGCGCTGGAGGTTCTCCAGGTCCTTGGGGGAGCTGACGGCGCCGGAGTCGAGGCGCTTCTGGTCGCGGGCGGCGCGCTGGCGGACCTGGTCGACGTCCCCTTCCGCCTTGGTCTGCTCGCGGCTGGTGTCGCTCTCCTCGGTCTGGGCGGCGACGAGCAGATCGCGCTGCTGGGTGAGGTCGCCCTCCAGGGTCGCGAGCTCGGCCAGCTCGGGGAGGTTCTTGCGCCGGTGCGCGAGCTGGGTGAGCCGGACGTCGAGGTCCTGGACGTCGAGGAGGCGGATCTGGTCGGCGGGCGCGGCGTTCAGCGGGGGGCTCCTGTGGTGTGCGAGTTTTCCGGGTGGCTGGTGAGCGGGGCGGACGCCGCGTGGGCGGTCCAGGGGTCGGTGACCGTGCGGGAGACGTGCGTGCGCAGTCCCCATCCGTGCCGGTCGGAGACCGCGTCGAGTTGGGCCGCGGCCTGCTCGCACCACGGCCACTCGGTGGCCCAGTGGGCCACGTCCAGCAGGGCCAACGGGCCGTTGTGCCCGGTGGTCTGCGTGGCCTCGGAGGCCGGGTGGTGGCGCAGGTCGGCGGTGAGGAAGGCATCCACACCGGCCGCCCGCACGTCGTCGAAGAGGCTGTCGCCGGAGCCGCCGGAGACCGCGAGGGTGCGGATCTCGCCGTCCACGTCGCCGGCCGCCCGGATGCCCTGCGCGGTGGCGGGCAGGCGGGCCGCGGCGTACGCGGTCAGCTCGGCCAGCGTCATCGGGTGCGGGAGTTCGCAGATCCGGCCCAGGCCGCGGCGGCCGGCCGGATCGCTCGGGTCCGGCACCAGGGGGCGCAGGATCCGCAGGTCCAGCGCGCCGGCCAGGGCGTCGGAGACGCCGGGGTCGGCGGTGTCGGCGTTGGTGTGCGCGACGTGCAGGGCGATGTCGTGCTTGATGAGGGTGTGCACGACCTTGCCCTTGAAGGTCGAGGCCGCGACCGTCGTCGTCCCGCGCAGGTAGAGCGGGTGGTGGGTGACGAGCAGGTCGGCGCCGAGCTGCACCGCCTCGTCGACGATCTCCTGGACCGGGTCGACGGCGAACAGCACCCGGCGGACCTCGGCGTCGGGGTCGCCGCAGACGGTGCCGACGGCGTCCCATCCTTCGGCCCGCTCGGGGGGCCAGAGGACGTCGAGCGCGGCGAGGACTTCAGACAGTGCGGGCACGGGGGGAAGGTTACCCTCCCCCCGCGCCCGCGCGCCGGGCCCCGGTCGGCCGAGGCAGCGGGCCGCCGCTCCGGGGCGCGGCCGGCCGCCAGTTGACCCGGCGGCCGCTTCGCGGAACGGCTCCCGTCACCAGGCCGCTACTTCACGAGCAGGGCGCGCAGATCGGTGAGGACGCTGTCGGCCGCGGTGACGCCGAGGCCGAGGTACCAGGTCTCGTCCTTGACGTTCTTGGCGTGGCCGTCCTTGACCGCCTTGAGGTTCTTCCACAGCGGGTTCTGCTCGGCGGTGTCCCGCTTGGTGGACTTGGGGTCGCCGTAGACGCCGGTGAAGATCCAGTCGGCGTCGGCCTGGTTGATGTTCTCCGGGCTGACCTCGACGGCGAGGTCGTCGGCCTGCTGGTTCTTGGGGCGGGGCAGACCGACGTCCTTCAGGACGGTGCCGATGAAGGAGCGCTGGGCGTAGAGGCGGGTGAACTGCGGCATGTAGCGCAGCATCGACACGGTCGGCTTGTGCGGGCCGATGTCGTCGCCCAGCTTCTCGGCCTTGGCCTCGTAGACGGCCAGCGCGGTCTTGGCCTGTGCCGTCTTGTCGAGGGCGGCGGCGTTGAGCAGGTAGTTCTGCTTCCAGGTGAAGCCGGGGCGGATCGAGAAGACGGTCGGGGCGATCTTGCTGAGCTGCGGGTACTGCTTCTCGGCGCGCAGCTTGCTGCCCAGGATGAGGTCGGGCTTGAGGGCGTTGATGGCCTCCAGGTTGAGGCCGTTGATGGTGCCGACGCTCTTGGGGTGGCCGGCGTCCTTGGCGAGGTAGTCCGGGAGCGCGGCGTCGCCCTCGGTGGGCGCGTAGCCGACCGGCTTGATGCCGAGCGAGACGACGTTGTCGAGCTCGCCGACGTCGAGGACGACCACGCGCTTGGGGGCGGCGGGAAGCGTGGTGGTGCCCATGGCGTGCCGGACGGTGCGCGGGAACTGGCCCGGCTTGGCGTCGGTGCCCATCTTCGCGGTCTCGTCGGCGGCCTTGCCGAAGTCCTTGCCGCCCTGGGCCACGGACTTCGAGCCCGCGCCGCGGTCGCTCCCGCCGTCCGCACCGGAGGAGCCGCAGCCGGCGAGCGCGAGGGCGCCGGCGGCGACGAGGGCTAGGGCGGCGGCGCCGCGGCGGCGAAGGGGCATCGCGTCACTCCAGATCGAGGGGGCGCCGGGCGGGCAGGGCGGAGCCGCCCCGCCGCCGACGGCAACTTAGGTCGCCCTAACTTTAAGCATCCTTGAATCACTGAGCACACCCACCCCTCTCCTTACCGGCGAACCGGACAAGGGCCACCCTTATGCGTGAAGAGCGGCAACTCTCGTTGATCGGCCGGAAGTGCGAAAACTAACGTCCCGACGGGAGGTGGCACCGATGACGATCCGTGCCAGTGAGAACACCACGGCGCCCGGCGGCCCGCCCCGCGCGGCGCTGACCCTTGCGGCGGACGGCTCGTACGCCGCCCGGCTCGCCCGGCACGACGACGCCGCCGGGAGCTGGTTCCCGGAGCGCTGGACGATCGGCGGCCCGGAGCCGTACGCGGTCCCGCTGGCGGGCAGCCAGCCCGAGGAGCCGGACAGCGGGCTGCTGCCGCTCGCGGACGGCCGGGTGGTGATCGTCCGCCGGGTCGCCGACCGTTTCACCGTCTCGGTGCTCTCCCCCACCGGGCCCGGCACCCACGAGGTCCTGGTCGGCGCGGTGGCGGCCGGGGCGCTCGCGCTGCTGCCGCCCGCCCCCGGCGGCCGGCTCGGCTATGCGCTGGCGCCCGGCGCGGAGCACACCGCGGTGTGGCGGGTGCACGGCGGGGCGGCGGGCCCCGAGCGGGTCGCCGTGGTGCCGGGCCGCTGCACCGGCGGCGCCTGGCTGGATCGCGACGGTCGACTGCTGGCCGTGGACCGGGAGTTGGCCGGCCGCACCAAGACGGTGGTGGTCGACCTGGCGCGCGACGGGGAGGTCAGCCCGCTGCTCCAGATCACCGAGGAGAGCGACGACCGGCTGTTGCTCGCCGATCCGGACAGCGGGCTGCTGCTGGTCCGCTCCGACGCCCCCGGCCACGAGCGGGTGGGCTGGGGCGTGTTGGGCAGCAGCCGGCCGGTGCGGTTCCCGGAGTGCCTGCGGGTGCCGGGGGCGACGATGACGCCGTTCGCCGTGCAACCGGGGCGGACGCTGCGCCCGGAGAGCTGCGCGGTGGCGTTCCGGCTCGACGCCCCGGGCCGTCGCGACGACCCCGACGGCCGCGATGCCTCCGGCGGGCCCCGGCTGGGCGTATGGCGGCCCGCACAGCGGCAGTTGCGGCAATTCCCCGCCCCGGACGGCTGGTTGGCGGGCAGCGGCCGGTGGACGGCGGAGGGCGAGCTGCTGCTTCCGTACGCGACGGCGGCGGTGCCGTGCGGGGTGGCCCGGATGGCCATACCGCTGGGGCCGGTTGCGGAGCGGATGATTCCGGCCGAGGCGCCGGACGCCGGGGCGGCCGGCGCACCGCCCGGCGCCAGCTCGACCGGCGCCGCCGCGTCCGATACCGCTCCCTCCGGCACCACCACCCCCAACGCCATTGCGGACGCAAAGATTCCGGCGGTTCCGAAGGGCGTCGGCGGTGCGGAAATTGCCCCGGATGCGGGCGATAACGGCGTCAACTCCACAGCATCTCCACAACCGAAGTCCCGCAGCGCGGAACCGCACGACGGGCCTGCGCATCCCCGCCTGTGCAGGCCAGTTCCTCTGCAACAGGCGCCTCTCCCGTCCCGAGAGCCACAGTGGAGCGCTGATTCCCGCCCCGTTAGTATTCCGGCGGGGGCTGTGCAGCCGGTTGACCCGGCCACCGACGGCACCGCACGGGACGCGTCCCGGCGGGAGCCGGCGGAGGTCCCGACGCGTACAGCCATAAGCGATCTGACGGAGTGACTCTTTTCATGTCCGAAGCCCGAACCGACACGACCCAGGCGCGCCTCCAGGAGGCAGCCGCCGAGGCCGCAGGCTCCGGCAGGCACCGCGGCCCGGCCGCCACCTCGGAAGAGGGGCAGGCCGCGCAGGGGCGGCACCGCCGCGACCACCAGGCGCAGACCTGAGGAGCGGACCGGAGAGCTCAACGGCCGTGGCCGCCACCCGCATCGTGCGGGCGGCGGCCACGGCCGTTCCGTGTCCCGGGCGTCCGCGGTGCGCGCGTCAGTCGTGCTTGAGGCCCAGCACCTCGGCGGCCGCGAAGGTCTCGTGGGCCGGCCGCCCCGCGTAGTACGGGGTGAGCAGGCCGTCCAACTCCTCGTAGCTGAAGACGTCCTTTGCGGTGTCGAACTTCGCGGCGATCCGCGGGCGTTCGGCGATCGCGACCATGCCGCCGTGGACGACCAGGAGTTGGCCGTTGATGCCGGCGGCGGCCGGCGAGGCGAGGTAGCCGACGAGCGGCGCGACGTGCTCGGGCGCCAACGGGTCGGGCCGGCCCTCCTCGGGGACCGCGAAGCCGGCGAAGACGTCCTCGGTCATCCGGGTGCGGGCGCGCGGGCAGATGGCGTTGGCGGTCACGCCGTACTTGGCCAGCGCCAGCGCCGTGGAGGTGGTCAGGCCCACGATGCCGCCCTTGGCCGCCGCGTAGTTGGGCTGGCCGGCCGAGCCGGCGAGGAACGCCTCGGAGGAGGTGTTGACGATCCGGCCGAAGACCGGGCCGCCGGCCGCCTTGGAGCGGGCGCGCCAGTGCGCGGCGGCGAAATGGGTGGTGTTGAAGTGGCCCTTGAGGTGCACCCGGATCACCGAGTCCCACTCGTCCTCGGTCATCGAGAACACCATCCGGTCGCGCAGGATGCCCGCGTTGTTGACCAGGACGTCCAGTCGGCCGTAGGTGTCGATCGCCAACTGGACGAGCGTGCCGGCCTGTTGGTGGTCGGCGACGTCGCCGGTGTGCGCGACGGCCTGGCCGCCGGCCGCGCGGATCTCCTCGGCGACGGCTTCGGCCGGCGCCCCCGAGGCCGCCCCCGAACCATCCCTGCCCGGCTGGCCGAAGTCGTTGACGACGACCCGGGCGCCGAGCCGGGCGAGTTCCAGGGCCTCGGCCCGGCCCAGGCCGCGCCCGGCGCCGGTGACGAGCGCGGTCAGGCCCTCCAGTGGCTGTGCCATGCGTGTCCTCTCCCGTCCCGTCGACGTCAGATCTCGATGCAGGTGCGCAGCGCGGTGCCCGAACGCATCTGGTCCAGGGCGTCGTTGATGCCGTCGAGCCGGACCCGGTGGGTGATCAGCCCTTCGAGGTCGATCCGGCCGGCCCGCCACAGGGCGATGGCCCGCTCGTAGGAGCGCAGCACGTCCGCGCCCCCGTAGAGGGACGGCAGGATCCGCTTCTCGTCGAAGAACAGCTCGAACATGCTGACCTGGAAGGTGTCGTCCAGCGCGCCGGCGCCGACCACGCAGAGGGTGCCGCCGCGCCGGGTGGTCTCGTAGGCGGTGCGGGCGGTGGCGGACTTTCCGACGACCTCGAAGACGTAGTCGAAGCCCTCGCCGGCGGTGATCCTGGCCTTGGCGTCGGCGAGTCCGTCCGGGGCGACGGCCTCGGTGGCGCCGAAGCGGAGGGCGGCCTCCCGGCGGCTCGCCACCGGGTCGACGGCGACGATCTGGGCGGCGCCGCAGGCCCGCGCCCCCTGGAGGACGGAGATGCCGACGCCGCCGCAGCCGATCACCGCGACCGACGAACCGGCCTCCACCTTGGCGGTGTTGAAGGCGGCACCGAGCCCGGTGGTGACCCCGCAGCCGATCAGGGCGGCGATCTCGTAGGGGACGTCGTCGGGGATCGGGACCGCACAGTTGGCGGCGACCACCACCTCCTCGGCGAAGGTGCCGGTCCCGGCGAAGCCGAAGACGTCTCCGCCCGGGCGCCGGAAGTTGGGGGTGCCGGCGTTCATGAAGCCGGCCAGGCACAGGTGGCTCTGGCCGCGCCGACAGGACGGGCAGCTCCCGCAGGCGGGCAGCCAGCACATCAGGACCCGGTCGCCGGCCTTCAGGTCGGTGACCCCGTCGCCGACGTCGAGGATCTCCCCGGCCCCCTCGTGCCCGGGGACGAACGGCGTGGGTTGGGGCAGCACCCCGCTCATCGCGGAGAGGTCGGAGTGACACAGTCCGGTGGCCCGGATGCGGATCCGGACCCGGCCGGGCCCGAACCCCACCGCCTCGACGTCGTCGAGCACCTCCAGCTCGCTGTGTCCCGTCTCGTGCTGTACGGCTGCGCGCATGCGAGCGCCTCCTCTCGTACGTACGGCTTTCCGGCCCCGCCCGGCGTGTCGCCGCGGCCCGGCGGCCGCGCGCCCGGCGCCGGACGGGCTTGGCGTGCGCGGCTAGTCGTGCTCGACCACGGTGTCCGCCAGGACCGGCGCGTCGTCCCGCTCGACCGCGGTGACCGCGACCCGGATGCGGCCGCCGCCCTCGCGCTCCTCGCGCCACAGGCGGATCCGCAGCGTCTCGCCGGGGAACACCACGCCCGCGAACCGCGCCGTGTACGACCGCACCCGGGTGACGTCGCCGCCCAGCGCGGCGTCCACCACCGCCTTCAGCGTCACCCCGTACGAGCACAGGCCGTGCAGGATCGGCCGGTCGAAGCCGGCCAGCTTGGCGAACTCCGGGTCGGCGTGCAGCGGGTTCCAGTCGCCGGACAGGCGGTAGAGCAGCGCCTGGTCGGCGCGGACCAGGCGCTCGGTGGTCAGGTCGGGCGCCCGGTCGGGCAGTTCGCCGCGGACCGACGGGCCGCGCTCGCCGCCGAAGCCGCCCTCGCCGCGGACGAAGATCTGGGTGTCGCAGGTCCACAACGGCCCGTCCTCGTCGGCCACTTCGGAGCGCAGCACGATGACGGCGGCCTTGCCCTTGTCGTAGACGGCCGGGACGGTGGAGGTCTGGGTGGCGCGGCCGCGCACGGGCAGCGGGCGGTGCACGGTGACGGTCTGCCCGCCGTGCAGGACGGCGGCCAGGTCGACGTCGATGCCGGGGGCGGAGAGGCCGCCGGCCAGCGCCATCCCCCCGCCGGCGACGGTGGCGAAGCTGGGCAGCACGTGCAGGGCGCTCTCCAGGGTGTAGCGGAGCTCGTCGGGGTCGGTGGCGGCGCCCGGCCTCTCCGGGGTGGCCGCGCCGGCGCCGATGCCGAGGTGGTAGAGCTGGACGTCCTTGTGGTCCCAGGCGAGTTCGGTGGTCCGCGGCTCGGCGGAGGTGGCCTTGGCGGCGTCGATGGGCATGGGGGTGCTGCTCTCCTTCACCACGGTGTCGAGACCCCGGCCCGGCCGTCCGCACCGTCGGCCGTGCCGGGGTCGTCTCGGATCGGCGGGCCCGCGCTCGTCGGCACAACTCTTCTAGAACGCGTTCTAGCCGATGGCAGTCATGTATAGCCGATGCGGGCGGCACTCGGAAGACCCCTGACGGTATGTCAGATACCGTGCGGTGGCGGCTCCTACGGGAACGCGCCCGCCACACGGCGCGCGCCGGCCGTGACATTTGTCAGTGGTCTTTCCCCACATTCGGCACTGCCGCCGGGTCGCGACGCTCCGTAACGTCGTGGGTGTCGGGCGGCGCGCGCGGCGGCGGCACGGGGGGCGCCGCCGCGCCGGGCCCGCAGACAGTGGCAGTGCCGGCCGGCCGGCTGGCACACTTCGGCGGTCACGCGCCGCGAGCGCGGGCGGCCGGCGGCTGGGAAGATCACAGGGAAGGGCACGGAGCGGTGAGCGGGACGAGGCAGTGGGCGACATGAGGCCGGAGCGCGGACGGCGGGAGCGGGACGCGGCGCCCGACGGCGCGGCGGACCGGCACGGGTGCACGGCGGCGGAGTCGACCGAGCGGGTGGACAAGGGACCCGGCCGGTACGCCTTCCTGCCCTGGCTGCTGATGGGGATGGGCGCGTTCTCCAACATCATCCAGGGCAAGACCGGCAATCCCTGGCTGGCCGGCGCCGGGCTGCTGACCTTCAACTCCCTCTACATCTCGGTCGTCTTCTCCGCCTTCAACCCCCGCCGGCGCGACACCCGTTACCCGCTCTACGCCCTGGCCGCGCTGACCGTGGTCACCGTCGTCATCGCGCTCGGCTTCGGCGGCGAGTGGTTCCTGTTCTTCCCGCTGCTGTCGCTGGCCTCCGGCACGGTGCGGGCGCTGCGCGGCAAGCCGCTGGCGATCTGGCTGATCGTGCTCAGCGGCTCGGCCGGGTTCCTGTCCGGCTGGCACGGCGACGAGCCCTGGGGCTCGTTCGGCATCGGCTACGGCACGTTCCTGTCCGGAATGGTGACGGCCACCGTCCTCAGCCTCTTCGACACCATCAACGAGCTGCGGGCCACCCGTCAGGAGCTGGCCCGCAGCGCCGTGGAGAAGGAGCGGCTGCGGTTCTCCCGCGACCTGCACGACCTGCTGGGGCACACCCTGTCCGTGGTGGTGGTGAAGGCGGAGGCGGTGCGCCGGCTGGCGCCCCGCGACCTCGACGCGGCGCTGGCCCAGGCCGCGGACATCGAGGCGGTGGGCCGGCAGGCGCTGACCGAGGTCCGGGAGGCGGTCAGCGGCTACCGCGAGGGCAGCCTGGGCACCGAACTCGACCGGGCCCGCTCGGCGTTGGACGGCGCCGGCATCGAGCCGGTGGTGCGGCGAGCCGGTCCGCCGCTGCCGCCGCAGGCCGAGGCGCTGCTGGGCTGGGTGGTCCGGGAGGGCGTCACCAATGCCGTCCGGCACAGCGGTGCCACCCGCTGCGAGATCGAGGTGCACACCGACGACGAGCGGGTGCGGCTGACGATCACGGACGACGGGCGGGGTCCCCTGGGCTCCGGATCGTCCGACGCGGACGGGGCGGCCGCCCCCTCGCCCGGCGCCGCCGCGGGGCCGGTGGGCGGCACGGGCCTGACGGGGCTGGCCGAGCGGCTGGCCGCGGCGGGCGGCACGCTGCGCAGCGGCCCCGACGGCCGGCGCGGCTTCCGAGTGACCGCCGAACTACCGGTGGGCGCGGGCGATCTGGCGGATGAGGAGTGGGCCGGGTGATCAGGATCCTGCTGGCCGAGGACCAGCGGATGATGCGGGGCGCGCTGGCGCTGCTGCTCGACCTCGAAGCGGACATGGAGGTGGTGGCCCAGGTGCCGGCCGGCGACGAGATCGTCCCGACGGCGCTGGCGTCCCGGCCGGACGTCGCGCTGCTGGACATCGAACTGCCCGGCCTGAGCGGGTTGGACGCCGCCGCCGAGCTGCGCGACCAACTGCCGTCGTGCAAGGTGCTGATCGTCACGACGTTCGGGCGGCCCGGCTATCTGCGCCGCGCCATGGAGGCCGGGGCCTCCGGCTTCCTGGTGAAGGACGGCCCGGTGGAGGATCTGGCGGCGGCGATCCGCCGGGTGCTGGCCGGGGAGCGGGTGATCGATCCGGGGCTGGCCGCCGCCGCGTTGAGCGCCGGGCCCAATCCGCTGACCCCGCGCGAGCGCGAGGTGCTGACCGCCGCCGTGGACGGCGCGACGATCGCCGACATCGCCGCCAAGCTGCACCTCTCGCAGGCCACGGTCCGCAACTACCTCTCGGCCGCCATCGGCAAGACCGGCACCCGCAACCGCATGGAGGCGGTCCGCGCGGCCCGCCGCAACGGCTGGCTGTAGCGGGCGCGTTGGGGCCGCGGGGGGGGCGGCCCGGCGGCGGCTTCAGCCCTGGTCGGCGTCCGCGCGCCGGCGGGGCAGCGCGAGGAGCATCAGCACGATGCTGCCGACCAGCACCATCCCGCCGACCAGGAAGGCCATGCCGTAGCCGCTGGCCAGGGCCGCCCGGCCGTGGCCGGCGGCGATCTGGGAGGCCGCGACGGTGGAGAGCACCGACAGGCCCAGCGCGCCGCCCATCTGACGGGAGGTGTTGATCAGGCCGGAGACCAGGCCCTGTTCGGAGGGGCCGGCGCCGGAGGTGGCGATGGCGGCGGTCGGCGTCGCGGTCAGTCCGGCGCCCAGCGCCATCAGGATGCCGGGGCCGAGGATCGTCCCGAGGTAGGTCCCGTCGACCGTCAGCGTGCTCTGCCAGAACATCCCGCACAGCGAGATCACCGCGCCGCAGACCGCCAGCGTCTTGGCGCCGAGCCGGTTCATCAGGTGGGGCGCCGCCTTCGAGCCGAGCACGATCGACAGCGAGTGCGGCAGGAAGGAGAGCCCGGCCTGGAGGGGGCTGTAGGAGAGGACGTTCTGCGTGTAGAGCGACAGGAAGTACCACATGGAGAACATCGCGGCGCCGGACAGTACCATCGCCGCGTTCGCCGAGGAGACCGACCGCAGCCGGAACAGCCCCAGCGGCATCAGCGGCGCCTTGGTGCGCGCCTCGACGGCGACGAAGGCGGCGATCACCAGCAGTCCGGCGGCCAGCGGCAGCAGGGCGGCCGCCGATCCCCAACCGTGCGTCTCGGTCTGCACGATGCCGTACGCCACCAGGCCCAGCCCGCCGGTCACCAGCAGTGCGCCGGGCACGTCCAGCCGCCGTCCGGAACCGTGCCGGCTCTCGGCCAGCCACAGCGCCGCACCGGTCAACACCAGTGCGCCCACCGGCACGTTGATCAACAGCACCCAGCGCCACGACAGGTACTGGGTGAGGACGCCGCCGACCAGGCCGCCCACCGCGCCGCCGCCGGCGCCGACCGCCGTCCAGGTCGCGATCGCCCGGGTGCGGGCCGGGCCGGCCGGGAAGGAGGTGGTGAGGATGGTGAGGGTGGCCGGGGAGAGCACCGCGGCGCCCACGCCCTGGATGGTGCGGGCGGCGATCAACTGCCAGGGCTGCTGGGCGAGTCCGCCGGCCAGGCTCGCGACGGTGAACAGCGCCAGCCCCACCACGAAGATCCGCTTGCGGCCGAAGATGTCGGCGGCCCGGCCGCCGAGCAGCATGAAACCGGCGAAGGTGATCACATAGGCGTTGACGATCCACTGGAGGCCCAGCTCGGTCAGGCCGAGGCCGGTCCGCATGGCGGGCAGCGCCACGTTGACGACGGAGACGTCCAGCACGACCAGGAACTGTCCGGCGCAGACCAGCAGCATCACCAGCCAGGCCGGCGCCGCCGTCCGGCGCGCGGTCGCGGACAGCGTGGAAGGGGTGGCTATCGGGGGCATGCCGGCCATGCTCGCACCGCACGCGCGCCCCGCGCATCGGGATAACGGTGCATTCGCCACGCGTGCGGGCCTAGGACGCGGGACGTAGGCCGGGCCCGGGGTCCGTGACCCCGACCCCGTGCGCCGCGCCTACGCCTCCTGCGCGCGCCGGCCGCGCAGCAGCCGCAGCCCGCCCGCGCAGGCGAGGCAGACCGCGCCGGAACCGAGGCTCAGCACCGCCCGGAGCGAGCCGTCCCACAGCGCGTAGGTGGCGAGGTTGAAGACGAGGGCGGCCACGAGCAGCAGCCAGAGCAGGGCCTTCATGGTGGGGAGGGGCTCCTCAGGTCAACGGGAAGACGAACGTCACCCGACGGTACGCGAACCGGCCGGCGCACCGCACCGGCCCCCGGCGCTCACCTCCGCAGCAGCGTCACCACCGCCGCGCCGCCCAGGCCGATGTTGTGGGCGAGGCCGACGCGGGCGCCGGGGACCTGCCGGTCGCCGGCCGTGCCGCGCAACTGCCAGACCAGTTCGGCGGCTTGGGCCAGGCCGGTGGCGCCCAGCGGATGCCCCTTGGAGATCAGGCCGCCGGACGGGTTGACCACCCAACGGCCGCCGTGGGTCGTGGCGCCGTCGGCGATCAGCTTCCCCGACTCTCCGGGCGCGCACATCCCCAGCGCCTCATAGGTCAGCAGCTCGTTGATGGAGAAGCAGTCGTGCAGCTCGATGACGTCGACGTCCTCGATGCCCAGGCCGGCGGCCGCGTAGACCTGGCGGGCCGCTTCGCGGGTCAGCGGGGCGCCGACCACGTCGATGCAGGAGCCGGAGGCGAAGCTCTCCTCGGTGTCGGTGGTCATGGCCTGGGCGGCGATCTCCACCGCCCGGTCGGCCAGGCCGTGTGCGCGGACGAACCGCTCCGAGGCGACCACCGCCGCGGCGGCGCCGTCCGAGGTCGGCGAGCACTGGAGCTTGGTGAGCGGCCGGTGCACGGTGCGCGCGGCGAGGACCTCCTCGACCGTGTACGCGTCCCGGAACTGGGCGTGGGGGTTGTGCACGGAGTGCCGGTGGTTCTTGGCGCCGACCATGGCGAGCTGTTCGGCGGTGGTGCCGTGGCGGTCCATGTGCTCGCGGGCCGCGTTGCCGAAGATCTGGGCGGTGGGCGGGGTCATCTCGACGCCGTGCGCCGCGGCCATCACCCCGTAATGCCGGGCAACGGGGGAGGTCTTGACGTCACCGCCGTCCGAACCCCCGCCCAGCGCGCCGCGCTTCATCTTCTCGAAGCCCAGCGCCAGGACGCAGTCGTTGAGGCCCGAGGCGACGAACTGGCGGGCCATCATCAGCGCGGTGGCGCCGGTGGCGCAGTTGTTGTTGACGTTGTAGACAGGGATGCCGGTCCGGCCCAGTTCGTAGACGGCGCGCTGGCCGGCGGTGGACGGCTGGAAGCAGTAGCCGACCGGCGCCTGCTCGATCGCGTGGTAGTCGACGGCGGCGTCGGCGAGGGCCGCGCCGCCCGCCTCCCGCGCCATGTCCCAGTACTGCCAGTCGCGGGTCTCGGGCTTCTCGAAGCGGGTCATCCCGACGCCGATGATGTACGCCGTGCCGGCCATGCGGACCTCCTGGGCCAGATGCGTGCGGTCAGATGAGGGGGCGGGGCTCGGGGTCGCGGGGCAGGCCGAGCAGGCGCTCCGCGACGACGTTGAGCTGGATCTGGGTGGTGCCGCCGGCGATGGTCAGGCAGCGCGACATCAGGAAGCCGTGCAGGGCCCGTTCGCCGGGTCCCTCGTTGACCGCGCCGGCCGGGCCGAGGAGTTCCAGGGCGAGGTCGGCGACCTTCTGCTGGTGCGCGGTCTGCACCAGCTTGCGGACGCTGGCGCCGGCGCCCGGCTCCTCGCCCGCGACCCGCTGGAGGGTGGTGCGCAGCCCGATGCAGCCGAGCGCGTGCGCCTCGGCCACCAGCGCGCCGACCCGGGCGCGGAGGGCGCCGTCGAGGTCGGCGGTGCGCGCCAACAGGGCCTCCAGGCCGGTGTCGAAGGCCACTTGGTCGGCCATGTGGACGCGTTCGTTGCCGAGGGTGGTGCGGGCCACCCGCCAGCCGTCGCCGACCGCGCCGACCGCCGCGTCCGCCGGCAGCAGCACGTCGTCGAGGTAGACCTCATGGAAGAGGGCGTCGCCGGTGATCTCCTTCAGCGGACGGACGTCGACGCCCGGGCTCGCCATGTCGACGACGAAGAAGGTCAGGCCGCGGTGCTTGGGCGCGTCCGGATCGGTGCGGGCGAGCAGGATGCCGTGGCCGGCGGTCCGCGCGGCCGAGGTCCACACCTTCTGGCCGTTGACCCGCCACCGGCCGTCCGCGGTCCGCTCGGCGCGGGTGCGCAGCGACGCCAGGTCCGATCCGGCCTCCGGCTCCGAGAAGAGCTGGCACCACGTCAGGTCGCCGCGGAGGGTGGGCGGCAGATACCGCTCCTGTTGGGCGGCCGTGCCGTGGGCGAGGAGGGCCGGCACCACCCAGGTGGCGATGCCCAGTTCGGCCACCCGGACGCCGGCGGCGGCCATCTCCTGCTGGATGGCGAGCTGTTCCACGGGCCCGGCGCCCAGTCCGTAGGGGGCGGGGAGGTGGGGCGCGGCGTATCCGGTGGGGGCCAGGGCGCGGCGGGCGGCGACGGGGTCCAGGCCGCGTACCCGCTCGGCGGCGGCGCGCGCCGCGTCCCGGAACTCCTCGGCCCCGGCCGGGAGTTCCAGGCGAAGGGCACGACGGGCGCCGGCGGCGGCGAGGCGGGCGGCGCGCTGCCGGTGGGCGTCGCCGCCGCCGAGCAACTGCCGGGCGGTGATCGCCCGGCGCAAAGAGAGGTGGGCGTCGTGCTCCCAGGTGAAGCCGATACCGCCGAGGACCTGGATGCAGTCCTTGGCGCAACTGACGGCGGCGTCCAGGGCGGTCGCGGTGGCCAGCGCGGCGAGCAGGCCGCGCACCTCGGGCCCCGCGTCGACGGCCCGGGCGGCGTCCCAGACCAGCGCGCGGGCCTGCTCGCAGCGGACCAGCATGTCGGCGCAGAGGTGCTTGACGCCCTGGAACTGGCCGATGGGGCGGCCGAATTGCTCGCGCACCGCGGCGTGCCCGGCGGCGGTCTCCAGCGCCCGGGCGGCGGTGCCGCAGCCCTCCGCGGCGAACAGCAGCCCGGCCAGATCGCGGACCAGCGCGCCGTCGACCGCGAGGCGCCGCCCGCCGGGCACCGCCGTCCCGTCGGCGCGGACCTCGGCGGTCGGCCGGGTCGGGTCGGCGCTGTCCTGGACGCGGACGGCGAGGTCGGCGGCGTCCACCGCCAGCCACACCGTCCCCGCGGCGGCCTCGGCCGCCAGCACGATCAACTCGGCGTCGCCGCCGGCCAGGACCGGGGGCGCGGTGCCGTCCAGGAGATAGCCGTCGGCGCCCTCCACGGCGGTGAGCGAGCCGCTGCCGAGGGCGACGGCGGCGGTCCGCCCGCCGGTGGCCAGCGCCCGCACCAGGTCCCGGGGCGCGCCCCCGCGGTGCAGCAGCGCGGCGGCCAGCACGGTGGGCAGATGGGGGCCGGGCAGCACGGCGCGGCCGAACTCCTCCAGCACGACGGCGAGATCGAGCAGTGCGCCGCCGCCCCCGCCGTCCGCCTCGGGGAGGTGCAGGCCGAGCAGCCCCTGCTCGGCGAGCCCGTCCCAGTGGGCGGGCCGGCCGGTCCGCGCCGGCGCGGCGTCGAGCAGCTTGCGCACGTCCTCGGGCGGTACGGCCCGCGCGACCCAGCCGCGCACGGCCTCCGCGAGGTCCCGGTGGTCCTGCGTGATTCCGATGCCCATGCCCGGCAGAGTAGAACACGTTCCAATCTGACGGAAGGTCAGATGCGTGGCCGGCGCCCGCCGGTGCTTCGACGGATCGGACGCGGTCGGCCCGCCCCTCCCCCGCCCACTCCCCCGCCCAGGAAACGGCCTGCCGAATTCCGCACCGGCCCTCCGCTATTCCCCTCCCGCCGCGCCGCGGGCGGTTTATCGGCGGCCCTTATCCCGCCCCCTATGGGAGTTCCGGGGTGCGTTCCCCGGGCCGTTCCGGTGCGCCTTCCCGCCGCCTCCGAATACGGCGAATTCCCGACCGCGGTAACACCCGGGGAACCAGAAGCCGGATCATCCAAGAGCCATGACCGGACAACGCCCGCCCGAAGACCACACGCAGACGCAGACGGACACACGAAGGCCGAAGGCCGCACGGCAACCGTGCGAAATCCCACCCCCGTTCCGCACCCCACCCCCCATACGGCACCATCCCTCTCGCAGGATCCGTCCACCCACAGGAGGAAACCCATGACCGCCCCCACGGCACCGCTCGCGCTCCGGCCGGAGATCCTCGCCGCGTTCGAGGCGGCGAAGGGCTTCATGCCCGTGGACGAGGGACTCGCCCTGTACGCGGCGGCCGGCGAGGCGGCGGCGCTGGGGCTCCCGCTGGTGGAGATCGGCACCTACTGCGGCCGCTCCACGCTGCTGCTCGCCGAGGCGGCGCGGGCCGCCGACGTGATGGCCGTCACGGTGGACCACCACCGGGGCAGCGAGGAGCAGCAGCCCGGTTGGGAGTACCACGACCCGGAGGTCGTCGATCCGGTCGTCGGGCGGATGGACACCCTGCCGACCTTCCGCCGCACGCTGCACGCCGCGGGCCTGGAGGACCGGGTGATCGCCCTGGTGGGCCGCTCACCGCGGATCGCCCGGGTGTGGCAGGCGCCGGCCGGCCTGGTCTTCATCGACGGCGGCCACACCGACGAGCACGCCACCGCCGACTACGAGGGCTGGGCCCCGCGCGTCGCCGACGGCGGGCTGTTGGTGATCCACGACGTCTTCCCGGACCCGGCGGACGGCGGCCAGGCCCCCTACCGCATCTACCGACGGGCCCTGGAATCCGGCGCGTTCACCGAGGTCTCGGCGCACCGTTCACTGCGCGTCCTGCGGCGTACCGGCCCCGGAATCTGAGCCGGCTACCATCGCGCAGATGTCGAACGGCACCTTCCCCCCACCCCGCCGCCGTCCGCGCGGCACCCTGCTGATCGCGCTGGCCGTGGTGGTGGCCGTCGGCGTCGGCGGCTGGCTGGTCTGGCGGCCGCCGGCCGGCGGCCACTCCCCCGCCGGCGCCGCCACCTCGCCGGCGCCGGGCGGCACCCCCACGGCGGGCGCGGACCGCCCGGCCCCCACCGGTGCCCCGCACGCCGGCCTCAAGGGCAGGACCGTGCTGCTGGACCCCGGCCACAACCCGCACAACCGCGACCACACCGCCGAGATCGCCCGCCCCGTGGACGTCGGCAACGACCGCAAGGAGTGCGACACCACCGGCACCGCCACCAACGACGGCTACGCCGAGGCGGACTTCACCCTCGACGTCGTCCGGCGGGCCCGCGCGCTGCTGGAGGCCGCGGGCGCCCGGGTCGTCCTCACCCAGGACGGCGACCGGCCGTACGGACCGTGCGTGGACGCCCGCGCCGCCGCGGGGAACCGGGTCCACGCGGACGCCGCGGTCTCCGTCCACGCCGACGGCTCGGTCCCCGGCAACCGCGGCTTCCACGTCATCCTCCCGGCGCGCGTCACCGCCGGCGCGGCCGACACCTCCCGGATCGTCGCGCCCTCGCGGGACTTGGGCGAGCGGCTGGCCGACCGCTTCGCGGCGACGACCGGAAGTTCTCGTTCCAATTACCTGGGGCACGGCACCGGGTTGGACGTCCGCTCCGATCTCGGCGGGCTGAACCTCTCCACCGTGCCGAAGGTGTTCATCGAGTGCGGCAATATGCGCGATCCGAAGGACGCCGCGCAATTGACCGACGCCGCTTGGCGGGAAAAGGCGGCCCGCGGGATCACGGAGGGCATTACGGACTTCTTGACGCGCTGAACGGACTTCCCACCGCCCGCCGAACGGACTTCCGCCCGCGGGCCGCGCCGATACCGCGGGGCGGTCCACAGGATTCGGCGCTAGGTTCCCCTTTACGATGGGGCCCCTCGCCGTGCCTCGCACCGCGCGCCAGCGACCGCGTCGACGCCATCACGCGGCCGACCAGGAACACGAAACCGACAAAGGACCTTTACGTGAACATCCGCTCCCTCAGTCGAGGCGACGGCGTGGTGATCGGAGCAGCGGTAGTGCTGTTGATCGCCTCGTTCCTCAACCTCAACTCGTACGGCGATGCAAACGCCTGGCAAGCGCTGCACCTGTTGATGAGCATCTACCTGGCCGGCGTCATCGCGGCCGCGCTGATCGTCACCGCGCGGGCGCTGCCGCAGCCGCGCAAGGTCGCCGGGCTGGAGCTCGGGCAGTTCGGCGTGGCACTGTCCCTGTTCGCCGCCTGGACCGCGTTCTGGGCGATCATCGACAGCCCCGGCGCGGGCATCGGTCTGATCCTCGGCCTGATCGCCGCGCTGGCCCTGGCGGGCGCCGCGGTCGCCACCCCGCTCGTCCCGGCCCTGAAGGTCGCCCTGGTCGGCGCGGACCGCCCGACCCCGGTGGCCGGCCCGTACGGCGGCGGCGCCCAGTCGCCCCAGGGCTACGGCTACCCGGCCGGCGCGCACCAGCAGGGCGGCTACGGCTACCCCGGCGGACAGTCCTACGGCGGCCAGCAGGCCCCGGCCGGTGACGCCGGCGCCACCGTCGGGCACGCGGCGGGGGCGGCGGCCGGCGGCGCGGCGGGCGCCACCCCGGCGGCCGGCACCCCGGCCGACTTCGCGCCGTTCTGGTTCGCGGTGCCGGTGGCCCGCCCGCTCTACGGCGAGGACGGCTCGCCCTCCCCGATCGCCGAACTGGCGCCCGGCACCTGGTACCTCGCGGTGGACCAGCGCGGCGCCGCGCTGATCGCGCAGACGCAGGACGGCCGGCGCGGCATCCTCCAGGACACCACCGGCATCCAGCGCGGCTGACCGGGCGCCGCCGGCGCCCCGGACGCCCACCGCACGGCCCCCGCCTCCCGCAGGCGGGGGCCGTTGCCATGTCCGCACCGCCCCCGTACAGTGCACCGACGCACCACCGCTACCTGACGTTCCGTCATATCTCACCACACCGCCAGCCGTTGACTGGTGGCTAAGGGGCGGCCCATGCGACTCGGCCTGGCACTCGGCTACTGGGGCCGCGGCCCCGACCCCCGGCACCTCGACCTCGCCCGCGAGGCCGAACGCCTGGGCTACGACTCGGTGTGGACCGCGGAAGCCTGGGGCTCCGACGCGTTCACCGCGCTCACCTGGATCGCCGCGCACACCTCCCGCATCAAACTGGGCACCGGCATCGCCCAGATGGCCGCCCGCACCCCCACCGCCACCGCGATGCACGCGCTCACCCTCGACCACCTCTCCGGCGGGCGGCTGATGCTGGGGCTGGGGCTGTCCGGGCCGCAGGTCGTGGAGGGCTGGTACGGCCGCCCGTTCCCCAAGAGCCCGCTGACCGCCACCCGGGAATACGTGGACGTCGTCCGCCAAGTCCTGCGCCGCCAGGGCCCGGTGGCGTCCGACGGCCGCTTCCACCCCCACCCCTACCGCGGCCCGGACGGCACCGGCCTCGGCAAGCCGCTGAAGCCCATCACGCACCCGCTCCGCGCCGACCTGCCCATCCTGCTGGGCGCGGAAGGCCCCCGGAACGTCGCCCAGACCACCGAAATCGCCGACGGCTGGCTGCCGCTGTACTGGTCGCCCACCCGCCCCGAGGTCTACGGCCCCTCCCTGACCACCGCCCCCGACGGCTTCCTGATCGCCCCCATGGTGCGCGCGCAGGTCTGCGACGACATCGCGGAGGGGCTCCTGCCGGTGAAGGCGATGCTGGGCTTCTACGTCGGCGGCATGGGCCACGCGGCGAAGAACTTCCACGCCGACCTGATGGCCCGCATGGGCTTCGAGGACGCCGCCCGCCGCGTCCAGGACCTCTTCCTCCAGGGCCGCCGCGAGGAGGCGGTCCTCGCCGTCCCCGACGCCTTCGCCGACGAGATCTCACTCGTCGGCCCACCCCAACGTATCGCCGAACGCCTGGAGTTGTGGCGCACCGGCCCGGTCACGGACCTATTGATCACGGCACCGGACCCGTCGACGTTGCGAGTGTTGGCCGACCTCTCCGCCTAACGGCGGTGGGCTTCCCACGTTGTTGGCTGCCCCGCCGCGCGGGTTGCTGTTCTTTGCGCCTTGCGGCGCGGGCCGGTCCGCTGCGCGGGGCTGTTGGGGTTGTTGTCCGATGCGCGGGGCTGTTGGGTTGCGGTGACGGGCCTCCGGGGTGGGGGTGCCAGACTGCTTCGCTTTACGTCTGGCACCCCCACCCCTCCGGCCCGTCCCCTCCCGTTGGAGGGTGGGAAAGACGGTGAGTGCCACGTCCTGCCGGTGGGTCAACTCGGGCCGCTGGGTTGAGTGGTGACCGTCAGAGGATGTGCGAGCGTGAGCGGTGATCGTAAGAAGGCGCATGAGCTTGCGTGGTGACCGTAAGAGGACGAGGACGCGTGAGCCTGTGTGGTGACCGTCAGAGGACCACTCAGGTCCAGCCCCATCCCAGAGAAAACCACCCCTCAACGGGAGGGGACGGGCCGGAGGGGGCGGTGTGCCAGACGTAAAGCGAAGCAGTCTGGCACACCGCCCCCGGAGGCCCGTCACCGCAACCCAACAGCCCCGCGCAGCGGATCGGCCCCGCGCAAGCGGACCGGCCAGCGCCGCAAGGCGCAAAGAACAGCAACCCGCGCGGCGGGAAGGCCGACAACGTGGGAATCAACCACCAAGTTGCGAGGTGCTAGGGACTTGGTCGGTCACCGTCGCTCCGCTCTTTTTCCCCGCGTCCTTGACGTCGCCGATGACGTTCTGGAACTTGCCGACGTCGTCGGGGCTGGCCTCGCCCTTGCGGAGCTTCGTGCCGAGGTCCTTGAGGGAGTCGATGCCGCCGTTGATCGGGGCGAGGGCCTTGGAGAGCGTCGGGTCGCCCTGGGCGTTGCGGACCGCGGCCTTGAGGCGGTTGTAGGTGAAGACGCCGGCGAGGCCGGCCTTGATCAGCGTCCGCTTGCGGTGGTCGGCGCCCTTCTTGAAGCCGCCTTCCTTGTACGGCTTGATGATCCACTTGTAGGTGGCGCCGGCCGCCAGGCCCGCGTTGGTGACGAAGCGGGTCTTGGCGAACTTCTGCTTCTCGAAGGAACTGCTGGGGCTGGGCGAGCCGCTGGCGCCGCCCTCGTCCTTCTTCGAGCCGCCGCAGGCGACGGCGCCCAGGGTCAGCGTGCAGGCCAACAGCAGGGCGACGACGGCCCGGCGGAGGGCCGCACGGTCGCGGGACGCGGGGTGGTGGGCGGGGGGCTGCGGATCGGTCACGGCACGCGGAATGGACACGGCACGCCTCCGGCGGGCATCTCGGCGGGGAACATCGTCCGCAGCCTGACCCGCCCGCCGGTGGGACGCCACCGGTAAACGGCCAACCGGGGGTGGCCGGATCCCGCGCCCCGCGCTGGCTTACGCGGGGCGCTCCACGGGGGCGCCGTTAACGGCAGCAGTCCGGCGCCAGCCCGGAGGGCAGCCGTTCGCCGCCGAAGACCGAGGTGGTCGCCTCGTCACCGCCGAGGGCGGCCACCGCCAACAGCAGCGAACCGGCCGTCCAGGAGGTCAACTCCCGTGGCCATATCGCCTCGTCCTCGAAGACGTAGCCGGTCCAGTACATGCCGTTCTCGGCGCGCAGGTGCTGGATCCAACCGAGGATCGACACCGCCCGGTCGGACTCGCCCATCGCCCAGAGCGCCAGGGCCAGTTCGGCGCTCTCGCCGCCGGTGACCCAGGGGTTGGGCGACACGCAGCGCACGCCGAGGCCGGGGACGACGAAGCGGTCCCACTCCGCGTCGATCCGGGCCCGGGCCGCCGCGCCGCGCACCGCGCCGCCCAGCACCGGGTAGTACCAGTCCATGGAGTAGCGGGACTTGTCGAGGAACCGCTCGGGGTGGTGGCGTATCGCGTGGCCGAGCCGGCCGAGGGCCAACTCCCAGTCGGGCTGCGGCTCCTCGCGCTGCTCGGCCAGCGCCAGGGCGCAGCGCAGTGCCTGGTAGACGGAGGACGAGCCGGTCAGCAGCGCGTCGCGGACCGGCGTGCCGTCGTCCTCGCGCTTCCAGCCGATCTGGCCGCCGGGCTGCTGGAGTTCCAGCACGTACTCGATCGACGCGTAGACCGCCGGCCACATCCGGTCCAGGAAGGTCTCGTCGCCGGTGGAGAGGAAGTGGTGCCAGACGCCGACCGCGAGGTAGGCGCAGAAGTTGGTCTCCCGGCCGCGGTCGGTGGGGGCGCCGGCGTCGCCGTCGGCGTAGGCGGCGTACCAGGAGCCGTCCGGGTTCTGGTGCCGGACCAGCCAGTCGTAGGCGGCCTCGGCCCGCTCGTGTTCGCCGGCCGCGTCCAGTGCCATGGCGGCCTCGGTGTGGTCCCACGGGTCGAGGTGGTGGCCGCGGAACCAGGGGATGGCGCCGTCCGTGCGCTGGGTCGCCAGGATGCCCGCGACCGTGTGGGCGGCCTGGTCTGCGGTGAGCACCCCCGGCAGGACGAGCCGTTCGGTGCGCCCGGGGCTCGTCACGTGGCGGCCCCGCGGGTGGCGGCGGGCTTGGTGGACCGGGCGCGCCGGGCGGCGGGCTCCGCCGCGGGCCGCGCGGCCGCCTCGGGCTCGGCCGCCGCCTCGGGCAGGTGCGGCTTGGTGGCGTAGGCGACGAAGCTCTTGCCGATGAGGGGGTTGAGGGCCTGTTCGGCGAGCCGGGTGGCCAGCGGCTTCTTCATGATGTCCCAGACCAGCAGCTTGTGGTACGCCTTCACCGGCAGCGCAGCGTCGTTGTCCACGCCGAAGGCGCACTTGAGCCACCAGTAGGGGCTGTGCAGTCCGTGGGCGTGGTGCGTCCCGTACGGTTCGAGGCCGGCCTGGCGCATCTTGTCGAGGAGTTCGTCGCCGCGGTAGATGCGGATGTGGCCGCCCTCGACCTCGTGGTAGGCGTCGGAGAGCGCCCAGCAGATCTTCTCCGGGCCGTAGCGCGGCACGGTGACCGCGATCCGGCCGCCGGGGCGCAGCACCCGGACCATCTCGGCGAGCACTCCCTTGTCGTCCGGGATGTGCTCCATCACCTCGGAGATGATCACGACGTCGAAGCTGGCGTCGGGGAACGGCAGCGCCAGCGCGTCGCCCTCCATGGCGGTGGCGGTGGCGCCCGCCGGGGCCTCGCCGGCCTCCTCCATCGCCGCGAACCACTTGGCGACCTCGCGGATCTCCTCGCCGTTCTGGTCCAGGGCGACGACCTGCGCGCCCCGCCGGTAACACTCGAAGGCGTGCCGGCCCGCGCCGCACCCCAGGTCCAGGACGCGGTCGCCCGGGGCGAGCGGGAATCGGGAAAAGTCGACGGTCAGCACGGCGTTCGCTTTCGTCCGGCGGTCAGGGGCGGGGGGAGGTACGGCGGTGGCGGCGGGCGGTCGGCGCGGCGGGGGTCATCGGCGGCCGGTGAACCGGGGGGCGGCGCCGGCCCGTTGGCGGTCCATGGCCGCGCGGTAGCGGTCGGCGGTGCCGATGGCGGCCTGCCGCCAGGTGAAGCGGGCCAGCACCCGCTCCCGGCCGGCCGCGCCCAGCCGGCGGCGCAGCGGCTCGTCGCCCAACAGCCGCAGCAGGCCGCTGGCGAGCGCCCCGGCGTCGCCCGGTGGCACCGCGAGGCAGGTCTCGCCGTCCGGCCCGGCGACCTCGGGGATGGCGCCGCCGGTGGTGGCCAGCAGCGGGGTGCCGGTGGCCATCGCCTCGGCGGCGGGCAGCGAGAAGCCTTCGTAGAGGGAGGGCACGCAGGCGACTTGGGCGCCGCGCACCAGGTCGACGAGTTCGGCGTCGGTGATGCCCTTGACGAACTCGACGGCGCGGGACAGGCCGAGCCGTTCGATGGCGGCCGCGACCGGTCCGCCGTCGGCGCGCTTGCCGACCACGACGAGGTGCGCGTTCGGGTGCTCGGTGCGGACCTTGGCCAGCGCCTCGACGAGGTGGATCAGCCCCTTGAGGGGGACGTCGGCGCTGGAGGTGGTGACGATCCGGCCGGGCACCTCGGGGACGGCCGGGTCGGGGCGGAAGAGGTCGGTGTCGGCGCCGATGGGGACGACGTGGATCCGGTCGGGGCGGACCCCGAGGTCGTCGACGATCTCCTGCCGGGAGGAGCCGGAGACGGTCAGCACCGACGGCAGCCGCCGGGCCACCCGCTTCTGCATGCGGGTGAAGCCGTACCAGCGGCGGACCGAGGCGCGCCGCCTCCAGTCCTGCGCGGCGGCCAGGTCGAGCCGGCGGTCGACGGTGATGGGGTGGTGGATGGTGGTGACCAGCGGGGCGCCGAGCGCGGTGGGCCCGCCGAGCAGGCCGTAGCCGAGGGTCTGGTTGTCGTGGACGACGTCGAACTGGCCGCGGCGGGCGGCGAGATGGCGCCGGGCGCGCAGGGAGAAGGTGAGCGGTTCGGGGAAGCCGCCGGTCCACATCGTGCCGACTTCGAGGGCGTCGATCCAGTCGCGGAACTCGTCGCGCCCGGGCGTGCGGAACGGGTCGGGCTGGCGGTAGAGGTCGAGGCTGGGCAGCTCGGTGAGCGTCACCGTGCCGGACGCCGTCCGGGAGGCGCCTTCTTCGCCGGGCCCGCCCTCGACGAGGAGGGGCCCGTCGTCCAGGACCGGGTACGGCTGGGCGCCGATGACCTCGACGGTGTGGCCGAGGCGGGCCAGTTCGCGTGAGAGGTGTCGGACGTAGACGCCCTGACCGCCACAGAACGGGTTCCCCTTGTACGTGAGCATCGCGATCCGCAGGGGACGCTCACGGTCCATCGGAGCGGAGGCCGAGGGGGTCTCCGCCGGGCGGGGCGCGGCTTCCTGGACGGCCTCAGCGGTCACGCACGGCCCCCTTCTCACTGGACTTTCGCCGGAGCGTAACCGCTGGCGGTAATCTAGAACAAGTTTCAGAACTGCAAAGCTACTGATCAGTTCACCGGTATGCGAATCTACCGGGCGGGAACGGAGCGGAAAGAGCCACACCGGGTGATTCGCGCCACGGCCCGGCCCCTGCCATGCTGTGCCGATCGCACCACCGGCACGCACCGCATCGCGGACGGAAAGCCACGGAATGGGACACATGACTACGGAATCCAAGGCGGCCAGGCCGGCGCTTCCGGCGAGTCCTCCCCTGACCGAACGTCAGGAGGCCCGGCGCCGCCGCATCCTGCACGCCAGCGCCAAACTGGCCGGCCGCGGCGGCTTCGACGCCGTCCAGATGCGCGAGGTGGCCGAATCCTCCGGCGTCGCGCTCGGCACCCTCTACCGCTACTTCCCGTCCAAGGTGCACCTGCTCGTCGCCACCATGCAGGACCAGCTCCAGCACCTGCACGAGACGCTGCGCAAGCGCCCCCCGTCGGAGGAGGACCCCGGCGCCCGGGTCGCCCAGACGCTGATGCGGGCCTTCCGCGCCCTGCAACGCGAACCGCACCTGGCCGACGCGATGGTGCGGGCGCTGACCTTCGCCGACCGGTCCGTCAGCCCCGAGGTGGACACCGTCTCCCGACTGACCACCGCGATCATCCTCGACGCCATCGGCCTGGACGGCCCGCCCACCCCCGAACAGCTCTCCGCGGTCCGCGTCATCGAACACACCTGGCACTCCGCCCTGATCACCTGGCTCTCCGGCCGCGCCTCGATCGCCCAGGTGAAGATCGACATCGAAACCGTCTGCCGTTTGATCGATGTGACGGCGCCCCGTTAACTCCCCGACTCCACCGGGTAGTTGGCCCGCAAGGGGCCCTCGCGACCCTTACGGGTCCGCCCACCCCACCCCCTACGGGCCCGCTCCCCCACCCCCGCCCCTCACTCCTCCGGCGGGAAGACCGCCTCCCCGCTCCCCGCCCCGGTGATCGCGATCGCCTCCACCGGGCAGCCCTCGGCCGCCGCCAACACGCTCTCGTCGGCCTCGGTTTCCGGCTCGACGGGATGCGACTGCCGCGCCCCGTCCAACCGGAACCGCTCCGGCGCGGTCCCGGCGCACAGCCCCGACCCGATGCACACCCCCCGGTCCACCGCCACCCGCCAGCGCTCACCCATCAGGCACCCGCCGGCAGGTGGATCATCTTGTGCTCCAGGTATTCCGCGAACCCCTCGGGCCCGAACTCCCGCCCGATCCCGGAGTTCTTGTAGCCGCCGAACGGCCCGAGCATGTCGATGCTGAAGGTGTTCACCGAGTACGTCCCGGTCCGCACCCGCCGCGCGATCTCGATGCCGCGCTCGGTGTCCGCGGTCCACACCGACCCCGACAGCCCGTACTCCGAGTCGTCGGCGATCCGCACCGCCTCCTCCTCGTCCCCGTACGGCAACAGGCAGATCACCGGCCCGAAGATCTCCTCCCGGGCGATCCGCATCCCGTTGTCGACCCCGCCGAAGAGCGTGGGCTCGACGTACCACCCCACAGGCCGCCCCTTCGGGCGCCCGCCGCCGGCCAGCACCTTGGCGCCCTCCCGCTGCCCCAACGCGATGTAGTCCAACGAGCGTTGCTGCTGTCGGCGGGCGACCAGCGGGCCCACCTCGGTGGCCGGATCCAGCGGGTCGCCGACGACCAACGCCCCCGCCGCCGCGGCGAACCGCTCGGCGATCTCGTCATAACGGCTGCGCGGGGCGAGGATCCGGGTCTGCGCCACGCACGCCTGCCCGTTGATCATCCAGGCGAACGGCGCGATCCCGGCCACCGCCGCGTCCAGGTCCGCGTCCGGCAGGATCACCGCCGCGGACTTGCCGCCCAACTCCAGCGTCACCCGGCTGAGGTTGCGGGCCGCGACCTCCATCACCCGCTTGCCCGCCGCCACCGACCCGGTGAACGACACCTTGTCCACGCCCGGGTGCCCGACGAGGTACTCGCTCACCTCCCGGTCGGCCGGCAGGATCGACAACACCCCGTCCGGCAGCCCGGCTTCGGTCACGATCTCCGCCAGCAGATACGCGTCCAACGGCGTCTCCGGCGAGACCTTCAGCACCACCGAGCACCCGGCCAGCAGCGCCGGCGCCAGCTTGGCGGCCGCGGTGAACTGCGGGACGTTCCACGGCACCACGGCCGCGACCACCCCCACCGGCTCCCGGCGCACCAGCAGCGGCCCGAGCGCCCCGGCCCGCCGCTCCTCGAACGTGAACTCCCGCGCCACCGTGAGCGCCGCGTCCCAGACCATCATCGCGGCCAGCGACTGCACCATGACGCCCGAGGTGACCGGCGTCCCGTTCTGCGCGCCGATCACCCGCGCGAACTCCTCGCTGCGCGCGGCGAACGCGTCCTTGATCCGGGTCACCACGGCGATCCGCTCGTCCAGCGGTGCGTTCGCCCACGCCCCCGACGCGAAGGACGCCCGGGCCGTCGCCACCGCGCGGTCCACGTCGGCGCGCGAGGCGTGCGGCACCCGGCCGATGACGCGTTCGGTGTGCGGCGAGACGACCTCGATCGTGTCCGGGCCGGCCGGATCGACCAACTCACCGCCTATATAGAGCTTTCCGTGCTCGACGAGGTCGCTCATCGCTGCCGCCTCCCGACGGTCTCGACGGTCTGGTGACACTCCGTACGCCATGGGCCGTTGGCCGGCCCCGGGGCCGTTGAGTGGCCGCTGGTCGGACTGTTGCTCGAACCGTCCGCTGTCGCGGTTGCTCATCTGACGCTTCATCAGAAAGCTTCGCCCCAGAACTGATACCAGTTCCCCGTCACGGAGTCCACGGCGCCGACGCGAATCCCGGCCCGCCCGGCCTCCCCAACTCCCCACCGAGACGCGGATGTTCCGGACCGTTCTGGAACGCGTTCTAGTTCTGTCGCGCGTCCTCGTTATAGTTGACGGCGACAACGGCACAGGAGGGGGCGGGACCGATGGCACCTCAGGTGATCGACCACCGGGGCGGGGTGTGGAGCATCGCCGTCCCCATCCCGGACAACCCCCTCGGCCACACCCTCGTCCACCTCCTGGAGACCGACCGCGGGCCGGTGCTCATCGACACCGGCTGGGACGACCCCGACTCCTGGGACACCCTCACCGCCGGCATCGCCGCCTGCGGCTTCGCGCCCGCCGACGTCCACGGCGTGGTGATCACCCACCACCACCCGGACCACCACGGGCTGTCCGCGAAGGTGCGGGAGACCTCCGGCGCATGGGTCGCCATGCACGCCGCGGACGCCGCGGTCGTCCGCCGCACCCGCGAGGCGGCACCGGGACAGTGGCTCGACTACCTCGTCGCCAAGCTCACCGCGGCGGGGGCGCCGGACGCGCACATGGAGCCGCTGCGGGCGGCCCGCGCCCGGCGCCGCGAACGGAAGCTGCCCGGGCCGCGGCCCGCACTGCCCGACCGGGACATCGAGCCCGGCCAGCTCCTCGCCCTCCCCGGCCGCCGGGTCCGGGCGATCTGGACGCCGGGCCACACACCGGGCCATGTCTGCCTCCACCTGGAAGAGGCCCACCCGGCGCGCACCTCCTCCACGATCCCCGCCAGCCCGACCTCCGCCGCCCCGACCGGCTTCGGGCGCCTCTTCTCCGGGGACCACCTCCTGCCGAGCATCACCCCGCACATCGGGCTGTACGAGGACCCCGACGACGTGCCGTCCGACCTGCTCGACCGGGGCGATCCGCTCGGCGACTACCTCGACTCCCTCGAACGCGTCGCCCGCCTCGCGCCGGCCGAGGTGCTGCCGGCGCACCAGCACGCCTTCCCGGACGCGGCGGGACGCGTCCGGGAGCTGATCGCGCACCACGAGGAGCGCCTCACCGACCTCCGCGCACTGCTGCGCGAGCCGCTCACGGCCTGGCAGCTCGCCGCGGCCATGCAGTGGAACCGCCCCTGGGAGCGGATACCCCCCGACTCCCGCAACATCGCCGTCTCCGAGGCGGAGGCCCACCTCCGCCACCTGATCAAACGCGGCCACGCGCAACCGCTACCAGGCCCGGACCCCGTCCACTACCTGGCCGTCTAGGGGGCGGGACGGGCCGGGCGGGGCCGGGAGCGGAGGGGCCGGAACGGCGTGAGGGGCCGGCCTCCGGAGCGTTAAGGTGTGCGGGACAACTTCATCCGTACCCGATCGGGGGAAGCCGGTGGAAATCCGGCACTGACCCGCAACCGTGAGTACGGCCGCGCCCAGCGGCGCGGGCGTACGAGTCGGAGCACCCGGCCGGGCACGACCAAGGCTCCCGCCACCGGACCCACCACACGCACGTGGACGGCCGGTGCGCGGCACCGTCGAGGTTTACGGAACTGAGCCCGGTGCCACCGCGCCGCACCCCGGGGTGCGCGCGGGCGGTCGCCCGAGTGCGGCTCGGCTCCGTGAGCCCGCCGCGACCCCGACCGATCCGAGAGGCACCCCCCGATGGCCCCCATGGCTCCCCAGGCCCCCGCGCCGCAGTCGCATCCCGCCGCCCCCCGGGCGCGCCGCGCCGCTACGGCGCTGGCCACCCTGGCGACCGCCGCGGTGCTGGCCGGTGCCGCGGCCCCCGCCGCGTTCGCCGACGAGTCGGCGGACGGGCAGAAGCAGAAGCAGCAGTTGCCGAAGGGGCTGTACGGGAGCAAGGACCCGCAGTACGACGGGGTGTGGCGGCAGTCGCTGGCGTTGCTGGCGCAGCACACGGTGGGAGTGCGGCCGGCGGGGTCCGGGGTGGACTGGCTGGCGGGGCAGCAGTGTGCGGACGGGGCGTTCGCCGCGTTCCGGGCCGACCCCGGCAAGGGGTGCGACGCCGGCACGATGCGGGACACCAACCAGACGGCGGCCGCGGTGCAGGCGCTGACGGCGCTCGGCGGGCACGGGGACGCGGTGCTAAAGGCCGTGCGGTGGCTGAAGTCCGTGCAGCACGAGGACGGCGGCTGGAGCTCGATGCCCGGTGGGCAGGGCGGCGAGGTGAGCGACGCCAACTCGACGGCCGTGGTGATCGGGGCGCTTGCCGCGGCGGGCGAGAAGCCGGAGTCGGTGACGGCGAAGGGCGGCAAGTCGCCGTACGACGCGTTGCTGGCGTTCCGGCTGGGGTGTGCGGCGAAGGACGGGGAGCGCGGGGCGTTCACCTTCCAGTTGAAGAACGCGGCGCCGAACGCCGACGCGACGGCGGCCGCGGTCACCGGGGCGCTGGGCAGGGGCTTCGTGGTGGCGCCGGCGGCGAAGGACGCGGACCGGCCGGTGAAGGCGTTGGACTGTACGAAGGGCAGCCCGTCGGGGAGTGGCGCCGAGGCCCGGGGCGCGGTCGCGGACGGGGGCGCCGGGTGGCTGGTCGGGCAGTTGGACGCCGGGGGGCAGCATCTGAAGTCGGCGATGCCGGGTGCCGAGCAGCAGCCCGATGTGGGCAACACCGCCGATGCCGTGGTGGCGTTGGCGGCCGGTGCGCACGGCGCGGCCGCGCAGAAGCCGCTCGGGTGGCTGGAGAAGAACGCGGCGGGCTGGGCGAAGCAGGGCGGTCCGGCCGCGTACGCCCAGTTGATCTTCGCGGCGCACGCCGCCGGCGCCGACCCGCGGTCGTTCGGCGGCACCGACCTGGTGTCCGCGCTGAACGCCACCGGGCCCGAGCCGGCCGGCAGCGATGCCGCGTCGCCGGCCGCGGACAAGGACGCGAAGGACACCAAGGACAACGGCGGCGGCATCGGGGTGTGGTGGGTGATCGGCGTCGGGCTGGCCGTCGGTGCCGGCGTCGGCTTCCTGATCAGCGGCCGCAACAAGTCCAAGACCGGGCTGTGATGCGGGCGCGGCGGGCCGCCGGGGCGCTGTTGCTGGCGGGGGCGGTGGCCGGCCTGGGCGCCGGGCCCGCACAGGCGCAGGGACAGCAGTACCGGTACTGGTCGTTCTGGGACGGTAAGGGCGCTTCGTGGGCGTATGCCACGGAGGGGCCCGGGACCGCGCGGCCGGCCGACGGGGCCGTCGTGGGGTTCCGTTTCGCCGTGAGCGTGGACTCCGCGAAGGCGGCCACTCCGCGCACCGCCCCGGACTTCGCCGCGCTGTGCGACCGGACGCCGGCCCGCGCCGGGTCCAAGCGGGTCGGTGTGGTGGTCGACTTCGGCACGGCGGCGGATGCGCCGTCGGGCGAGCGTCCGCCGGCGGAGCGGTCGGGCTGTGCGCGGGTGCCGGCGGACGCCCCGGCCGGTGAGGCGCTGGCCGCGGTGGCCAAGCCGTTGCGGTACGACGCCAGTGCCCTGCTGTGCGCGATCGCGGGCTATCCGCGGTCGGGGTGTGCGGAGCAGGTGGCCGGCGACGGCGGGACGGGGTCGGCGGGTCCGCCGGCGAAGCCCGGTGCCGGCGGCAAGGGCGGCGAGGACGACGGCGGAGGGCCGTCGGCGGGGCTGATCGGCGGGATCGGTGCCGTGGTGGTGTTGGGCGCGGCCGGTGTGTGGCAGGCGCGCCGGCGGCGCGGATGAGCGCCCCGCGGGCCACCCGCAGTACCGCCCTGCACGCCGGCGCCTGGTGGGTGTGGGCGCTGGGGTTGGCGACGGCCGCGTCGCGGACCACCAATCCGTTGCTGCTGGGGCTGCTGGTGGGGGTGGCCGGTTATGTGGTGGCGGTGCGGCGGACGGATGCACCGTGGGCGCGTTCGTACGGGGCGTTCGTGAAGCTGGCGCTGGTGGTGTTGGGCATCCGGTTGGTCTTCGCGTTCGTGCTGGGTTCGCCGATCCCGGGTACCCACACCCTGGTGACGTTGCCCGAACTCCCGCTCCCGGATTGGGCGAAGGGGGTGCGGGTCGGTGGCCGGGTGACCGCGGAGGGGATGGTCTTCGCGCTGTACGACGGGTTGAAGCTGGCCGCGTTGTTGATCTGCGTGGGGGCGGCCAACGCGCTGGCGAATCCTGCGCGGTTGCTCAAGTCGTTGCCCGGTGCGCTGTATGAGGCGGGGGTGGCGGTGGTGGTCGCGATGACGTTCGCGCCGAATCTGGTGGCGGACGTGCAACGGCTGCGCGCCGCGCGGCGGTTGCGGGGGCGGCCGGACCGTGGGGCGAAGGCGTTGTTGCAGGTGGGGGTGCCGGTGTTGGAGGGCGCGTTGGAGCGGTCGGTGGCGTTGGCCGCGGCCATGGACGCGCGGGGTTACGGCCGGAGTGCGCAGGTGCCGCGGGCGGTGCGGCGGCTGACGGCGGTGTTGACGTTGGGTGGGCTGCTCGGCGTGTGTGCGGGGGCGTACGGGTTGTTGGCGGATGCCGGGGGCGGCTACGGGCTGCCGTTGTTGGCGGCCGGTCTGGCGGCGGCGTTGGCGGGGTTGTGGTTGGGCGGCCGGCGGTCGGTGCGGACCCGGTACCGGCCCGAACGGTGGGGGGTGCGGGCCTGGTTGGTGTCGGGTTCGGGGGTGGCGGTGGCGGCGTTGATGATCGCGGCGAACGGCTATGCGCCGGGTGCGCTGCATCCGCCGGCGGTGCCGTTGACGGCGCCGGTGTTGCCGCTGTGGCCGGCGCTGTCGTTGTTGGTGGGGCTGGTGCCCGCGGTGGCGGCGCCGCTGGTGTCCGGGGCGCGCGCCGGTGGGGGCGCCTTTGACGTCCGCCCGGCCGGTCGTCGCGATGCCGACCCCGATCCGATCCGTTGATGAAGTCGCCGGAAGTCTGAAGTTGCCGAAGAGTCGTTGAAGGAGCCGCGCAGTGATCCGCTTCGAGCAGGTCTCGGTCACCTATGGGGAGGCCGCCGAACCGGCCGTCCAGGGGGTGGATCTGACCGTGCCGGAGGGGGAGTTGTGCCTCCTCGTCGGGCCGTCGGGGGTCGGCAAGTCGACCCTGTTGAACGCCGTGTGCGGGCTGGTGCCGCACTTCACCGGCGGCACGTTGCACGGCCGGGTGACGGTCGACGGGCGGGACACCCGTACCCATCCGCCGCGGGAGTTGGCCGACGTGGTGGGGACGGTGGGCCAGGACCCGTTGGCACACTTCGTGACCGACACCGTCGAGGACGAGCTGGCGTACGGCATGGAGTCGTTGGGGTTGGCGCCGGAGGTGATGCGCCGCCGGGTCGAGGAGACGCTGGACCTGCTGGGTCTGGCGGAGTTGCGGGACCGGGCGATCGGCACGCTGTCGGGCGGGCAGATGCAGCGGGTGGCGATCGGTTCGGTGCTGACGGCGCATCCGAAGGTGCTGGTGTTGGACGAGCCGACGTCGGCGTTGGACCCGGGGGCCGCGGAGGAGGTGCTGGCCGTGTTGCAGCGGCTGGTCCACGATCTGGGGACGACGGTGCTGATGGCGGAGCACCGGTTGGAGCGGGTGGTGCAGTACGCGGACCAGGTGATCCTGCTGCCGGGGCCGGGTGCGGCTCCGGTGATGGGTGATCCGGCCGGGGTGTTGGCGGCGTCGCCGGTGCGGCCGCCGGTGGTCGAGTTGGGGCGGTTGGCGGGCTGGTCGCCGTTGCCGTTGTCGGTGCGGGACGCGCGGCGCAAGGCGGCCGGGCTGCGGGAGCGGCTGTCGGGGGCGGCGGCGCCGGCGGGCGCGGTGGGGCGGCCGGCGGCGGGCGCGGTGGGGCGGCCGGCGGCGGGCGCGGAGCCGGTCGCGGTGGTCGAGGGGTTGGCGGTCCGTCGGGGGCGGGTGCCGGTGTTGGAGGGGGTCGGGCTGTCGGTGCGGCCGGGTGAGACGGTCGCGTTGATGGGGCGCAACGGGGCGGGCAAGTCGACGTTGTTGCGGACGCTGGTGGGGATGCATCAGCCGGCGTCGGGGTCGGTGCGGGTGGGCGGTGCGGTGCCGCACCGTACGCGGCCGCGGGATCTGGTGCGTCGGGTGGGGCTGGTGCCGCAGGAGCCGCGGGACCTGTTGTCGGCGGACACGGTGGCGGCGGAGTGCACGGCCGCGGATCGGGATGCCGGGGCGCCCGAGGGGCGGTGTGCGGAGTTGGTGGCCCACTTGTTGCCGGGGGTGCGGGCGTCGGCGCATCCGCGGGATCTTTCGGAGGGGCAGCGGTTGGCGCTGGCACTGGCGGTGGTGCTGGCCGCGCGGCCGCCGCTGCTGTTGTTGGACGAGCCGACCCGTGGGCTGGACTACGCGGCCAAGGCCCGGTTGGTGGAGGTGTTGCGGGGGTTGGCCGCCGAGGGGCAGGCGTGCGTGCTGGCGACGCACGATGTGGAGTTGGCGGCGGAGTTGGCGCACCGCGTGGTGATCCTGGCGGAGGGCGAGGTGGTCGCGGACGGCCCCACGGAGGACGTGGTGGTCTCGTCGCCGGCGTTCGCGCCGCAGGTGGCGAAGGTGTTGTCGCCCCTGCCGTGGTTGACGGTGTCGCAGGTGGCGCGTTCGTTGGCGGGGGCGTCGGCGTGAGGGCGCCGGTGGGCCGGGTGCGGGCGGTCCGGCTCGGGCCGCGGTCGGTGGTGGCGCTGTGCCTGGTGTCGGCGATCGGGGTGGTGGCCTTCGGGTGGCCGTTGTTGGCCGGTTCCGGGTCGGGGTTGGCGCATTCGCAGGATGCGCCGTGGTTGTTCGCCGCGTTGTTGCCGTTGCTGTTGGCGGTGGTGGTGGCGACGATCGCGGACGGTTCTTCGGGGGCGGCCGGGGGGACGCCGGGGCTGGACGCGAAGGCGATCGCGATGTTGGGGGTGTTGGCGGCGGCGGGGGCGGCGTTGCGGCCGTTGGGCGCGGGCACGGCGGGGATCGAGCCGATGTTCTTCCTGATGGTGCTGTCGGGGCGGGTGTTGGGGCCGGGGTTCGGCTTCGTGCTGGGGTCGGTGGCGATGTTCGCGTCGGCGCTGTTGACGGGTGGGGTGGGCCCGTGGATGCCGTTCCAGATGTTGTCGATGGGGTGGGTGGCGATGGGGGCGGGGTTGCTGCCGGGTGCCGGGCGGTGGCGCGGGCGCCGGGAGTTGGTGATGTTGGCGGGGTACGGGGCGGTGGCGTCGGTGGCCTACGGGACGGTGATGAATCTCCAGGGGTGGCCGTACATCGGCGGGCTGGCGTCCGGGGTCTCGTTCGTGCCGGGTGATCCGCTGTCGGCCAACCTGCCGCGGTTCCTGGCGTATTGCCTGGCGACGTCGTTGGGGTGGGACCTGCCGCGGGCGGTGGTGACGGTGGTGTGCACGCTGACGCTCGGGGGGACGGTGCTCAGGGCGCTGCGCCGGGCCACCCGCCGGGCGGCGTTCGAGGCACCGGTGGCGTTTGCGGGGCCGTCGGGCGGGTCGGCGGCGGCGCCGACGGCCTCGGGCCCGGTGGACCGGCCGGCGCAGGACGGGCGCGCTACAGGCGCTGGATGATCGTCGCGGTGGCCAGTGCGCCGCCGGCGCACATGGTGATCAGGGCGAACTCCTTGTCGCGGCGCTCCAGTTCGTGCAGGGCGGTGGTGAGCAGGCGGGCGCCGGTGGCGCCGACGGGGTGGCCGAGGGCGATGGCGCCGCCGTTAACGTTGACCTTGGCGAGGTCCTGGTCGAAGACCTGGGCCCAGGAGAGGACGACGGAGGCGAACGCCTCGTTGATCTCGACGAGGTCGATGTCCTTGAGGGACATGCCGGCCTTGCCGAGGACGGCGCGGGTGGCGTCGATCGGCCCGTCGAGGTGGTAGTGGGGGTCGGCGCCGACGAGGGCCTGGGCGACGATCCGGGCGCGCGGGGTGAGGCGGAGGGCGCGGGCCATCTTCTTGGAGGCCCACAGCAGCGCGGCGGCGCCGTCGGAGATCTGGGAGGAGTTGCCGGCGGTGTGGACGGCGGTGGGCATGACGGGCTTGAGGCCGGCGAGGGCCGCCATGGTGGTGTCGCGGAGTCCCTCGTCGCGGTCGACGAGGCGCCACATGCCGTGCCCGGCGGCCTGTTCGTCCTCGGTGGTGGGGACCTGGACGGCGAAGGTCTCGCGCTTGAAGCGTTCCTCGGCCCAGGCGGTGGCGGCGCGCTCCTGGGAGAGCAGGCCGAGGGCGTCGACGTTCTCCCGGGTGAGGCCGCGGTGGCGGGCGATGCGTTCGGCGGCCTCGAACTGGTTGGGCAGGTCGACGTTCCACTCCTCGGGCCAGGGCTTGCCGGGGCCGTGCTTGGAGCCGCTGCCGAGGGGGACGCGGGACATCGCCTCGACGCCGCAGCCGATGCCGATGTCGATGACGCCGCCGGCGATCATGTTGGCGACCATGTGGTTGGCCTGCTGGGAGGAGCCGCACTGGCAGTCGACGGTGGTGGCCGCGGTCTCGTAGGGCAGGCCCATGGTGAGCCAGGCGTTGCGGGCGGGGTTCATGGACTGTTCGCCGGCGTGGGTGACGGTGCCGCCGACGATCTGCTCGACGCAGTCGGGCTGGAGGCCGGTGCGGGCGAGGAGTTCGCGGTACGTCTCGCCCAGGAGGTAGGCGGGGTGGAGGTTGGCGAGCGCGCCCTGGCGCTTGCCGATGGGGGTGCGTACGGCTTCGACGATGACGGGTTCGGCGGCCATGACTCAACTCGTCCTCTCCTCGCGTCCGCGGCCGTCGGGACGGCCGCGGAGGGAAGAACTAGTACGCGTTCTAGTTCTGCGAACAGTCTCGTGAGCCGCCCGGTGCGGCGCAAGAGGGCTGCAGCGCCCTTGTGCGCAAGAGGCGTTGCCGTGACCCTTGCCACTTGTGGAACACGTCATTACCTTCACCGCGAACTACATCTGATGGGCCGTCAGAGAAGGTGTCGGGTGGCGGTGTCGTCAGGGTGATAAGCCGTCGTTGGACCAGGAGTCGCCGATGCACTGCCCCGCGCTGCCCGATGGGTTCGACTTCACGGACCCCGACGTCTACCAGTCCCGGGTCCCGCTCCCGGAGTTCGCACGGCTGCGCCGGACCGCACCGGTGTGGTGGAACGCCCAACCGCACGGCATCGCCGGCTTCGGCGACGACGGCTACTGGGTCGTCACCCGCCACCAGGACGTCAAGGAGGTCTCCACCACACCGGAGGTCTTCTCGGCCAACCTCAACACCTCGATCATCCGCTTCAATCAGGCCATCTCCCGCGACCAGATCGAGGTCCAGAAACTGATCATGCTGAACATGGACCCGCCCGAGCACACCCGGGTCCGGCAGATCGTGCAGCGCGGCTTCACCCCGCGGGCCGTCCGCGCCCTTGCGGACGCCCTCCGCCGACGGGCCGAGCACATCGTCGAGGAGGCCCGGAACAAGGAGACCGGCAACTTCGTCACCGACGTCGCCTGCGAACTCCCCCTCCAGGCGATCGCCGAGCTCATCGGCATCCCACAGGAGGACCGAGCCCGGATCTTCGACTGGTCGAACAAGATGATCGCCTACGACGACCCGGAGTTGGCCATCACCGAGGAGGTCGGCGCCAACGCGGCGATGGAGCTGATCGGGTACGCGATGAACCTCGCCGCGGCCCGCAAGGAGTGTCCGGCCAAGGACATCGTCAGCCGGCTGGTGGCCGCCGAGCACGAGGGCAACCTCGGCTCCGACGAGTTCGGGTTCTTCGTGCTGCTGCTGGCGGTGGCCGGCAACGAGACCACCCGCAACGCCATCACCCACGGCATGCACGCCTTCCTCACCCACCCCGAACAGTGGGAGCTCTACCAGCGCGAGCGCCCGGCGACCGCCGCCGAGGAGATCGTGCGCTGGGCGACCCCGGTGGTCTCCTTCCAGCGCACCGCCACCCAGGACACCGAACTGGGCGGCGCGCGCATCAAGAAGGGCCAGCGGGTGGGGATCTTCTACTCCTCCGCCAACCACGACCCGGACGTCTTCGACCACCCCGAGGTCTTCGACATCACCCGCGACCCCAACCCGCACCTGGGCTTCGGCGGCGGCGGACCGCACTTCTGCCTCGGCAAGTCCCTCGCCGTCCTGGAGATCGACCTGATCTTCAACGCCCTCGCGGACGCCGTGCCCGGGATCTCCCTGGCCGGCGACCCGCGACGACTGCGCTCCGCCTGGCTCAACGGGGTCAAGGAACTCCGGGTGCGTTACCGGTGAGGGTGAGCACCGCCAGGGCGAGCACCTCCAGCACGCCGATGCCGAGCAGCGCGACCACCATCCGGCGGCGCACCGTGCGGTAGGCGACCTCGTATTCGGCCCGCAGTGCGGCGCTGCGGGCCGCGACGCGCTCCAGGTAGGAGCGGGTGGTCTCGTGCTGCTCGCGGCAGTAGTGGGCGGCGACGTCCTCCCGTTGGGCGGTGGTGAGCCAGGGCAGCCGGGCGCAGAACTCCGCCGCCCGCGTGCGGGCCCGTTCCCGCTCCGCCTCCCACAGCAGGAAGCCCTCGATCTCGTTGATCGCCTCGGCCATCCGGACGTCCCCGCCCGCGCCGGTCTCGTCGTTCATGGGACCCCTCATGCCTCGATCGCGGCCGCGATGTCCGGGTGGTGCAGGTCGAACGCCGGGGATTCGGTACGGATGCGTGGCAGGCTGCGGAAGTTGTGCCGCGGGGGCGGGCAGGAGGTGGCCCACTCCAGCGAACGGCCGTAGCCCCAGGGGTCGTCCACCTCGATCTTCTCGCCGTATTTGGCGGTCTTCCAGATGTTGTAGAGGAACGGCAGGATCGACATGCCGAGCAGGAACGAGAAGATGGACGAGACGGTGTTCAGGGTGGTGAATCCGTCGGCGGCGAGATAGTCGGGAATGCGGCGCATCATGCCCTCGGCGCCCAGCCAGTGCTGGACCAGGAACGTGCCGTGGAAGCCGATGAACAGCGTCCAGAAGGTGATTTTCCCGAGGCGCTCGTCGAGCATCTTGCCGGTGAACTTCGGCCACCAGAAGTGGAATCCGGCGAACATCGCGAAGACGACGGTGCCGAAGACCACGTAGTGGAAGTGGGCCACCACGAAGTACGAGTCGGAAATGTGGAAGTCCATCGGCGGCGACGCCAGGATCACGCCGGTCAACCCGCCGAAGACGAAGGTGATCAGGAAGCCGATGGCCCAGAGCATCGGCGTCTCGAAGGAGAGCGAGCCCTTCCACATCGTGCCGATCCAGTTGAAGAACTTCACCCCGGTGGGGACGGCGATGAGGAACGTCATGAAGGAGAAGAAGGGGAGCAGCACGCCGCCGGTGACGTACATGTGGTGCGCCCACACCGTCACCGAGAGGCCGGCGATGGAAATCGTCGCGGCGATCAGGCCGACGTAACCGAACATCGGCTTCCGGGAGAAGACCGGAATGACCTCGGAAATGATGCCGAAGAACGGCAGGGCGATGATGTACACCTCTGGATGGCCGAAGAACCAGAAGAGGTGTTGCCAGAGCAAGGCGCCGCCATTGGCCGCGTCGAAGACATGCGCACCGAATTTGCGGTCCGCCTCCAGGGCGAACAGCGCGGCGGCCAGCACCGGAAAGGCCAACAGCACCAGCACGCCGGTCAACAGCACGTTCCAGGTGAAGATCGGCATCCGGAACATCGTCATGCCGGGGGCGCGCATGCAGATGATGGTGGTGATGAAGTTGACCGCGCCGAGGATCGTGCCGAAGCCGGAGAACGCCAACCCCATGATCCACATGTCGGCGCCGGCCCCCGGGGAGTGGACCGCGTCGGAGAGCGGCACGTACCCGAACCAGCCGAAGTCCGCGGCCCCTTGGGGCGTGAGGAAGCCGGCGACCGCGATCAGCGAGCCGAAGAGGTAGAACCAGTAGGCGAGCATGTTCAGCCGGGGGAAGGCGACGTCGGGCGCGCCGATCTGCAGCGGCATGATCCAGTTCGCGAAGCCGGCGAACAGCGGCGTCGCGAACATCAGCAGCATGATCGTGCCGTGCATCGTGAACGCCTGGTTGAACTGCTCGTTCGACATCAACTGGTGGCCGGGCCGGGCCAGTTCGGCGCGCATCAGCAGGGCCAGCAGACCGCCGACGCAGAAGAAGGCGAAGGCGGTGACCAGGTAGAGCGTGCCGATGGTCTTGTGGTCGGTGGTCGTCAACCACTTCACCGGGTTCCGCGGCGCGGCGGGCCGGGCGGCGGCGGGCCGCCGCGCCGCGGGCCCGGTCGCCGGGGACGACATTGCGGGGAGCTTCATGCTCCGTTGGTGTCCGGCGGCCCGTGGATCGTCACTGCCGGCGGGCCGGTGGGGCGGGTGGGATGGGTCACGTGGGTGGGGTGTGAAGATCGGGGCGTTGCCGGACACAGGGGGTTCATGAGCACGGACGACGCCTTCGCCGCGGCCTATCGCGCGCACTACTGGGCGGTCAGCCGCTTCGTGGCGCGGCGGTTGGACGCCCCGGCACACGAGGTCGAGGAGGTGGTGGCGGACGTCTTCTCCATAGCCTGGCGGCGGCGGGCCGAGCTGCCCGATCCGCCGCTGCCCTGGCTGTACGGGGTGGCCCGGAACTGCCTGGCCAATACGGTGCGCGGGATGGGCCGTTACCGGCGGCTGCTGCACCGGCTGGGCAACCACGAGGCGGCGCACGGCCGGCAGACGGTGGCGAGCCCGGACACCGAGCGGCCCGGTTCCTGGGTGCACGAGGCGCTGGACCGGCTCTCGGCCGCCGACCAGGAGGTGTTGCGGCTGACGGCCTGGGAGGAACTGGGCGTGGAGGAGCTGGCGGTGGCCCTCGGCTGCGGCCGGAGCGCGGCGGCCATGCGGCTGCACCGGGCCCGGCGCCGCCTTCGCGCGGAGATCGACCGCACCCGGACCGCGGTGTCCGTACCAGGAGGAGGCGACGGTCATGAGTGAGGAACTTGAGCTGCTGCGCGCGGCGAACCCGGTGCCGGCCGGCGAAGGGCGGTGGCGGGACCGCCCGTTGGACGCCACCGCGGAGCGCGCGCTGAACCGGCTGCTGCACGGCGCCCGCACCCGGCGGGCCCGGCGGCGCCTGGTGCTGCGCGCCGAGGCGGCGGTGCTGGCGCTGGTCGCGGCGCTCGCCTTCCTGTTCACCGATGCCGGCAGCGGTCGGGCCGTCGCGGCGCCGGCGGCACTGGTCCCCCGCGCGGGCGGCGCGGCCCCCTCGTTGGACGCGCTGGCCCGCCTCGCCGAGGAGCGGGCCGGGGCCGCCGGCCCCGGGGACGGGCCGCGGCGCGGCAGCCATCTGCAGAGCTGGAGCCTGTCCATGGGGACCGGCCCGGACACGACGCCCCCGGTGACCGTGCCGGAGGAGCGGATCACCCGGTGGAACGCCGACGGCAGCGGCTCCGAACTGGTCGTCGCCACCGACCCGTTGCACCCGGGTCGGCCGGTCATCCACGAGGACGCCGGCGGCCACTGGCGGACGGTCAGCGACGGGAAGGTGCTGCACCGCGCGACCTATCCGCCCGGCTCCGGCGCGGGCCACGACGGCCTGGCCGCCCGGACGAGGCCGCCCACCGACCCCAAGGCGCTGCGCGCGCTGCTGACTTCGCTGTACGGCGCGGCCGGCACCGACGACAAGAGCACGGCGGCCGTGCCGCGGCTGCTGATGGCGCTGTCCGCGTTCCGTCAGGAGTGGACGCCGGGGCCGCGGGAGTCCGCCGCGATCGTGCGGGTGTTGGCGGACACCGGGGGCCTGCGGCCGGCCGGCGCGGTCACCGACCGCCTGGGCCGGCGCGGGCTGGCGTTCGTGCACGACGGCATGGACGGCGCCACCGACGCCGCGGACGCCACCCGCCAGATGGTGATCTTCGATCCGCGCACCGGCCAACTCCTCGGCACGGAGATCACCTTCACCGAGAACCTGCCCGACTTCCGGATCACCGCGGGAGAGGTGATGTCCTACGAGGCGTGGATCCCGTAGGGCGGGCACCGACGCGTCTGCCCGACTGGCGGGGCGCTGTCCGCTCGCCGATCCTGGAGGAACGCGACGATCCCCCGGCGCGGTGGTGCCTCCCGCACCGCCGCGCCGTTCCCGTATGCGAAGCCACGAACACGCCCCGGAACCCCCAATTCCGTGTGACCCACGCCACGATGACGCCCTGGTTGCAGCCAATCCCCGCGACATGGATCACAGACCGACCCCCGTAAAAAAAGTTAGCGGATGCACGTTTACCCAGCGGGGAGCGGGTAGGCGAGTGGCTGCGCATTCGATCGCGCACTGTCCGTGATGACCCGGTCTGCCCGTATGGTCGTCCTTTGCGCCGTCAGGCCATGGCGGGGCAGTCCTTGTAGTCGTCCCAGAGAGCGCAGGCGAGCGAACACGTGCCGACGCAGTCCCCCCTCGCACCCGGGTCCCCTACCGGCGTCGGCAAGAAGGCCGACGCGGCCTCCCCGCCCCAGCAGGAGGCACCCCAGCAGGCACCGGGCGAGGTCACCGTCGTCGACCCCGCGATGGTGAAGCGCGCGGTGTCGGCGGCGGCCCTCGGCAATGCGATGGAGTGGTTCGACTTCGGCGTCTACAGCTACCTCGCGGTCACCCTGGGCCACGTCTTCTTCGCGTCCGGGAACTCGACCACGCAGTTGCTGTCGACCTTCGGCGCCTTCGCCGCGGCCTTCCTGGTGCGCCCGATCGGCGGGATGTTCTTCGGCCCGCTCGGCGACCGCATAGGCCGCCAGAAGGTCCTCGCCATCACCATGATCATGATGGCCGTCGGGACCTTCGCCATCGGCCTGATCCCCTCGTACGACGCGATCGGCGTCGGCGCGCCGATCCTGCTGCTCGTCGCCCGCCTGGTGCAGGGCTTCTCCACCGGCGGCGAGTACGGCGGCGCCTCCACCTTCATCGCCGAGTACGCGCCGGACAAGAAGCGCGGATTCCTCGGTAGCTGGCTGGAGTTCGGCACCCTCGCCGGCTACGTCGGCGGCGCCGGCCTGGTCACGCTGATGACCGCGCTGCTGTCCACCGACGACCTGCACTCCTGGGGTTGGCGGATCCCGTTCCTGATCGCCGGCCCGATGGGCCTCATCGGCCTGTACCTGCGGATGCGGCTCGAAGAGACCCCGGCCTTCGCCCAGTTGGAGAAGGAGGCGCACGCCAAGGAGAAGGAGCGCCGCCAGGCCGAGAAGAAGATCGGCATCCGCGAGATGATCTTCGGCCAGTGGCGCGCGATGCTGCTCTGCGTCGGCCTGGTCCTGGTCTTCAACGTCACCGACTACATGTTGCTGTCGTACATGCCGAGTTACCTCACCTCGGAGCTGAAGTACGACGAGACGCACGGCCTGTTGGTGATCCTGGGCGTCATGGTCGCGATGATGTGCGTCCAGCCGTTCGTGGGCAAGCTGTCCGACCGGTTCGGCCGCCGCCCGGTGATCGGCGCCGGCTGCGTGGGCTTCCTGGTGCTGTCGGTGCCGGCACTGCTGCTGATCCGGCAGGGCTCGCTGGCCGCCATCGCGCTCGGCCTCGGCGCGCTCGGCCTGCTGCTGGTGTGCTTCACCGCCTCGATGCCCTCGGCGCTGCCCGCGCTCTTCCCGACCAAGGTGCGCTACGGCTCGCTGTCGATCGGCTTCAACCTCTCGGTCTCGATCTTCGGCGGCACCACGCCGCTGGTGGTCACCGCCCTCATCGGCGCGACCGGCAACAAGATGATGCCCGCCTACTACATGATGGCGGCCGCCGTGATCGGCGGCATCGCGGTCCTGCTGATGTCCGAGAGCGCCGGCAAGCCGCTGCCCGGTTCCCCGCCGGCGGTGGAGACCGAGGCCGAGGCCCGCCGGCTGACCGGCACCGCCGCGGCCCGCTGACCCGCTCCACGTCTTGCACGACGGCCGGGCGCCGGGACCTTTGAAGGTCCCGGCGCCCGGCCGTTTCGCGTTCCCTCCGGCCCTCCCCCGGACGCCCCGGTCACCCCTCGCCGTGACCAGCGGCCCGCGCCGCGCCCGTTGGGGCGCCCGGCCGGCCCGGGAGCCGTCCTCACGACGCCTTGACCGGCCGATGTAGGAGACTGCACGCACCCGGTCGATTACGGCGCCGGTGAGGCGTCCGGTTTGTGAAAGGTGTCATGTGCCCAGCATCGTCAAGATCAATGTGCTGACCGTCCCCGCCGAACAGCGGGAGGTCCTGGAGAAGCGCTTCGCCTCCCGTGCCGGGACGGTGGACTCCGCGGACGGCTTCGAGTGGTTCGAGCTGCTGCGCCCCGTCGAGGGCACCGACCAGTACCTCGTCTACACCCGGTGGCGCGACGAGGAGTCGTTCCAGGCGTGGATGGAGGGCCCGATGAAGGCCGCCCACCAGCACGGCGGCGAGGGCGGCGAGCGCCCCAAGCCGGCCGCGAGCGGCTCGACGCTGTGGTCCTTCGAGGTCGTGCAGCAGGCGGCGCCCAAGAGCGCCTGAGCTCCCCTCCCGTATGCCGCGGCCGGCCCCCGGAAGCAACTCCGGGGGCCGGCCGCGGCGTTGGGAGGCCGCACCGGCGCGCCGGCCCACCGGGAAATGCGCTTGCGGATCGCCGCCCCGGCGCCGGGAGAATGGCGCCATGCGCGACTCCGCCACCCACCCCTGGACGATCGAAGCCGAGCCGGCCGGTTCGCCGGTGGCGCGCGCGCTGCTGCGGGAGTACTACACCGACGTGGCCGACCGCTACTACGTGCTCCACGAGGGGCGCCGCTCGACGCCCCGGGAGATCGACGAGGGCGTCGCCGGGTATCCGCTCGGTGATCTGGCGCCGCCGCGCGGGGAGTTGCTGGTGGCGCGGCGCGACGGGGAGCCCGCCGGGTGCGCCGGGGTGCGGCTGCTGGACGCCGGGACGGCCGAGCTGAAGCAGGTGTTCGTGCGCCCCGGCAGCCGCGGGCGGGGCGCGGCGGACGCGCTGCTGCGCGCCGCGGGGGCGACCGCGGCGCGGCTGGGCGCCGGGCGCATCCGACTGGACACCCGGCTGGACCTCACCGAGGCCGTCGCCCTCTACCGCCGGCACGGCTACGCGGAGATCACCCCGTACCGCTTCGACGACCCTTACGCCGAGGTCTACTTCGAGAAGCTGCTGACGGCCGCGACGGACGGCGGGCCGCCCAACGGGACGGCGCCGCCGCCTATTTGGTGAGGTCCGGCGGCCGCGGCGACCGCGCGCGGCTCGGGTTCCGCGGCACCGGCTGGCGGGCGTCGCCGTCGTACGGCTCCTCCTCGTCCGAGCCGCACAGCTCCGCCGTGAGCTCCTGGACGAGTTCGGTGAGGTCGGTGGGCCGGTCCTTGGTCCACCAGTCGCCCAGCAGCTCCGCCAGCGACTCCTGACGGGCCTGGGAGAGCCGCTCCGCGACCTCCCGGCCGTCGTCGGTGAGCAGCAGCATCAACCCCTCGCGCTCGGCCAGCCCGCGCTCCTCGATCTGGCGGACGCCCTCGGTGACCACCCCGAGCGGCACCCGGGTGCGTTCGGCGAGCAGGGCCGGCTCGACCGACCCGTAGCGGTGGATGCGCAGCACCAACCAACTGGCGGCCGGCCTGAGGTCCAGCCCGGCGCGGGCGGTGATCTTCTCGTAGATGTCCTTGCGGCCCGCGATGCTGCCCAGTTTGGACAGCGCGCGGGCGACCTCCTCCCGGGAGGACCGCTGCACCGGGTTGGAACAGAGCACCTCGCTGGTGTCGGGGGCGGTGACGCTGCCGCGCAGCGGCTCCTCCTTGAGGAACCAGGCCAGCACGAAGGCGACCAGGACGACCGGGACCGCGTAGAGGAAGACGTCGGTGATGGAGCTGGAGTAGGCGCCGAGGACGCCGGCGGCCTGCGCGGGCGGCAACTGGCCGACGGTGCGCGGGTCCTGGGCGATCGCCGCCGGCGTCACGCCGGGCGGGAGCGACTGCCCGGCCAGGGCGTCGGCGATCCGCGGGCCGAGCCTACCCGTGAAGATCGTGCCGAAGATGGAGACGCCGAACGAGGCGCCGATGGAACGGAAGAAGGTGGCGCCGGAGGTGGCCACCCCCAAGTCCCGGTAGGGGACGGCGTTCTGCACGATCAGCACCAGCACCTGCATGACCAGGCCGAGCCCGAAACCGAAGACGAAGAAGTAGATGCTCATCCGGACGACGCCGCTGGACGGGTCGAGCCGGTGCAACAGCAGCAGGCCGAGGGTGACCACGGCGGTGCCGGCCACGGGGAAGAACTTGTAGCGGCCCGTACGGGAGACGATCTGCCCGGACCCGGTGGACGACAGCAGTATGCCGAACACCATCGGCAGCATGTGCACGCCGGACATGGTCGGCGACACCCGCTGCACGACCTGGAGGAACGTCGGCAGGTACGTCATCGAACCGAACATCGCGAAGCCGATGACGAAGCCGATGACCGCGCAGAGGCTGAAGGTGCGCAGGCGGAACAGCCGCAGCGGGATGACGGGTTCCGCGGCCCGGCGCTCGACGACCACGAAGGCCGCGAGCAGCACCACGCCGAGCCCGGCGAGCAGCGCGGTCTGCCAGGAGCCCCAGGGGTAGCTGACGCCGCCGAGCGAGGTCATCAGGACCAGGCAGGCGGCGACCGCGGCGATCAGGGCGGTGCCGAGGTAGTCGATGCGGTGCGGGGTGCGGCGGGCCGGGATGTGCAGCGCGGCGGCGATGACGGCGAGCGCGACGGCACCGATGGGGACGTTGATGTAGAAGACCCAGCGCCAGCTCAGGTGGTCGACGAAGAGGCCGCCGAGCAGCGGCCCCAGGACGCTGGTGCCGCCGAAGACGGCGCCGAACAGCCCCTGGTAGCGGCCGCGTTCACGGGGCGGCACGATGTCCCCGACGATCGCCATGGACAGCACGATCAGGCCGCCGCCGCCCAGTCCCTGGAGGGCGCGGAAGGCGATCAACTCCCCCATGTTCTGCGCGATGCCGCAGAGCACCGAGCCGATCAGGAAGATCACGATGGCGGCCTGGAACAGCTTCTTGCGGCCGTACTGGTCGCCCAACTTGCCCCACAGGGGCGTGGCGGCCGTCGACGCCAACAAGTAGGCGGTGACCACCCAGGAGAGGTGGTCCAGCCCGCCGAGGTCGCTGACGATGGTGGGCAGCGCGGTGGCGACGATGGTCTGGTCGAGCGCCGCGATGAGCAAGCCGAGCAGCAGCGCGCCGATCGCGACGAGGACCGTCCGTCGGGAGCGGTCCACCTCACCGGGAACGGCCGGAGCGCTGGTGTCCTGCGCCATGAGCGTCTTCTCCCTTGGGGGTGGGGTGCTTGCCAGGGAGCGTCCCTTGCGTTTTCTGCCGTGTCCGTCCCTGTGCGTGTGGCGGTGGTGGCCGTGGCTGTCGTGACTGTTGTGGTTTGTGACTCCATCGTGGGTGGTTCCATCCGAAATGGCCCGCTGAGCGGCGGGTCGGCGTCCCGGGAGGCACGGGGTCCGGTGGCTGCCCCAGGGGCGGCGGGACGGTTCGGGCGGTACCGGGAGACGTCGGACGGATGTCGGGGAGCGCCTGCGGGGAGCGGCGACCGCTTGAATAATCGGCTGCCGGTTCACGCCTCCAGAGAGGGGACCTCGCGATGGCAGCAGCCACCTGCCCGCACTGCTTCGCCCCGGTACGCGGGGACGGCCGGCCGACCTGTCTGTGCGCGGCGGTCGAGGCGGAGGACTTCGATCCGCTGCGCATCCGCCCGTACGTCTCCTTACGGGAGCACCCCCACGAGCCGGACGGGGAGGCCGGCGGAGGTCGGGAAAGCGGGGACGACCGGCGAAACGGCGCCGGTGCCCCGCCGGGCGGTTGGCGGGACCGGCGGGAGGAGTTGGCGGACCTCCCGGGTGTGGACGCCGCGGTCCACCGGGCGCCGTGCCCCACGGGGCCGACATCCGAGACCTTCCTCTCCTCCGACGCGCCCCCAAAGGGCGCGAGCACGCCCGTACCGCCCCCGGAAGGCGCGGCGCCCCCACCGCCCTCCGGGCCCGGCCCGGAAGTGCCCGCCGTCCCCGGCCCCCGCCGCCCCCGCCCCGCCGTATGGGCCGGCACCGGCGCCGCCGTGGCCGTCGCGGCGATCGTCATCGGCACCGTCGCGCTCCCGGTGGGCGGGCGCGACCGCGCGGCGCCCCCGGACCGTGGTTCCTGGGCGCCCACCACGGTCGTCCCGACCCCCGTCACCTCCGCGCCGACCTCCGACCGCCCCTCCCCCGCCACCTCGCGCTCCCGCCGGCCGCCCGGCGTCACGCCCCGCCCCTACCGGACGCGGGTCCCGCCGACACCCCCTCCCGTACGGGCGTCCGGCAGCGTCGCGGCCCCTTCGGGCGGCACCTCCCCCAGCCCAGCGCCCACCGGGCCGATCGTGCTCCGCGAGGGCTCCAGCGGCCCGGAGGTGGTGGAGCTCCAGGGGCGCCTGCGGCAGACGGCGCTCTATACGGGGGCGGCGGACGGCCGTTACGGCGCCACCGTGCGGGACGCGGTGGCGCGCTACCAGGAGACCTACGGGGTGCACGGTGATCCGGACGGCGTCTACGGGCCGGCCACCCGCGCGTCCCTGGAGGCCCGCACCGTGCAACCGTGAGCCGGGAGACCCCTCACCAGGTGCGCGCCCGGGGCCGTCGGGCACGCGTCATCGGGTGCGGCCGGCGGGCGCCGCGGACGGACCTCTCCCCCGGGCCGTGACGAATGCCATGCCGTTCCGGGGCGGTGTGCGGTTGTCGCTGCCCCCGGGCTTTTTGTATCGTGAAAAAACAAAGTGGTTCCGCCCGCACCCCCTGACCGGCGGGCGGGGCCACTTGTTCTCTTTTCCGCCGCCTGACAGTCCGCTGCCAGCCCTCCGCGCCCAGGAGCCCGCCGATGACGGCCACCACCACGCTCACAGCCCGCGCACTGCTGCTGGACATGGACTCGACGATCGTGAACTCCGAGGCCGTGGTGGAGCGCTGCTGGCGGCGCTGGGCGGCCGAGCAGGGGCTGCCGGCGGAGGACGTCCTCAAGGTCGTCCACGGGCGGCAGGGCTGGGCCACGATGGCGGCGCTGCTGCCGGACCGCCCCATGGAGCAGAACCTGGCGGACAACCGCCTGATGCTGGCCCAGGAGACCGCCGACACCGAGGGCGTGGTGCCGGTGCCGGGCGCGCCCGCCTTCATGGCCGCGCTGGCCCGCCTCCCGCACGCCCTGGTCACCTCCGCCGACCGCGCGCTGGCCGACGCCCGGATGGGCGCGGCCGGGCTGACCATGCCCGAGGTGCGGATCACCGCGGAGTCGGTGAGCGCCAGCAAGCCGGACCCGGAGGGCTTCCTGAAGGGCGCCGCCGAGCTGGGGTTCGCGCCCGAGGACTGCCTGGTCTTCGAGGACTCCGAAGCGGGCATCGAGGCCGGCCGGGCCGCCGGCATGCGGGTCGTCGGGGTCGGCGACCGCGCCGCCCGGTTCACACCCACCGCGCACGTCCACGACCTGACCCAGATCCGCATCGAGGCCCTGGTGGACGGCGGCATCGCGGTGCGCATCACGGGCTGAGACGCCCCAGGGGCGCGTACTCCGGCGTGCGCGCCCGGTCAGCCGCCCGTCGGCGCCCGGTGGAGCAGCCCGCGGGCTATCAGCTCCAGGACCACCGCGCAGGACACCGCCTGTACGGCCAACAGCGCTACCAGGACGAAGAGTTGCACGGCACCGGCCTGTACGGGCGAGGCGCCGCCCAACAGCATGCCGACGAACGCCCCGGGAAGGGTCACCAGACCCACCGTGCGGGTCTGGTCGAGCCCCGGCAGCAGCGCGTCGGACGCGGCCGGCCGGGCCACCTCCATGCGCGCCTCCCGCTCCAGTAGGCCGAGCGCCAGCCCCGCCTCGAACTCCCCGTGGCGCGAGTGGAGTTCGTCCAGCGCCCGCCGGCCGCCGAGGACGGTGGCGGTCAGCGCGCCACCGATGAGGATGCCGACGACCGGGATCAGACTGAGGCCGCGCGGCGGCACCAGGCCGGTGAGCAGCAGCACCCAGACGACCGGCAGCACCCCGGCGGCGATCGGCACCGCGGCCCACCACCAGGTGCGGTTGGCGGTGATCCGGCGGCCCGCCGTGCGGACCGCCACCGCAAACATCAGCACCAGGAAGCACAGCAGCCACGGCAGGGCGTGCACGACCCAGCCGATGAGGTAGGAGACGGCGGCGAGTTGGGCGGCCGCGCGCAGGCCGGCGAGGGCGATCGCGCGGGCGTGGCCGAGGCGGGCCACCGCGGCGGCGGCCACCGCGGCGACGAGGAGGACGGCGAGGACGATCCCCAGGGTGGGGTTGACCGGCAGCAGCACGCGCTCACTGTAGGCCGGCGGTCACGCCCTGGTGAGACGGCCTCTTCGCGCGCCCCCCGTCGCCCGCACGAAGCCCACGCCGGCACATCGGGCGACAGGAGCAGGGAAGGGGCGCGCGCCACGACTCAGTGGCGCCGGCGGCGCCGCGCACCGCACGCACCCCAACAAGTGCATTGGTTCGGACCAATAGCTCCGCCTTTGATGCGGAATGTTGAACTTGCAAGCATTAATTAGGTTCCCCTAATCTACAAGACTCCGGCGGGCGCGTCGTCCCCCGCGCCCGCTCGTCCCCGACAACAGGAGTCCCAGATGTCCGCTCCCTTGAGCTCCTTCACCCAGCGAACGACCCCGCACGTCCTGGCGCTCTACCGGATCGTCGTCGGACTGCTCTTCGCCTGCCACGGGGCGTCCTCGCTCTTCGGCGTCCTCGGTGGCGCGATGGGCAACGGCCACTCCGTCCCCGCCGGCGCCTGGCCCGCCTGGTACGCCGCGGTCATCCAATTCGCCGGCGGCCTCCTGGTGTTGCTGGGCCTGGGCACCCGCCCGGCGGCCCTCATCAGCTCCGGCTCGATGGCCTACGCCTACTTCACGATGCACCAGCCGCACGCGCTGTGGCCGATCCAGAACGGCGGCGAGGCGGCCGCGATGTTCTGCTGGGCCTTCCTGCTGATCGTCTTCACCGGCCCCGGCTCCTGGGCGCTGGACCGGCTCTTCTTCGGCTCCCCGGAGCAGCGGCCGGAACCGGCCGCCACGCGGGAGCCGAGCGCCGCCTGACGCTCTCCTGACACCGGCGGTGGGCCGGGGCGGGCCGCTGCCCGCCCCGGCCCACCGGTCCGTTTCGGCCAGGCGTACGCTGTATGGCCGTAGTGCCGCCCCTGCCGCGCCTGAGCGACGTCGCGGCGGGGTCCGGACCGGGAGCAAGACGATGGTGGAGAGCCTGGGGTCGCTGAGCGGCACCCCTTGGGTGTACGTGATCGTCGGCCTCTCCGTGGTCCTCGACGTCTTCGTCCCGATCCTGCCGAGCGGGGTCCTGGTGATCACCGCGGCCACCACCGCCGCCGGTTCCGGCACCGCCGCCGACGTCGCCTCCCCCGGCGCCAACCACCTGGCCGAAATGGCCTCCTTGGTGCTCTGCGCCGCCACCGCCTCGGTCCTCGGCGACCTGGTCGCCTACCGGCTGGCCTGGCGCGGCGGCGACCGCTTCGACCGCGCCATCGGCCGCTCCCGGCGGCTGTCCGCGGCCCAGGCGCGGTTGGGCGCGGCGCTCACCCGGGGCGGCGGCTCCATCGTCGTGCTGGCCCGTTTCGCGCCCGCCGGGCGCTCCGTGGTCAGCCTGGGCGCCGGGGTGGCCCACCGGACGGTGCGCGAGTTCCTCCCCTGGTCGGCACTGGCCGGCCTGATATGGGCGGCGTACAGCGTCAGCCTGGGCTATTTCGGCGGGCAGTGGCTCGGCGCCTCCTGGGTGAGCACCGCCCTCTCCGTCCTCGCGCTCTTCGTCGCCGGCTCGGTGGCCGCCTACGTCGTCCGCCGCCCGGAGCGGGAGACCGCGGCGCACTGACCGGCGGCCGCCCGCCACGCGCCCGCCTCAGGCCGCGGAATCCCCGTCGTCGGCCGGGGCGTCGGCCGCGTCCTCGTCGCTGGTCTCCGGCACCACGGCGACCGGGCAGACCGCGTGCAGCAGCACCGCGTGCGCCACCGACCCGAGCCGCGGGCCGATCGGCAGCCGGCGCCGATGCCGGGCCACCACGACCAGATCGCTCGCCACGGACGCCGCCACCAACTGCCCGGCGGCGTCCTCGGCACGCAGTTGCACGGTCACCTCGACCTCGGGGTGGCGGGCCCGGTGCGGCGCGAGCGCGTCCACCAACTGGACGCCGAGGGCGTCCTCGTACTCCTCCTGCGTGGCCTCGTAGACCGCCGCGTACTCGAAGGCGGGCGGCAGCAGCATCGGCCAGGTGTAGCCGGAGACGACCTGGAGGCGGGCGCCCCGCCGCGCGGCCTCGGCGACCGCGAAGCCGATCGCGGCGGGCTCGTCGGAGGACGCGTCCACGCCGAGGGTCACCCGCCGCACGGCCGGCGGCACCGCCTCGCCGTCCGGGCCCTGCCGAGTGCCGGCGCGGTCCGGCCGCGGCACCACCACGACCGGGCAGGCGGAGCGGGCGGCGCAGGCCAGCCCGTTGGAGCCGAGCAGCAGACTGGTGAAGCCGCCGCGGCCCCGCGATCCCAGGACGAGCAGTTGCCCCTCGGCCCCGAGGGCGGGCAGTTGGTTGTCGGCCAGTCCGCTCAGGCCGCGGAACTCCACGTCCGGCAGGTCCGCGAGGTAGGGCCGGTCCTGGAGGTCGGCCAGGACCGGGTCGCCGCCCCGTTCACCGGCCGCGGCGCGCTCGGCGGTGGCATACGGCCACACATGCACCACCCGTAGGGGCGCCGACCGTGCCCGGGCCGCGTCGGCCGCCCAGCGCAACGCCCGCTCACTGTCCGGGGATCCGTCCACGCCGACGATGACCGGCAAGCTGCCCATACACTCCTCCACCCTTGAACCCGTATACGCGGGCGTCTCGCCCGAGTACGACCGATCTGACCGTACTGCACGCCATTTGACCGGCTATCCCCATCCTGCTCCCGCGCCCACGGGCGGGGCAGGGCCGAAGGGCCCGCCCCCGGAACCGAGTAGAGTCGAACGTCATCACCACCCCACCCCTCTCCCCAGGGCGCGCTGCCGCACCCGGCGGCACCAGGGCGCGGGTTTCGAACCACTGACGCGAGGCACACCGTGGTGAACCACCCCCCGGTCGTCGAATGGACCGAGGACGACCAGGTCCACACCGCCCGTTGGCGTTCCGAGAACGGCGCCCGGCCGCCCCACCGGATCGCCCTCGCGGACGACCGCACCCGGGCCGATGACGCCTACCGGCTCGCCTGCGAGGGCACCGCGCTCCTGTGGCGCGGCGACTTCCACAACGCCCGCCAGTTGTTGACCGCGCTGGCCCGCCGGGTGGACCGCCGCCCGCGCAAGGCGCCGCCGGCCGACGTCACCCAGGCGTTCCACCTGCACCGCGCCGCCCAGAACCAGCGCGCCCGCATCCTGGGCATGCTGCTGATCCCCTTGGACGCGCGGTTGGCCGTCCCGCTGCACCGGGCGCCCGACGTCCGCGAGGCGTGCGCCCGGGCCTACGGCGCCCCCGACGAGGCCGAGTTGCCCGCCGGCGCCACCGGGGACACCGCCTCCCTGGTCTCCCTACGGGAGCTGCTCGGCGTGATCGGCGCCGACGAATGGCGCCGCAAGGGCGTGGAGATCCCCGCCCTCGGGGGCGACCGGATCCATCCGCACTACGGCGTCTTCTCCCCGGCCCGCGGCGAGTACGTCGACCTGGTCGCCGAGGCCCCGCTGCCCGGCCGGGAGCTGGCGTTCGACATCGGCACCGGCACCGGCGTCCTGGCGTCGGTGCTGGCCCGCCGCGGCGTCCAACGGGTGGTGGCCACCGACCAGGATCCGCGCGCCCTGGCCTGCGCCCGGGAGAACACCGAACGGCTGGGCGTCGCGGACCGGGTGGAGATCATCGAGGCGGACCTCTTCCCGGCCGGCCGCGCCCCGCTCGTCGTCTGCAACCCCCCGTGGGTGCCGGCCAAGCCCACCTCCCCCGTGGAGCGCGCGGTCTACGACCCCGGCAACCGGATGCTGCACGGCTTCCTGGCCGGTCTGGCCGACCATCTGACCCCGGGCGGCGAGGGCTGGCTGATCCTCTCCGACCTGGCCGAACACCTCGGACTGCGGCCGCGCGCCGCGCTGCTCGACGCGTTCGCCGTGGGCGGCCTCACCGTCCTCGACCGGCTTGACATCGCGCCCCGCCACCCGCGCGCCCGCGACACCTCCGACCCGCTCCACGTGGCCCGCGCCGCGGAGGTCACGTCCCTGTGGCGCCTGGGCGCGGAACGGTGAACGAGGCGGAGGCGCGGGAGCGTTGCTGACGGGCGGGGGCGCGTCCCGTTACTGACGGGGCGACGGCTCGTCAGTAACGGGGGGAGGTCCAGGGAGGACACACCACCGATGCCCCTGATCGCACACCGGGCGCAGCGGGTCCCGCCCGTACGGTCCGGTCGGCCACCCGGTGGCCACCCCGGCCGATCAGGCACGATGGACCCATCATGAACCTCGACGACCTCGTGGCCCGTGCCCGCCGTCTCGCCGCCTCCGCGACGCCCGGCCGGCGCCGGCTGCTCGGCATAGCCGGGCCGCCGGGCGCCGGAAAGTCCACCCTCGCCGTCCGGCTGGCGGCGGAATTGACCGGCCAGGCCGCGCTCGTCCCCATGGACGGCTTCCACCTCGCCGAGGCGGAACTACGCCGCCTGGGCCGCACGGAGCGCAAGGGCGCGCCGGACACCTTCGACCCCGCCGGCTACGCCTCACTGTTGGCCCGGCTGCGCGCCCCCGAATCCGGCACGCCCGTCTACGCCCCGGCGTTCGACCGCCGCCTGGAGGAGCCGGTCGCCGGCAGCATCCCCGTGGCGCCGCACATCCCGCTCGTCATCACCGAGGGCAACTACCTCCTGCTGCACTCCGACCCCTGGGCGGGGATCCGTGAACTCCTCGACGAGGTCTGGTACATCGAGCTGGACGGCCCGGAGCGGGTGCGGCGGCTGATCGACCGGCACGAGCGGTTCGGTCGACTGCGCACCGACGCCGAGGACTTCGTGCGCACCTCCGACGAGGCCAACGCCCGCCTCGTGGCCGCCACCCGGCCGCGCGCCGACCTCGTCGTCACGTTCACCGACGACGAGGCCCCGCTCCCGCTGGACGACTGACCCGCCCCACCGGCGTCCCACCCCCGCGCCAACTCCGCACCGCCGCACCGCCGTTCCGCACCCGACGGCGGTTCCGCGCGGTTTTCCACACGCCTTCCGAAACGACATCGAAGATGTCATCATGACAATATGAGTGTCGATGAGGGGGGTTCATCATGAGCACCATCGAAGGGAGTTCCGGTCCGCGCGAACCGCGCGGCCGGACCGGTCACCACGTCGACGCCGACGGCGGTCCCGGCGCGACCGAGGACCTGCTGTACGACGTCATCCGGCGACTGTGGCCGCTGCACCGGACGATCGTGCGCGCGGTGGAGCGCGAGCTCGAAGGCACCGGCATGACCGCCGGCGAGCACGCCCTGCTCGACGCGCTGCGCGCTCAGGGTCCGCGCACCGTCCCGCAGTTGGCGCGCTCACTGGGGCTGGACCGACAGCCGGTGCAGCGCTGGGTGAACCACGCGGCGGAGCTGGGCCTGGTCGTGACGGCCCCCAATCCCGAGCATCGCCGCTCGTCCCTGATCCGACTCACCGACGAGGGCGCGGAGGTGATGCGCGGCATACAGGACGCCGAGGCCGCGGAGCTCCGCCGCGGCCTGGCCGACCTGTCGAGCGGCGAGGTCCGCACGGCGCTGCGCGTCCTGGACCGGCTCGGCGAGGAATTCCGGCACTTGGCGGACGGCTCGCGCGTTCCCTCGGAGGAAAGCGGCAATCCCGAAAAGCGGGACGCCGCGGCCCCGGACGCCACACCGGCCGCCATACCGCCCACAATCGGGCATCGGCCCCCGGCGCCCACCCGTCCGACCGACCACCCGTCCCCCACAGAACGGCCCGCGCAGTGACCCACGACTTCCAGGCATGGTCCGAGATCGACAACGACACCGTGCCTGTCGACGACGGCGAGTTGTTCTACGAGACGGCCGGCTCGGGGCCCGCGGTGGTGCTGCTGCACGGCGGGATGCTCGACCAGCACATGTGGGACGAGCAGTTCGCCTGGTTGGTGAACTCCGGCCTGCGGGTGGTCCGTTACGACTCCCGCGGCCACGGCCTCTCCTCCACGGTGACCGGCGACTGGGCCAACCACGACGACCTGGTCGCGCTGTTGGACGCGCTCGACATACCGCGCGCCGTCCTGGTCGGCCTCTCGCACGGCTCCAGGGTCGCGCTGGACACCGCGCTCGCCCACCCGGACCGGGTCACGGCCCTGTTCCTCGCCTCCCCCGGGATCAGCGGTCGCGCCTTCACCGACCCCTTCGTCCTGGAGCACATCCGGGAACAGGTCGCCGCGATCGGCGCACCGGACGGCGCGGAGCGCTATGTGGAGCACTTCCTGCGGATGTGGGTGGACGGGCCGTACCGCGCGCCCTCGGCGGTGTACCCCGGCTTCCGGGAGCGGATGCGCGCCTCCGCGTGCGCCAATGTGGAGGTGCACGCGGACGGCGTGGGCGTGGGCATGCCGCAGGAGGTCGGGGCGTTCGACCGCCTCGGCGAGATCCGGGTGCCGACCACCGTCCTCGACGGCGACCTCGACTCCACCGACATCTCCGCCAACGCCCATGCGATAGCGCTACGGGTCCCCGGCGCCCGCCGCATACGCATCCCCGGCGCCGGCCACATGGTCAACCTGGAGAACACCCCGCACTTCGACCAGGAGCTCCACGCCTTCCTGTCATCCCTGGCGCTCTGACACGGAGCGGGCCAGGCTCCGGGGGCCGGGCACAGCCGACCCCCGGGGCCTGGCCGACTCCGGGGGCGTGACTGGCTTCCGGGGCCCGACCAACTCCCGCGTCGCGCCTGGTTCCCGGGGGAGCCACGGCACGTCCAAGGGGTCAGCCGGTCCCACCCCTGCGACGTCTCAGGTGGCCGAGCCGGCCGCCGCGCCCGTCAGCAGATCGGGGCCCCAACGCTCCAACTCCGCGGCGAGGTCGAGCGGCAGCACCCGGGCCGCCCCGTCCTCCGGCCCCGGCCAGTCCTCCTTCGGCACCCGCCACATCACCTCGAACTCGTTCCCGTCCGGGTCCCGGGCATAGAGCGACTTGGAGACGAGGTGATCACTGGCGCCGACCAGCGCGCCCCGCTCCCGCAGCCGCGCCCCGACTGCCGCCAGGTCACCCAACGTCCCGACCTCCCAGGCCAGGTGGTAGAGCCCGATCCGGCCGCCCTCCGGCCCGGGCGCGTCCCGCCCCACCGCGAACAGCCCCAGGTCGTGGTCGTTCTGCGAACCGGGCGCGCTCAGAAAGGCCGCCCGCCCCGGAATCTCCACGTCCACCGTGAACCCGAGCACCTCGGTGTAGAACGCCACCGACCGCGCCACCTCACGGATGTACAACACCGCATGATTGAGCCGCCGTACGGACATCGATCCTCCGATCTTCCCTCAACTCGTTCCCCGCCCCTTCGCCACCGCCGCGGTCGGGCCCCCGGCTCCCGGGGGCTCGGACCTCACTTGCGGAGCACCAACACAACCGCCGCGAACACCACGGCCAGAACGAGCGCACCCGCGCCGTACACCAGCCGGTGCGCGCGCAGTACGGGCAGGAAGCGGTCGACGGCGTAGCGGCCGGGCCCGGTCAGCGCCAGCGCGGCCGCCCCGGTGACGAGCAGCAGCTCGTACTCCACGCCCTCGGGCGCGAAGAAGCCGCCGCCCCACTTCACCGCCAGCGCATTGATCATCGTGCCGACCACCGCCGCGGCGGCCAGCGGCGTGAGCAGCCCGAGCACCAGCCCGAGCCCGCCGAGCGTCTCGGTGAGACCGGCGCACACCGCCATCACCTTGCCCGACGGGTAGCCGCTCGCCGTGAAGAACTTCGCGGTGCCGTCCAGCCCGCCGCCGCCGAACCAGCCGAACAGCTTCTGCGTACCGTGCGCCGCCATGGTCAGCCCGAGGACCAGCCGCAGCACCAGCAGCCCGACGTCATAGCCGTGCAGAGAAGGGGCATACCGCACCGCGACACCGGCAGGCTCGGCCGCGGACGCACTGTGGGAGGTTGTCATGACAAACGCTCATTCCATCCGAACCGTCCGACGGACCGCCCACGCGGACCGTCGCGTAACCACTCCCAAGCAATTTACTTGAAAGTTCAAGCCTCACGCTCCACGATACACATGCAGGCAGAAACCCCCAAGGATCAATCGGCGCATTCCACCCTCCCCCCGGAACCGGAACACCCCTCGGCTCCAGGCACACCGGAGGCCCAACAGCACGCCAATACAGGAGAGTTGAGGCCCTGCGAGCGTTGAAGCCCGCGCGCGCCGAAGGCATACAGATACAGACCCTGACGGCGCACGGATCTTGGGGTCGTACGGATCTTGGAAGCGTGCGGAGCCTGGAAGCGCGCGGGCCTTGGAGGCGCACGGCCTCTGACCGGTTGATCGGCGGGCGCGCGAGGCCGGCCGCGGAGGGGGGCCACGCGGTGGGCACAGGAAGGACGAAGGCCCAGGTCCCCATGGGGGCCTGGGCCTCGATGACGTCGGTGCCGGCGAGGGCGTCCGGAGCAGGGACTGCCGTCAAGATCTACCGTCAACGCCCCCGCGGAGAGATCTCCACGGGGGCGTTTTGACTGGTGGGCACAGACGGATTTGAACCGCCGACATCTGCTTTGTAAGAGCAGCGCTCTACCGCTGAGCTATGCGCCCTGGACGAGCCGACAGACTACCTTGCCGCGGGGGCGGACCTGCAAACCCGGCCGTGGGGCAGCGGGCGCGCGGGGGCCGTGGTGGGTGGGCGTGAACTCTGCGGGCGGGATGTTCGTTCAGGTGGGTGGGAGAATGTCAGCCGGTCCTGGGGCGATCCGATCGGGAGAGGGATGTGACGGGGACACACATGGAGCCGTGGTCGCGGCCGTCCGGGCGGCGGGACCGTCGTCGCGCCCGCGGGAGCCAGGTCCGGCAGACGGCCCGGGAGTTGGTGGGGCTGGTGCTGTTGCCGTTGCCGCTGCTGGTGGCGGTGGCACCGATGGCGTTCGCCGGGGGCGGCACCCGGCGGTGGTTCGGGGGGCGTGGGGAGAGCCAGCGGGCCGATGCGCAGGCCGCCAAGGACGCCGCGGCGGCCGCGTTCTACGACCTCGACACCGCTCACCGGGACCTTGCGATCTCGGTGGAGACGGTCACCGCCGTCGACAACTCGCCGCGGGGCCGGCAGGCCGCGGCCGAGTACCAGAGCTTCGGGGCGCGGATCGACCAGGTCAGCCAGGGGTACATCACCGCGGTCGACTCCCATGATCTCGATCGGGACGACATCGACGGCGCGGCGCTGGCGCGGGCGCGGGCGGATCTGACGCGGGCCCGCGAGGAGCTGGAGCGGGTCCGGTCGGAGCTGGACTGGTTCGCGCAGAGCCTCGCGCCGCTGTTGGAGAACGCCGAGACCCAGTTGGCGCGGGTCGCGCCGGCCGTCGAGCAGGCCCGGCAGGCGCTGCTGGCGGCGAGCAACGCGCTGGACGCGGTGCGGGCGCAGGCTCTGCGGGCCGACGACCTGGCGGCCCGGTTGGCGGCGCTCGGACCCGAGTTGACCAAGCTCAACCAGGGCGCCGCGCAGCACGGTGTACCGGAGACGATCCGGCGCGCGGAGGAGGTGCAGCGGCAGGCCGGGGCGCTCCGGTCGGAGGCCGAGCGGCTGCCGGCGACCGCGGCGGAGATCGACAAGCGGCTGGTGTCGCTGCGCACCCGTGCGGAGGCGATCACCACCCGTGCCCAGCAGGTCGCCCCGGTCCTCAGCGAGCTGCGGAGGCGGTACAGCGCGGCGTGCTGGCAGGACCTCCAGAAGGTGCCGGAGCAGGCGGTGGACGCCGTCGAGCGGGCCCGGGCCGCGCTCCGGGAGGGCGAGCAGGCCCGCGGGGAGCAGCGCTGGGCGGACGCCACCAGCCAGTTGGCGACGGTGCGGGCGCTGCTGAACTCCACCGACGAGGCGGTGTCGGCGGCCGGCGACCGGCTGCGCCGGCTGGACGCGGTGGCGGCCGACCGGCAGCAGGAGATCGAGCGGACCCGTTTCGCGATCCGGGACGCGCAGCGGCTGGCGATGGCCGGGCGCAGCACGCCCGATCCGCGGCACGCCGGCCCGCTGGACGAGGCGGTGGCCCGGTTGGACCGCGCGGTCGCGGGGCTGGAGGGGCGGCACCCGGACTGGTGGCACTTCCTGACCGAGACGGAGGCGGTGCGGGAGACGGCGGCCCGAGTGGTGCAGGGGATCCGGGAGCAGCGGGGCGGGGGCGCGGGCGCGCGCTGAGGCCGGCTGCCGCGCGCCCACACCATTGGTGTGGGGAGGGAAGCGTCGCGGCGCGCGTCGCGTCGTGAGGCCCGTCGCGCGTCCCGTCATGCATCCGCCGTGCGCCCCGTCGCGCCTCCCGTCCGCAATGGCATGAACGGCGCCCGTGCCCGATGCTGGAGTCGGAGTGACTACGGCCCAGGCGGCTCATCTGCGCAAGGGAGGCCGGACATGGCTGCTACCGGTGCAACAGGCCACACGCTGCACAGGCCCACGAACCCCCTCAATCGGTTCACGAAGCGCCGCGCCCAGTTCAACAAGCACCTACCGGTGGATCATCGGCTGAACCAGGTCTACCGCGTCGGCGCCGGGCTGATGGGGCTGGTGCTGGTCGCGTTCGGCGTCCTCGGCCTGACCCACAACATCGGGTTCTTCGACACCGGCGGCGCGACCGTGGCCGGGCTGAACACCAACGGCTCGCTCAGCGTGCTCTCGATCGCCATCGGCGCGCTGCTCATCGTCGGCATGACGATCGGCGGGAACTTCGCCTCCACCCTCAACGTCGTGCTCGGCGGGCTCTTCCTGTTGAGCGGCTTCGTGAACCTGGGGCTGCTCCAGACCGACTCCAACTTCCTCGCCTTCAAGATCCAGAACGTCTACTTCAGCTTCGTGGTGGGGCTGCTCCTGCTGGTGTTCGGGATGTACGGGCGGGTCAGCGGCGGGCTGTCGCACGACAACCCGTACTGGCGCGCCCGGCACCCGGAGGAGGCCGAGCGGTTCGAGAGCGGGCAGTTGCACCCGGTGTCCGGGATGACCGCGGGACGGCAGTCGGCGCGGGTGCGGATGCAGGGCGCCTGGCACGGCGGCATGGGCTCGCTCGGGCCCGGTACGAGCGTCACCGGCCCGCGTCAGCGGCACACCACGGGCGCGCACGCCGAGGCCGGCACAGCCGAGAAGGGCGCGGCGGGCTCCGGGGCGGGGCCGGGCGGCAGTGGCGGTGCCGGTGGTGCGCCGCCGGCCGGCAGCACCGGGGAGCTGTGACGGCAACGGGCTCCGGCCGGCGCCGGGCTCCGGGGCGTGGCGGGATGTCTATCGGCAGGCGTACGGGGTGGGCGTGCGGTGCGCCGTGGCGTGACGTCCGCGGGAACCGGGCCGGCGGGCGACCGGCGGCGGACGGCGGAGCGCACTCCCCGCCCCACCGCTCGCCAACTACCGCAGCGCCGCCCCGAAACCCCCGGCGCTCCGGCCCGCCGCCGCACCTCACCACCCGGTACATGGGAGCAACGATGGGGCAGTTGGGGAATCCCGGCTCGTACGCGGGGCACGGGCAGCACGGGGCGGCCGTCGAGGCGCTCGCCCAACGGATCGTCACCGGCACCTACGGTGAGGGGGACGTGCTCGCCCTCCAGAAGGTGATGGCGGAGCTGGGCGTCAGCCAGACCGTGCTGCGCGAGGCGGTGAAGGTGCTGGCCACCAAGGGGCTGCTCGCCACCCGGCAGAACCACGGCACGTACGTCCGCCCCCGGGAGGAGTGGAACCTCCTCGATTCCGACGTGCTGCGCTGGAAGTTGGCCGCCGGCGCCTCGTCCGACTTCTACGCCGACATGCTCGAACTCCGCCGGTCGATCGAGCCCGCGGCGGCCGCGCTGGCCGCGGAGCGCCGCACCGACGACGACCTCGAAGCCCTCAACGCCGCGCTCAGCGCGATGTCCGCGACCGAGGACGACCCGGTACTGCTGGTCCGCGCCGACGCCTCCTTCCACACCGCGCTGCTGCTCGCGTCCAACAACCGCTTCTACGCGCAGATGCACCGGGTGATCGTGCCCGTGATCATCCAGCGCGGCCGGGAGGTGTACGCGTCCGGCGGCGCCTTCGCGCACCCGCACCCCGTGCACGCGGCGGTGGCCGAGGCGGTGCGCGACCGGGATCTGGACGGCGCGTACATGGCGATGCTGGAGCTGCTCGACAAGTCGGCGCGCGAGCATCCTTGAGCGCACTCGTACCCGTGCCCGTACTCGCACCTGCACACGTACTCGCACTCGGCCCCGGAACCAGCCCCGGTTCCGGTTCCGGTCTCACAACGGCAGGTGCCGCCGAGCGGCATGGGTAGACCACAGGGGAACGCACTCCACATCCCACGGTCCCCCCTCTCCCCTCGCCTCTCCTCGCTGGAAGGACGGTCGCCGCGTCATGGCCCGACCCATGAAGATCAGCCGTATCGAGACCTTTCTCGCGCCGCCGCGCTGGCTGTTCGTGCGGATGGAGACCGACCAGGGGGTGGTGGGTTGGGGCGAGCCCGTGGTCGAGGGGCGGGCGGAGCCGGTCCGGGCGGCGGTGGCGGTGCTGGCGGAGTACCTCCTCGGGCGGGATCCGGCGCGCATCGAGGATCACTGGCAGGTGCTGACGAAAGGCGGCTTCTACCGGGGCGGCCCGGTGCTCTCCTCCGCCGTCGCCGGTCTGGACCAGGCGCTGTGGGACATCAAGGGGAAGCAATGCGGGCTGGCCGTGCACCAGTTGCTGGGCGGGCCGGTCCGCGACCGGGTGCGGGCCTATGCCTGGGTCGGCGGCGACGAGCCGGCGCAGATCCGGGACGCGGTGACCGCGCAGGTCGAGGCGGGCTTCAGCGCCGTGAAGATGAACGGCTGCGGGCGGATGTCCCCGTTGGCGACCCGCGCCGAGGTGCGCGACTGTCTGCGGCGCGCCGAGACCGCCCGTGAAGTCCTCGGTGAGGACCGGGACTTCGCCCTGGACTTCCATGGTCGCGTCACCCCCTCCAATGCCCGCAGGCTGCTGCCGTTGCTGGCGGAGTCCGCCCCGCTGTTCGTCGAGGAGCCCGTCCTCCCCGAGCACGTGGCCGCCCTCCCCGGCCTCGTGGCGGCGTCCGGCGTTCCGCTCGCACTGGGTGAACGTCTCTACACCCGCCGTGAGTTCCTGGTCCCGCTCCAGGCCGGCGTCGCCGTCGTACAGCCCGATGTGTCGCACGCCGGCGGGATCTCGGAGCTGCGTCGGATCGCCGCCCTTGCGGAGCCCTACGGGGCGCTGCTCGCCCCGCACTGCCCGCTCGGGCCCCTCGCCCTCGCCGCCAGCCTCCAAGTCGCCTTCACCACCCCGAACTTCCTCATCCAGGAACAGTCCCTGGGGATCCACTACAACCGGGACGCCGAGCTGCTGGACTACGTCGTCGATCCCGCGCCGTTCCGCTTCGACCGCGGGGCGCTGCTGCGGACCGACCGTCCGGGGCTCGGGGTGGAGGTGGACGAGGCCGCCGTCCGGGCGGCCGACGCGGCGGGCGGGCACGCCTGGCGGAACCCGGTCTGGCGGCACGAGGACGGTTCGTTCGCCGAATGGTGAGGGGAAGAGTGAGGAGAAGGGGACGGGGAGGGAAGAAGTGATGGGAGGGGCGCGAGGTTTCCCGGTCGTCCATCGGGGCGCGGGCCGGCACGCGGAGAAGCAACACCCAGGGGAGGGCACGTGGCAGGCGAGCGGGTGGCGGGCGGCGCAGGAACCAACGCACAGGGCGGCATAACGACACCATCCACACCACCCACACCATCCGCACCGCCCGCACCACCCCTGCCGCCCTCGCCGCCCGTTGACGGGGACGTGCTCACCTTCGGGGAGACCATGGTGGCGCTGCGCGGCAGCGGCCCGCTGAAGCTGGGCGGCACGATGCGGGTCTCGGTCGCCGGCGCGGAGAGCAACGTGGCGATCGGCCTGGCCCGGTTGGGCCATCGTGTCCGGTGGACGGGCGCGGTCGGCGCGGACGAGGCGGGGGAACTGGTGCTGCGGACGCTGCGGGCCGAGGGCGTCGAGGTGTCCGGCGCCACCGTCGACCCGGACGCGCCCACCGGACTGCTCCTCTTCGAGCCGCGGCTGCCGGAGCTGACCCGGGTCCACTACTACCGCGCGGGGTCGGCCGGTTCGCGCCCCTCGGCGGCCGCCGTCGAGCGGGCCTTCGCCGCGGCGCCGCCCCGGGTGCTGCACCTGACCGGCATCACCCCGGCACTGGGGCCCACGGCCCGCGCAAGCGCCAACCTCGCCCTCGACCTGGCCCGCCGGCACGCCACGCTCGTCTGCCTGGACGTCAACTTCCGCGCCCGACTGTGGAGCGCCGCCGAGGCCGCCGACGTGCTGCGCGACTGGCTCCCCTTCGTGGACGTGCTGATCGCCTCCGAGGACGAGCTGCCGCTGTGCCTACCGGCGGCCGGACGCCACCCCGAAGGCCCGCCGCCGGCCCGGCTGTTGGCCGCCGGCGTCCGCGAGGTCGTGGTGACGCGCGGCGCGGACGGTGCGACGGCGTATACCGGCGACGGCGACCCCCGCCACCAACCCGCCGTGCCGGTACGGGCGGTGGACCCGGTGGGCGCCGGCGACGCCTTCGTGGCCGGCTACCTCTCGGCGCTGCTGGACGGCGCGGACGCCGCCGGGCGGCTGGCGCGGGCGGTCACCACCGGGGCGTTCGCGGCCGCCTCCCCGGGCGACTGGGAGGGCGCGCCGACCCGCGCGGAGCTGGACCTGCTGGCCGCGCCGCCGGGCACGGTCGTGCGCTGAGCACCGGCCGCGGTCCGCCCCGTACCGCTCCGGCCCGGCCGGCGGGGCGGACGGCGGGGCGGGGCTCCACGGCGAAGCCATACCCTGTGCCCATGCCCCGTTACGAATACCGCTGCCGCCCCTGTGGGACCACCTTCGAGCTGAACCGGCCGATGGCCGAGTCGTCCGCCCCGGCGGCCTGCCCGGAGGGCCACCAGGACACCGTGAAGCTGCTGTCCACCGTCGCCGTCGGCGGGACCGCGTCCGCCCCCGGCCCGTCCGCCGCGCCGGGCGGCGGGGGTGGCGGCTGCTGCGGGGGCGGCTGCTGCGGCTGAACACCGGCCGCCGGCCGCCGCACCACGGTCACGGGCCCCGGCCCCTCGGCCGTCGTCGCCCTACCGCCTGCGGGCCAACGTCACCCCGTCCGCCACGGGGAGCAGCACCGCCTCCATCCGGGCGTCCGCGCGCACGTGGTCGTTGAACTCCCGGATGGCCAGGGCCGGTCCGGTGGTCGCGGGGTCGGTGACCCGGCCGTGGAACAGGACGTTGTCGGCGACGAGCAGGCCGCCGGGGCGCAGCCGCGGCACCAGCTCCTCCCAGTAGCCGAGGTAGCCGTCCTTGTCGGCGTCGAGGTAGGCCAGGTCGATGTGGGGTTCGGGCGGCATCGCGCGCAGGGTCTCCAGTGCCGGTGCGATCCGCAGCTCGATGCGGTCCGCGACCCCGGCCTTCGCCCAGGCTTCCCGGCCGTACGCGGTCCACTCCTCGGAGACGTCGCAGGCGATCAGCGTGCCGTCGGCGGGCAGCGCCCGGGCCATGGCGAGCGTCGCGAAGCCGGTGAAGGTGCCCACCTCGACCACGTGGTGGGCCCCGGTCAGCCGGATCAGGAACGCCAGCAGCAGCGCCTGTTCGGGGGCCGACAGCATGCCCGCCGCGGTGGGGAACCGCTCGCGGGTGCGGTCCGCGAGCTCCTCCAGGGCGGGGTCCAGCGGCGGGTTGTGCGCCAGCATGTAGGCGTACAACTCCGGCGTCAGCGGGGTGTTCTTGGGCTCGGCCAAGGTGCTCTCCTCCCGATCGCGGGCAGCCTACGACCGGCCCCCGCGCCCTGTCAGCCGCCACGCTCCGGCCCGCCGACGGCGCACAACGGCGCGTGGACGCGCACCCCGCCGGCGGTCCCGCTCCCCCGCGCCCGTCAGCGCCCCCCCCGACGGCGCCCACCATCGCCCGCACGATCGCCTCCCCCGCGGCCACGCCCCGCTCGGCGAGCGCCGTGACGTGCGGCGCGCCCCAGTCGGTGTCCGCCAACTCGCCGTGCCCCGGCCGCCACCCGCGGTCCGCGGCCAGCAACAGGTCGGTGTCGAGCAGCGAATCGCCGGCGCCCAGGAACCCGGTCGCGCCGGTGCGGCGGGCCACCTCGGCGACCGCGGCGCTCTTGGTGAGCGGGCGAGGCACGACGTAGAGCTTGCGGCCCTGGAGGGAGACCGTCCAACCGCGCGTCCGCGCCCACGCGGTCAGGTCGGCGACCCAGTCGGCCGGCAGCAGCGGGCGCTCCACGACGAGGTAGGCGAAGAGGTCCTCGGCGGTGCGTCGGCTGCGCAGCCACACCGGGTCGGTGGTGCGGGCCAGGTGGGCGTCGATCTCGTCCAACGGGGCGCAGTGGGCCGCGAGCCGGTCGGTGACGGTGCGCTGCCAGTCGGGGTCGGAGACGCCCTGGACGAGCAGGTGGCCGCCGTTGGCGCAGACCGCGAACTCCGGTGGCGGGCCGGGGAGTCGGATGCGCCCGTATTGGGCGCGGGTGCGGGTGGTGGCCGGGACGAAGGTGGCACGGCCGGCCAGTTCGGTCAGCAGCGCGGCGGCCGTCTCGGTGAGGTAGGAGAGCGGCCGGCCCTCGTAGACCTCGACGCAGAGCAGCCGGGGGGCGGCCTCGTCGGGTCCGGTGAGGTGCAGCGCGGCGGCCGAGTAGATGAGCGTGCGGTCGAGGTCGCTGGCGACCAGCGGGGCGGGCGTGGTCATCGGCCGGCCACCGCCGTGCCGTCGGCGCCGGTGGCCGCGCGGGTGTAGCGGGGGTGAATCAACCCGACGCAGGTGTACGGGAGTTCGTCGACCTCCTCGATGGGCACGCCGCGCTGGTCGGCCAGCAGCCGGACGTGGTCGAGGTCGGCGCCGGCGCCGCGGCGGGCGAGGATCCGCCAGGGGACCCGGCGCAGCAGCACCCGGGTGGTCTCGCCGACGCCGGGCTTGACGAGGTTGATGTCGTCGATGGCGTACTCCGCGCTGATCCGCTCGACGGCCGCCCAGCCCGCCCAGGTGGGGGTGCGGTCGGCGGCGGCCAGTGCCCGCGCGTCGGCGACGGCCTCGCCCGCGACCGCGTCGAAGTGGGCGGTGACGGTGTCCAGGAACTCCGCGGACAGGTCGCCGCCGGCCAGTTCGCGGTAGAACTTGGCGCCGTGGAAGTCGTCCGGGCCGATCAGGTCGGCGCGCAGCACGGTGCGCGAGACCAGCCCGGAGACGGTGGAGTTCAGGCAGGCGGACGGGATCAGGAAGTCGTCGCGGGTGCCGTAGGTGGACACGCAGCCGCCGGGGTCGGCGAGGACCGCCAGGCGCGGGTCGAAGCCGGGGAAGTCGGCGAGCGCCGCGGTCAGTTCGCACGTGATGGCGCCCTTGCCCGTCCAGCCGTCGACGAACACCACGTCCGCCGGGTCGTGGTGGGCGGCGAGCCAGCGCAGGGCGGTGGGGTCGATGCCGCGGCCGCGGACGATGGAGACGGCGTAGTGCGGCAGCTCCAGGCCGTGGTGCTGGCGGGCCCAGCGGCGCATCAGGATGCCGACGGGGGTGCCGGCACGGGCCAGGGAGACCAGGACCGGGTTCGGGCCCCGTTCGCCGAGCACCGTCTCGGTCACGGTGCCGACGGCGCGCGCCATCCGGCCGGCGCCGGTCCGCAGCGCGCTGCGGAACAACTCCTGGTATTCCGCGCTGGGTTGGTACTCGACCGCCAGCGACTCCGCGTAGTGGGCGCCGCCGCGCTGGATCGCCTCCTCGCGCTCCTCGGTGGGCGTCTCCAGGGTGACCCTGGAGAGGTCCTTGAGCAGCCAGCCGATCTCGTCGGGGGCGTAGGAGGAGAACGCGGGGCCGCGCAGCGGGCCGGGGAGGGCGGCGGGCGGGGTGTGGGCGGGGACGACGGCGAGCAGCAACCGGTCGGTGTGGCAGGCGAGTTGGGCGAGCAGGCCGCCGGGGGCGTGGAGTTCGGGGCGGTCGCCGGCGGAGTCGACGACCGCGACGACGGCGTCGAAGCGGCGCGCCGGGTCGCTGCCGGGGGCGACGTTGTAGGCGTAGCGCTCCCCCGGGCCGTCCGCCGGGCGGTCGTGGGCGGGGAAGGTCAGCCGGGTGCGGATCGCGTAGCCGGGGTCGTCCACGGCGAGGACCGGGGAGCGGGTGGTGGTGGAGAAGCGGACCGTGCCGCCGGCCGGGGCGAGGTGCGTGTCCAGGGCTCCGGCCAGCCGCAGCGGGGCGTACATCAACTCCTCGTTGCCGAGGACGAGGACGCGGCGGGCGCCGTCGAGGCGCGTCGCTATGCGGGCGGCCATGGCGGGCAGGTGCTCCTCCAGGACGGCGCGGTGGGCCGGGGTGAAGCCGTGCCGGCCGCCGTCGGGCAGCCCGGCGGGCCAGCCGAGGTCGATGCGTATCGCTTCCGGGCGGGCCGCCGCGCCCCTGGGTGCCGGGGTCAACTCCTCCTGGGCGGCGACCAGTTCGCGGCCGCGCTCCAGGACGCCGTCGGGCAGGTGGACGCCGCCGTCGGCCAGGGCGACCAGGTCGATGCGGGCGCCCAGGTCGGCGGCGCACTTCTCCAGCGCCTCGCGGTCGGCCTCCGCGCGCATGTCCACCAGGGCGACGATGACGTAACGCTCCCGGGGGTGGTGGGCGTGCAGCGCCCGGATGGTGTTGCGGACCGTGCGCCCGGTGGAGAACTCGTCGTCGACGAGGACCAGGGGGCCGTCCCCGGAGAGCAGGGTGCGGTCCTCGGGGAGCAGCAGGTGCGAGGTGGCGTGGCTGTGCTCCTCCTCGAAGCCGGCGGCGCGCGGCACGCCCGGCACCGGGCGGCGGGTGGAGTGCAGGTAGGGGGCGAGCGCCAGCCCGTCGGCGACCGAGTGGCCGAGCCCGGTGGCGGTCTCGGCGTAGCCGAGGACGACGGCGCGGGCGGCCTCCTCGTCCCCGATCAACGCGCGCACCCGGCGGCCCAGTTGGACGCCGGCGCCGTGTACCACCTCCGGGCGCTGCGGTACGTGCTTGCCGAGCACGTTGGAGACCAGCAGGTGGGCGCGCTTGGGGTTGCGCCGCAGCGCCAGCCCAAGCAGTCGGGGCAGTGCGTCCGCGCCGCTCAGGGTGACCCCGAGCCGCTCGGCGACCCACGCTCCGCTCCACGCCTCGGGCGCGCCGCGCTCCGTCGTCGGGTCCGTACCGTCGTTCATGCCGTCGCTCTCCACTGGGGGTCGGGGGCCGTCGGGCTTCAGGCCGGCGTCAGGCTGGCGGTCAACAGCTCCACGAAGCCGACGTCCTCGCGGGCCACGCCGAACGCCTCGGCGCGCAGCAGCGTCCGCTCGGCCCAGGCGCGGTGCGGCTTCACCTCGTTCATCTTGTTGGTGTAGGAGGAGCGCAGCACCCCGCCGGCGCCGCGCTCGGGCCGCAGGATGTCGGTGGCGTCGCTGTATTCCTCGTGGCTGACGACCGACAGGGCGTGCACGGGGGCGACGTGCGAGGGGTGGATGCAGGTCTTGCCGGTCAGGCCGTTGGCGCGGTCCAGTTCGATCTCGCGCAGCAGCCCGTCCATGTCGTGCTCGATCAGGTCGGAGCGCAGTTCCTCGGCCTCGCCCAGGAACGGGCTACGGCGAAGCTGCGGCTTGAACATCCGCTCGTGCAGCCGGAAGTACTCCCAGACCGGGCCGGTGACGGTGAAGCCGGTGCCGTCCGCGCGGCCGAGGACGTTGACCACGTCGGCGATCACGGAGGCGACGATCTGGACGTCGTAGGCGGTCATGTCGGGGGCCCGGCGCAGGCCGTAGGCGGAGCAGAAGTCGGTGACGCCGAGGCGCAGGGCGAGCACCCGGTCGCGGTAGCCGGCGACGGTGCGGGCGATGCCCGCCAGGGTCGCGGCGCGGCTCTCCAGGTGGAGCAGTTGCGGGGACTCCAGCACCGGCATCGCGAACAGCCGCCGCCCGCAGAGCGATTCGGCGTCCGCCAGCGCCTCCAGGAAGGGCAGCCCGTGCTCCGCGGTGAACTTGGGAAGTACGAATCCGGACAACCGTCGCACGGCCCGGCCCATCCGGCGCACCAGGTCGGGTATTTGGGCCGGCGCGCGGACGCGGATGAAGAGCAGGGGGAGGTCCGCGCCGCCGTCGGCGGCCTCGTCGAGCAGGGCGAACTGCCGGACGAGGTTCTCCTCGCCGGCCGCCACGTCGCCGTCGCCGATGGCGTCCTCCAGGCACAGCACCATGGACGTCACGCCGCGGGTGGTCTGCTTGCGGACGTCGTCGGCGAGGCGGGGGCGGGTGGCGGGGCTGTAGAGCGTGGCGCCGAGGGCGGTGGCGAGCACGCCGGCCGGGGACTCCGCCGTGAACTCCACCGGTTCCTTGTGGAACAGAGCCTTCCGGAGATCGGGCGCAAGGTGCCCAAAATGCCGCATACAACTCCCCGTATCAAGCGGCACTCGGGCGCCCCCGCCGCGTTCCGCTGTCTGGATCCAGCCGGTAATCGTACGTGCGTGGGGGGCTCGAAAGTTCCCGTCGGCCCGAAATCCCCGTGACACCGGGGGGCCGAGGGACATCGGGGAAGCGTGACGCCCGGCCCCCGCGTTGTGGCCGCCACCGGCGGGAAGGCAGGATTGCGGCATGACGCACGCGATGCTGAAAGGGTCGAACGTACCCCTGAACGCCACGGCCGTCCGGGCCGTGCTGCGCTGGACGCCGGGCGCCGGCGTCCCGGACGTCGACGCCTCGGCCCTGCTGGTGGGGCCGGACGGACGCGTGCGCTCCGACGAGGACTTCGTCTTCTACAACCAGCCGCGGCACCCCAGCGGCCTGGTCCGGCACCTGCCCAAGACCCGGCTGTCCGACGCCCTGACCGACACCATCGAGGCGGAACTGACGCCGCTCGACGCGTCGGTGGCGCGGCTGGTGCTCGCCGCCTCCTCCGACGGCGGCCCGTTCGCCGGGGTGCGCGATCTACGGGTGCTGCTCTACGACGCGGCGGCGGACGGCGCGGAGCCGCTCGCGGTCTTCGACGTGGTGCCCGACACGGGCGAGGAGACCGCACTGATCTGCGGGGAGCTCTACCGGCGCGGCGACGGCTGGAAGTTCCGCGCCCTGGGGCAGGGCTACGAGAGCGGACTGGTCGGCCTGGCAACGGAGTTCGGCATCTCGGTGGACGACACGGACGGGGCCGGTGAGACGAACGGGGCCGGCGGTACCGACCCGGCCCACGACGAGCGGCCCGCCCCCGCCCCGTCGGCCGCCGAGGCCCCCTCCCCTGAGGCGTCCGCCGCGCAGCCGCCGGACCCCACCGCGGCGGTCGAACGCCCCGCGGACGGTGCCCCGGCCGGCCCCGCGCCGGCCGGCCCGGTCTCGCCGCCGCCCGGCGCCTGGCCCGAGGAGGCCGGCGCACCGCCGGCCGGCGGTGCGCGCACGGACCCGGAGGCGGTCACCCAGCACGTCCCGGACCGGATGCCGGAGCCGTTCTCGGCCGCCCCGCTGCCGCCCGCGCCCACCGGCGGCTACGGCTACCCGGCCACCATCCCGCCCCCGCCGTCCCAGCCACCGGCCGGCTACCCGGGCCCGCCGCCGCAGCCCCTCTACCCGCCCCAGCAGCCGCCCGTCCCCGCCTATGGCTACCCGGCGCCGCCCCAGCCGCAGCCGTTCGCCCCCGACCCGTCGTTCGTCCTGCCGCCCCAGGGGCCGCAGTTCCAGCGCCGCTGACGCACGCGGGGCGGCCGGGCCAGGGGAGCCTCGCGCGTCCCCGCGGCCCGGCCGCCCCGTCCGTCAGCCGCCCGCCGCGCGCGGGCCGGCCGTGAAGTCCCGGCTCAGACCTGCGACTTGTAGCCCCGGCCCCACTGGAGCCCCCAGCCGTAGAGCCGGTCGAGCTCGGCCTGGAAGCCGTAGACGTACTTCACCTCGCGCCGCACCGTCAGGCCGTCCTTGCCGTTCTCCAGCATGAAGATGGCGCAGGACCGGGCCTGCGGCGCCCGCTCGTCCAACTTGACCTCGACCCGCGGGCCGGTGCTCGGGTAGAGGGTCACCACCGCGTGCGTGCGGTCGAACGCCGGGGTGCCGTCGTAGATGTAGACGAAGATCAACATCCGCTTGATCTCGTCCCGGTGGTCGAGATTGACGTAGAGCGTCTCGCCGGAACCGGAGCCGAACCGGTCGTCGCCGCTGAGCTTGACGAACGGCGGGGCGTTGAGGTCGCCGAGGAAGTTGCCCAGCGGCTGCACCACGCCCTTGGAGCCGTCCTTCAGCTCGTACATGCAGGCCAGGTCCAGGTCGACGTTGACCACGGCCTGGCCCTGCGCCTGGACGACCTCGGGCCGGAACAGCCGGCCGGGATTGCGCAGCAGGCTCCCGGAGCGCTGCCCGGCGCGCTCACCGAAGTCCGAAGTGCGCATCTGCCAGCTCAGGTTGACCCGCAGATGCCCGGCGGCCGCCCCCTGCTTCGTCAGTGAGACGACCGGATTCCGCTTCGTCAGCTCGACGACGTACGACGCGCCACCGCCGTCGAACTGCGGCGCATTGCCGCGCCACAAGTTCCCCAGGAACGACACCTTGCCCACCCCATCGTTGTGGCCCATAAACCCTGCGGGGCGGCCGTTGGGTGTGTCCCCGTGGCCGCCCCGCAGAAAGCGTTCCTCATTCAGAGGCCGGTCACACTCGGGACGTCACTTCCGGGTGCGCCGGGACGTCCTGTCCGGGCCTGCCCTCGCGCCGGTTGCGCAGCACCGAGGAGCCGAAGGAGAGCGCGATCAGCACCACACCGACCAGGCCGGTGATGACCTCGTTGACCTCGTACCGGATGGTGACGAGCAGGATGACGCCCAGCGCGCCGATCGCGTAGTGCGCACCGTGCTCCAGGTAGACGTAGTCGTCCAACGTCCCCTTGCGGACCAGGAAGACGGTCAACGAGCGGATGTACATCGCGCCGATGCCCAGGCCCAGCGCCATCTCGAAGATGTCGTTGGTGATGGCGAACGCGCCGATGACGCCGTCGAAGGAGAACGAGGCGTCGATGACCTCCAGGTAGAGGAACATGAAGAACGCCGCCTTGCCGGCCAGCCCCACCACGGAGCCGCCGCCCTTCTTGGCCACCGCGGCCCGCTCCGCGCCGTCCTCATCGTCCGTCTCGTCGTCCTCCAGGCGGCCCTCGAAGTAGCCCGAGACGCCGCCGACGACGAGATAGGTGATCAGGCCCGCGATGCCTGCCAAGAGGACCGTGACGGTCTTGTCCCCGCCGCCGTGCGCCGCGTGCGGCGCCACCGTCAGGGCGCTGACCAGCAGGGCGGCCAGGGCGACGATGATCGAGAGGGTGTCCAGCTTGCCGATCCGGGCGAGCGGCTTCTCGATCCACGACAGCCAGGTGTGCTCGCGGCCCTCGAAGAGGAAGTCGAGGAAGATCATCAGCAGGAAGATGCCACCGAAGGCCGCGATGGCCGGGTGGGCGCTGGTCACCAGTTCCTGGTAGTGCGCCTTGTCGTTGATGGCGAGTTGGACCGCCTCAACGGGCCCCATCTTCGCGGTGACCGCGACGATGACGACCGGGAAGACCAGCCGCATGCCGAACACCGCGACGAGGATGCCGATGGTGAGGAAGATCTTCTGCCAGAAGGCGTTCATCTTGCGCAGGATGCCTGCGTTGATGACCGCGTTGTCGAACGAGAGCGAGATCTCCAGGATGGAGAGGATCCCCACGACCGCGAGGCCCTGCCACCCCCAGAGAACGCCCGCCAGGCCGAGGCCGAGCACCGTGATGGCGAACGACCAGCCAAACGTTTTCAGGAGCACTGCCCTACCCAATCCTTCGCTGTGAGGGTCCCCCGCGCCCAGTGCGCGGCGCTTTGCGAAACATTGACCGAAGTCTAGAGCTCCCCTCCCCCGGCCGGGGCGGTCGGCCCCCGCCCGGCCGGAGAACCGCAGGTCCGTGCCCGGTCAGCTCCGTGGTACCCCCCGCGCCGGGTCCGGATGCGCGGGGGACGACATCGGGAGCACCGCGTTCACTCCACATTGACCCCGAAGTCCAGGGCGATGCCGCGCAGACCGGAGGCGTAACCCTGGCCCACGGCGCGGAACTTCCACTCGCCGTTGCGGCGGTAGACCTCACCGAAGATCATCGCGGTCTCGCCGGCGGCGTCCTCGCTGAGGTCGTAGCGGGCGAGCTCGCCGCCGTCGGCCTGGTTGACGACCCGGATGAAGGCGTTGCTGACCTGACCGAAGCTCTGGCCGCGCAGATCGGCCTCGTGGATCGAGACCGGGAAGACGATCGCGTCCACCTGCTCGGGGACCTGGGTGAGGTCGATCAGGATCGTCTCGTCGTCGCCCTCGCCGTCGCCGGTGAGGTTGTCACCGGTGTGCTCGACGGACCCCTCCGGGCTCTTGAGGTTGTTGTAGAAGACGAAGTACTCGTCGCCCAGCACCCGTCCGGACCCGCACAGCAGCGCGCTGGCGTCGAGGTCGAACGGTGCGCCCGTGGTGGAGCGCGCGTCCCAGCCGAGGCCGACGGTGATCTGCGTGAGGTTCGGCGCGGCCTTGGACAGGGAGACGTTGCCCCCCTTGGCGAGCGTGACGCTCATGGTGTGGTTTCCTCCCCGGTGTCGGTGCGGGGCACCACCGGCGCCCCGCCAAACGCGCCCGGCGCCGCACTCCCCGGACGGGGGCGTACGGCGCCGGACGCGAGTCGCGCGTGCGGTCAGACGTTGACGCCGAAGTCCTGCGCGATGCCGCGCAGGCCGGAGGCGTAACCCTGGCCGATGGCACGGAACTTCCACTCCGCGCCGTTGCGGTACAGCTCGCCGAAGACCATGGCGGTCTCGGTCGAGGCGTCCTCGCTGAGGTCGTAGCGCGCCAGCTCCTTGCCGTCGGCCTGGTTGACCACGCGGATGTAGGCGTTGCGGACCTGGCCGAAGCTCTGCTGACGGGTCTCGGCGTCGTAGATCGACACCGGGAACACGATCTTGTGGACGTCGGCGGGAACGCCGGCGAGGTTCACCTTGATCGCCTCGTCGTCGCCCTCGCCCTCACCGGTGAGGTTGTCGCCGGTGTGCTCGACCGCACCGCACGGGCTCTTGAGGTTGTTGAAGAAGACGAAGTTGAGGTCGTTGTCGACCTTGCCCTGGTCGTTCGTCAACAGGGCGCTGGCGTCCAGGTCGAAGTCGGTACCGGTGGTGGTACGCGCGTCCCAGCCCAGACCGACGAGGATGGCGGTCAGATTGGGGGCTTCCTTCGTCAGCGAGACGTTGCCGCCCTTGCTGAGGCTGACTCCCACGAGTCCTCCCGTGAATTCGAGGGGTACGTGCTGTGCGCCCCCATCGTGCATGGCATCGGATCAACGAACCGATCCTAGTGACGGGTTCCCGCCGGGCGCAGATATCGCGAACGGATCCCGCACGCACGTCCGTCGAACCGCCACGCACCACCCCGCCGCACCTAGAGGGCTTCCAGCGCCCTGACGTAGTCGTTCAGGTCGCGGGCGTCCGGCAGGCCGTTGACGACCGTCCAGCGCACCACGCCCTCCTTGTCGATGACGAAGGTGCCGCGGACCGCGCAGCCCTTCTCGTCGTCGAAGACGCCGTACGCCCTGGACGCCTCGCCGTGCGGCCAGAAGTCCGACAGCAGCGGGTAGGTCAGCCCCTCCTGCTCGGCGAAGATCCGCAGCGAGAACGGCGAGTCGTTGGAGACCGCCAGCAACTGCACGTCGTCGTTGACGAACTTGGGCAGTGCGTCGCGGAGCGCGCACAGCTCACCGGTGCACACGCCGGTGAAGGCGAACGGGTAGAAGAGCAGGACGACGTTCTTCGCACTGCGGAAGTCGGAGAGCCGGACCAGCTCGCCGTGCTGGTTCTTGAGCTCGAAATCCGGAGCCTTGGTGCCGACCTCGATCGCCATGGGCCTTGCGTCCTTCCGCGTCACTGACCAACTGGACGCGACCACCCTACGCGCCCGCCCAAACGGCCCGCGCACCCCGTCTGAACTGCGTCGAGCCCCCTCCGGCGGCGGCCGGAGGGGGCTCGACGAGGGACGTCGGTGGCGCGGTCAGCGCTTGGGCGAGATCAGCCGGCTGCCGGTCCAGTCCTTGCCCGCGTTGATGCTCCGAGTCTGGGACAGACCCGAGGTCTGTGCAGCCTCGTTGATGTCGCTCGGCTCGATGTAGCCGTCGCGACCGGTCTTGGGCGTCAGCAGCCAGATCTGGCCGCCTTCGTCGATCAGACCGATGGCGTCCACCAGCGCGTCCGTGAGGTCGCCGTCGTCGTCCCGGAACCACAGGAGGACGACATCAGCGACGTCGTCGTAATCCTCGTCCTCAAGTTCCTGGCCGATGATGGCCTCGATGCCTTCGCGGAGCTCCTGCTCGACGTCGTCGTCGTAGCCGATCTCCTGGACCACCTGTCCGGGCTCGAACCCCAGCTTGGTCGCAGGGTTGGTCCGCTCCTCCGCGTGGTCCGCGGTCGCGCTCACGGATTGCCTCCTGTCATGTTTCGGAAAGTACTCAGGGACTCCGCGCGTGCGCGGAGCATTGGGCGTAGTCCACACGTGCCGGGCGGATCGCGCAAGTACCCGGCTATCGAGACCGCCGAAACGGTGACGATCGACGGGCCTGCGACCGCCGCCCCGCCCCCATCAGGACACCATGAAGTGATACGCACCACAGCATTGTGCCGGGTATATGGGGTAGGGGGGAAGGAATAGCCCCCGCGCAGGGTATCGGAGCGTCTCGACCCCGCCGCCGGAAGCCGTCCGACCGCACGCCGGCGCGTTCGCAGATGGGCGTAAGGTTGCGATTTGGCCGACCACAGAGTCGGCCCTTTCAGCGCCATCTCTCAGCGGGTGGTTACCCATCGGTAGAGGTGACGTATCCCAGTGGCTCGGTACACGATGGAAGACGGCGCGACACAAGGCATAACCCGCATTCGTTCCCGTGCGCAGCGGCAATAGCAGGCAGAGCACGACACGAACCGAACACGAAGGAACAGCGTGGCTTCCGGATCCGATCGAAACCCGATCATCATTGGCGGCCTTCCCAGCCAGGTCCCGGACTTCGATCCCGAAGAGACCCAGGAATGGCTCGACTCGCTCGACGCGGCTGTCGACGAGCGAGGCCGGGAACGCGCCCGCTACCTCATGCTCCGCCTGATCGAGCGCGCCCGTGAACGCCGGGTCGCCGTGCCCGAGATGCGCAGCACGGACTACGTCAACACCATCGCGACCAAGGACGAGCCCTTCTTCCCGGGCAACGAGGAGATCGAGCGCAAGGTCCTCAACGCGACCCGGTGGAACGCCGCCGTGATGGTCTCCCGTGCCCAGCGCCCGGGCATCGGCGTCGGCGGTCACATCGCGACCTTCGCCTCCTCCGCCTCGCTGTACGACGTGGGCTTCAACCACTTCTTCCGCGGCAAGGACGAGGGCGACGGCGGCGACCAGATCTTCTTCCAGGGCCACGCCTCCCCCGGCATCTACGCCCGCGCCTACCTGCTGGACCGGCTCTCCGACGCGCAGTTGGACGCCTTCCGTCAGGAGAAGTCCAAGGCCCCCAACGGCCTGTCCAGCTACCCGCACCCGCGGCTGATGCCGGACTTCTGGGAGTTCCCGACCGTCTCGATGGGCCTCGGCCCGCTCGGCGCGATCTACCAGGCCCGGATGAACCGCTACATGGAGGCACGCGGCATCGCCGACACCTCCAAGTCGCACGTGTGGGCCTTCCTCGGCGACGGCGAGATGGACGAGCCGGAGTCGCTCGGCCAGCTGTCCATCGCCGCCCGCGAGGGCCTGGACAACCTGACCTTCGTCGTCAACTGCAACCTCCAGCGGCTCGACGGACCGGTCCGTGGCAACGGCAAGATCATGCAGGAGCTGGAGTCGCAGTTCCGCGGCGCCGGTTGGAACGTCATCAAGCTGGTGTGGGACCGGAGTTGGGACCCGCTGCTGGCGCAGGACCGCGACGGCATCCTGGTCAACAAGCTCAACAGCACCCCCGACGGCCAGTTCCAGACCTACGCCACCGAGACCGGTGCCTACATCCGCGAGCACTTCTTCGGTGACGACCACCGGCTGCGGGCGATGGTCGAGAACATGACCGACGACCAGATCCTGCACCTGGGTCGCGGCGGCCACGACCACCGGAAGATCTTCGCGGCGTACGCGGCGGCCAAGGCCCACAAGGGTCAGCCGACCGTGATCCTGGCCCAGACCGTCAAGGGCTGGACCCTCGGCCCCAACTTCGAGGGCCGCAACGCCACGCACCAGATGAAGAAGCTGACGGTCGAGGACCTCAAGCGCTTCCGCGACCGGCTGCACCTGCCCATCCCGGACAAGGACCTGGAGGACGGCCTGCCGCCGTACTACCACCCGGGTCGGAACTCCGAGGAAATCCAGTACATGCACGACCGCCGCAAGGGGCTGGGCGGCTATGTGCCGACCCGGATCGTGCGCGCCAAGCCGCTGGCGCTGCCCGGCGACAAGGCGTACGCCACCGCCAAGAAGGGCTCGGGACACCAGAAGATCGCCACGACCATGGCGTTCGTCCGGATCCTGAAGGACCTGATGCGGGACAAGGAGATCGGCAAGCGCTTCGTGCCGATCGCCCCGGACGAGTACCGGACCTTCGGCATGGACGCGTTCTTCCCGTCCGCCAAGATCTACAACCCGCTGGGCCAGGCGTACGAGTCGGTCGACCGCGAACTGCTGCTGGCCTACAAGGAGTCGCCGACCGGTCAGATGCTGCACGACGGCATCACCGAGGCCGGCTGCACCGCGTCGCTGATCGCGGCCGGCTCCGCGTACGCCACCCACAACGAGCCGCTGATCCCGGTCTACGTCTTCTACTCGATGTTCGGCTTCCAGCGGACCGGCGACCAGTTCTGGCAGATGGCCGACCAGCTCGCGCGCGGCTTCGTGCTCGGCGCGACCGCCGGCCGCACCACGCTGACCGGTGAGGGCCTCCAACACGCCGACGGCCACTCCCAGTTGCTGGCCTCCACCAACCCGGCCTGCGTCGCCTATGACCCGGCCTACGGCTACGAGATCGGGCACATCGTCAAGGACGGTCTGCGCCGCATGTACGGCGAGACCGCCGACGGCCAGCCGGGCGAGGACGTCTTCTACTACCTCACCGTCTACAACGAGCCGATCGTGCACCCGGCCGAGCCGGAGGACGTCGACGTCGACGGCATCCTGAAGGGTCTGCACCGGATCAAGCCGGGCGAGCAGGGCGAGCACCGGGCCCAGATCCTCGCCTCGGGCGTCGCGGTGCCGTGGGCCGAGGAGGCCCAGCGGATCCTCGCCGAGGAGTGGAACGTCAAGGCCGACGTGTGGTCGGCGACGTCCTGGAACGAGCTGCGCCGCGAGGCCGTTGAGGTCGAGCGCCACAACCTGCTCCACCCGGAGGAGGAGCAGCGCGTGCCGTATGTGACGCGCAAGCTCCAGGGCGCCGAGGGCCCGAAGGTCGCGGTCTCGGACTGGATGCGGTCCGTCCCGGACCAGATCGCGCGCTGGGTGCCGGGCACCTACCAGTCGCTGGGCGCCGACGGCTTCGGCTTCGCGGACACCCGCGGTGCCGCCCGCCGCTTCTTCCACATCGACGCCCAGTCGATCGTGCTGGCGGTGCTCACCGAACTGGCCAAGGAGGGCAAGGTCGACCGCTCGCTGCTCAAGCAGGCGCTCGACCGCTACCAGCTCCTGGACGTGACGGCCGCCGACGCGGGTGAGGCCGGCGGCGACGCCTGACCCTCCCGCGGCCGACCGCCGCACCGTCTCCCCCGCGCCCCCCGACCGGCGAAGCCCGCCGGTCGGGGGGCGCGGCGCGTGTGCCGCGGGTGATCGGTTCAGTGCTCCCACAGCTTGAACGCCCTTACCTGGTAGGGGGATCGGGGCACCCAGCTACCGCCGCCCGGGTAGGTGTCGAACTCGCCGGTCTCGGCGCAGACCGCGCTCTGGTAGGTGGTGACCGGCCGGCCGGTGCGGTTGGCGAGCGAGGCGGCGGTCATGCCCTTGGGCAAGGTCACGCAGCTTTCGAGGTCGGTGTCGGACAGTTCGTGGGTCTGTCGTCGGCCGCCGTACTCCGGCCGCGCCCAGAGGCAGAGTTGGCCGGCCGAGCAGTCGCCGGCCGCGGGGGCTCGGCCACCGCCGGTTGTGCGGGTGACCGGTGCACCCAGCGCGGACGGGGTGACCAGCACGGCGGCCAGCGCGGCGAGGCCGGTGACGAGTGCGGTGCTGCGAAGCGTGCGGGACGTGCGGGACGTGGTGTGGCTGCGCATAGGAGTCTCTCCCCCGTGTCGGGCCGTGGTGAGCCGCGCGGTCCTCGCGCGGGTCACGACGGTGGTGTTCCGCTGCGGGCGGGTGCCCGCAGCGGCTTCGGGTTCGAGCGTGCGGCGGAACGATCGCCTCCGCCAAGGCCGCGGCGACTGCTCCACCCGGATCAGGTATGGGGATAACTCGGCGGGCCTCAACCGGCGTTCGGGCGCGGCCCGTTGACACGTCCTGCCGCGCTCTGGACGGGGCGCAGGAACCGTTCTTCCCAAGCCCGGCACGGGAGTTGGGCCACACCGTTGCCCAGGAGGAGCGGATGCGGCGCGACGGTTCCCGTTTCCGGCCACCCTAATGAGGGATAAGGACCTCCGACGGAGGCCAACTGCCGCTTGGGGGGAGAGGGAACGGTGGCAGACGACGGCCCACAGCGAAGGTTGACGGTCAGGGGGCGGCGCGGGGCGCTACGCGTGCGTTCGGGGAGGAAGGCGGGGAGGGGCGGTCGCCGGTTGGTCGGCGGTAGCGCGCAGCGGACGACGGAGGGCGGCGCGCGGGCGATTTGTCGACCCGTCGCGGGGAGCGTCCGCTCAACGGTCCGGCCGGGCGGCGTCGTTGAGCCGGCGACGCGGCGGGGGCACCCGGCGTTGGGCACGCAGCGCGGCCGCAGTGGCAGCCAGGGCGCGACGCTGCGCGCATGCCTGCCAGCATCTGCCACGGTTTGACGTCACCACACGACCAGCTACCCCACCGGCCATTCCCCTCCCCTCCCCCACCAACACGGCGACGCGCGGCCGACCGAGGGAATGCCTCGGTCGGCCGCGCGTCGTTGGGTGACCCGGTGGTGTCGCGGAACTCCGGTGTGGCGGCGGTCAGATGTGGCCGACGCCGGCGCCCGCCTCGGCGTTCGCGCCGCGCTTGGTGAAGAGCGCGACCACGGCGGCGAGGATCGCCACGCCGCAGGCGACCGTGAAGGCCAGGCCCATGCCGGAGACGAAGGTGTCGTGGGCGACCGCGGTGATCTTCTCGGCGAACAGCTTCGGGGTGCCCGGCGGCACCGGGGCGATGCCTGCCGAGACCGCGTCGGACGCCTGGGACAACTGCTCGGGCTTGAGCGGCGGAAGGCCGGCGCCCTGCCAGTTGCCCGCCAGGTCGTGGTCGACGCGGGAGGCCATCACCGCACCGAGGACGGCCGTACCGAGGCTGCCGCCGACCTGCATACCGGCCTGCTGGAGACCGCCGGCGACGCCGGACAGCTCCAGCGGGGCGTTGCCGACGATGACCTCGGTGGCGCCGACCATGACGGGCGCGAGGCCCAGGCCGAGCAGCGCGAACCAGACGGACATCGGGCCGGTGGTGGTGCCGGCGTCCAGCCCGGACATGCCGAACATCGCGACGGCGGTGACGACCATGCCGCCGACCAGCGGGATCCGCGGGCCGAACTTGGTGATCAGCGCGCCCGCGAGCGGCGAGCCGACGATCATCATGCCGGTCAACGGGAGCAGGTGCAGGCCGCTTTGGACCGGGCTCATGCCGTGGACGTTCTGGAGGTAGAACGTCACGAAGAACAGGCCGCCCATGAAGGCGAAGGCCATCAGCACCATCAGGATGGTGCCCGCGGTCAGCGGCACCGAGCGGAACATCCGCAGCGGGATCAGCGGCTCGCGGACCTTGGTCTCCAGGAAGGCGAAGAGCCCGAAGAGGACGACCGCGCCGATCAGGAAGCCCCAGGTCGTCATCGAGCCCCAGCCCCACTCCGTGGCCTTGATCAGCGGCCAGATGAGGCAGAACATCGCGCCGGACAGCAGCACGATGCCAGGGATGTCAAAGGACTTGGGGGCGTTCTCCGCGCGGTGGTCCTTGAGGATCACCAGACCGAGGGCCAGGGCCAGCAGGCCGACCGGCACATTGATGAAGAACACGGACTGCCAGCTCACGTGCTCGACCAGCAGTCCGCCGACTATCGGGCCGCCGGCGGTGGAGGCGCCGATGACCATGCCCCAGATACCGATGGCCATGTTGAGCTTCTCGGCGGGGAAGGTGGCTCGCAGCAGGCCCAGCGCGGCCGGCATCAACAGCGCGCCGAACACGCCCTGGAGCACGCGGAAGAAGATCACCAGCGCAACCTGGCTGGAGAATCCGATGGCGGCGGAGGAGGCGGCGAAGCCGAGGATGCCGATGAGGAAGGTCTGGCGGTGGCCGAAGCGGTCACCCAGCTTGCCGGCCGTGATCAGCGAGACGGCCAGGGCGAGCATGTAGCCGTTGGTGATCCACTGCACGTCGGCGAGCGACGCGTTCAGGTCTTGCTTGATGGCCGGATTGGCGATGGCGACGATCGTGCCGTCGAGCGCCACCACCATCACGCCGATGGCGACGGAGAAGAGGGTCAGCCAAGGGTGGCCCCGCAGCCCCTTGTGAGGCTCCGGTAGGGGAAGTTCCGGTGCGACGTCGGCGACCGGGGTCTGTGAGCTCATACTCCGAGGCTAATGTCAGCCACTGACAGTTGACAAAACAATTCATGAGTCGGTAACTGTCATTTACCTCACAGGTATCCTGATCAGCGAGAACACCACCGAAAGGCGGCGCAGGATGGCGGAGCCGACGCCGCAGACACCCCCCTCCAGCGGGCTGCGCGAACGCAAGAAGCAGCGCACCCGGGACGCCCTGATCCGCGCGGCGCTGGAGCTCTTCACCGAGCAGGGCTACGAGGCCACGACGATCGACGAGATCGCCGAGGCCGTGGAGGTCTCCCAGCGCACCTTCTTCCGGTATTTCGCCAACAAGCAGGAAGTGGTCTTCGCCGTCCAGGACATGGTCGAGGCCCGGTTCCTGGAGAAGCTGCGCGCCCGCCCGGCGGACGAGCCGCCGCTGACGGCACTGCGCAGCGCCGTGATGATCGCCTGGGACGAGATCGGCAGCGCCATCACGTCGGTGATCCCGGTGGACCTGCACATGCGCGCGTTCCAGATGATCGAGTCGACGCCGGCGCTGATCGCCGCATATCTGCGACGCTCCACCGAACTGGAGGAGCAGATCGCCCAGTTGATCGCCCAGCGCGAGGGGGTGGACGTGGACACCGACCCCCGTCCGCGGGTGGTGGTCGCGGCGTTCAGCGGGGTGATGCGGGTCGCCGGCAAGGTGTGGGGCGAGGGGCACGACTGCAGCGTGGCGTCAATCCGCGAGGTGACCCGGTCCTACCTGGACCACATCGGGCCGGCGATCGAGGCCGACTGGCACCCGATCCCGATCCCCGTCAGCGTCGACCGCACACACGCCCACGACCAGGCGTAACGGCCCCTGTACGGGGGCGTGATCGGTTGCTGCGCGAACGCGATCGACCCTGCACGACCAGTCACGAGACGCCTTTGCATTATGTCCGTTTTGGCGCAAATACCCTGTCCGAAACGTGAGATGCCTCACGGGGGTCGTCGGGCACCCTTCCCCGTCTCCTAGGGTGGCCCGCGGTGAATTCTTTCCCGGGCCTCGGCCCCTCCTCCGGTTTTCTGCAGTCCACCGCATGGCGCGGCTCGCTCGCCCTGCTGGTGGTGTTCGTGATGCTCGCCCTGACGGGCTGGACGGCCATCAGAAACACCAAGGAGGACGCCAACCCGCTGGCCACGGCGCGAGCCGCCTGGCGGCACGCCACGTTCCACGGGCGGCCGCTACCCAACCCCGACGCCGCGCCGGCCACCCTCCGCGCGTTCTTCACCAGCCTCGGCCGGGCCGAGCGCCAGCAGTTGGCGACCCGTTATCCGCTGGTCGTCGGCAACATGGGCGGAGCCCCCGTCTCCCTCCGGTACAGCGCCAACCGGTCGGCGATCGACGACGCCCGCAAGATCGAGAAACGCCGCATGGGCGACCACCGGCTCACGCCCGTCGGCCGCCAGGAGGCGAGCCGGCTGATGCACCGCATGGAATCGCTGATGAGCCCCGGCCGGCAGATCCTGGCCTTCGACCCGGCGGGCGACGGCCGGGTCGCGGAGGTCTTCGGCGACCTGACGACGGCCGACCGGGTCTCGGTGGTGGTGCCCGGCGTGGACACCAACCTGTCGACCTTCGAGCGCACCGCCAGGGCGACCGCCGCCCCCGTGGGCATGGCGAAGTCCCTCTACGGCGCCGAGCGGAGCGCCCGTCCCGGTGCCCGTACGGCGGTGATCGCGTGGGCTGACTACACCACACCGTCCGGGCTCGGCGTCGAGGCGGTCACCGGGCAGCTCGCCGAGGCCGGCGCGGTCCGGCTGCGCGCCCTGGTGAACGCGCTGCCGTCCGGCGACTCGGTGTCGCTGTTCTGCCACAGCTACGGGTCCGTGGTCTGCGGGCTCGCGGCCCGCGAACTGCCCGACAACGTCACCGACATCGCGGTGGCCGGCAGCCCCGGCATGCGCGCCGGAAGCGTGTCGGATTTGGGCACCCGCGCCCGGGTCTGGGCGATGCGGGACGCCGACGACTGGATCCAGGACGTGCCGTACCTGGAGGTCGGTGGGCTCGGCCACGGTGCCGACCCGGTCGACCCGTCCTTCGGCTCGAGGATCTTGTCCGCCCAGGGGGCGGACGGGCACGCCGGTTACTTCGCGCCCGGCACCCAGAGCCTGCACAACTTCGCACTGGTCGGGGTCGGCGCCCTCGGCTCGGTGGACTGCTCGGCCACTGACCCCCGGTGCAGCGCGGACCTGGCCTGACGGCCGGTCGCACCGGAACGGTCGCCGTGGGGTACGGCCCGGCGCCCGGGGACGGGCCGCGCCCCGCGGGAACCAGGGCAGGGCCGAGTGACGTGAACAGGGCAAGGGCAGCCACCGGGTCACCGGGGCGTCCCTTGGCGCGGAGCACAGGTGTCCGGAAGGGGGACGGGCGGGCAACCACCCGCATACGATGAGCCACATGGGTGATGTGCTGGCCGGTTTTCACGCCGTCTGGGAGTTCGATTCGGACTCCGTACTCATCCGCTTCGAACGGGGTATCCGCAGGCCGAGGCTGTTCCAGGCACTGGGCGAGCGACGCATTCCCTACGAGGCGCTGAGATCCGTCGAGGTCTCTCCGGGCCGGCGCGGCACGGTGGCGTTGCACGCCGTGCCGCGGCAGGGCGCCGACCCCCTGATGGAGGCGGCGAACGGGCAGCTCAAGGAGGACTCCGACCCCTACCGCCTGGTGCTGCCCGCCGAGCGCGAGGCGCTGGCCTCGTACTACGCCGACGAGCTGCGCAGCGCCCTGGGGCCGGCCGCCAAGGAGCCCGCCGACCGGCATCTGGTGGCCGCGCCGGATCCCCCGCTGCACTTCAAGGCGTACGACGGCAAGGCGTCCTTCGACGGCAGTTCGGTGGCCTTCCGCTGGTTCTGGACCGGCGCCTCGTCGGCGAAGTGGAAGAGCGGCGACCAGACCTTCGCGGTCGGCGGGCTGTCCGGTGTGGAGTGGCGCTCGCCCGAGGTCCTCAACGGCTATCTGCGGCTGCTGGAACGCGACGCCCCCGAGACGCGGTCGGGCGAGGCGGACCAGGACCCGGCCGCGGTGGTCTTCGGGCTCGGCTACGGCCCAGTCCACGAGTCCCTGCCGTTCGCGGCTGCCGTCCTCCAGGCCGTGCGGGCCGCCGAGGCGGCGCCGGAGGGTCCGGAGCGGGCGTCGGCGCGGCGCTCCCGCGGCACGGGCCGGGCCCCCGCCGACATCGCCGACCGGATCCGGCACCTCGGTGAGCTGCACGAGGCGGGCCTGCTGACGGACGCCGAATTCAGCGCGAAGAAGGCGGAGTTGCTGGCGGAGCTGTAGCCGGCCGCCGGCGTCATACCGTGGTACGGGAGCGAAGCCCGCCCCACGGTATGACGCCGGGGTCCGGACGTTCCGCTTACATTGATCCCGCGATGTCCACACGATCTTTCACCCCCGAAGACGGGCCGACCGGCGACGACGGACGCCGGTCGGGCCGCGCTCAGGCCATGCGCGCCGCCCGCTGGGTGGTGCGGATGGCGCGCCCCCCGCTGCGCGTGCTCGCCGCCGAGCTCGGCACGCCGCACCGCCCCGGCACCCCACTGTTCGGCAGCTCCCCGCGCCGCTGGGTGCGCCTCCTGCCGTACGCGGTGGCCTTCGTGTTCGCGGTGACGCTGCTGCCGACGGGGATCAACGTCCTGCACAGCGACTACGGCATGGCCGGTGGCGTGGCCGGCGCGCTGGCCACCGCGCAGAGCGTGCCGCTGCTGCTGGCGGTGACCAGACCGCTCCAGGCGTGGTGGGTGATCTTCGCCGCGGACGTCGTCTGCGCGGGCGTGCTGAGCGGGCTCGACGGCGTCGTCGGCCGCCCCTGGCCGTGGCCGCCCACGGTGATCGTCGGCTATGTCGCGCTGATGGTGGCGCTGTCGATGCGCGAGCGCCGACGCACCCTGATCGCGGTCTGGCTCTCGACCGGGGCGGCGGGCATCCTCTTCAAGGCGGTCGTGCCCGCCGGCAGCCAGAGCTCCTGGGTGCTGATGTTCGTGCTCGCCGGCGTGGTGCTGCTGCTCGGCGGCGCACTGCGGGAACGGGGCGACGCCCAGCGGAAGTTGCAGGAGCAGGAGACCATCAGCGAGGCGGAGCGGGCCCGGCGCACCCTGCTGGAGGAGCGCACCCGGATCGCCCGCGAGCTGCACGACGTGGTCGCCCACCACATGTCGGTGATCACCGTCCAGGCCGACAGCGCCCCGTACCGCATCAGCGGGATACCCCAGGAGGCCCAGGAGGAGTTCGGGGCGATCGCGGCGAGCGCCCGCGAGTCGCTGGCGGAGATGCGCCGGCTGCTCGGGGTGCTGCGCAGCGAGGAGACCGAGCGGCAGGGCGCCCCGGAGAAGGCCCCGCAGCCGGGCGTCGGCCAACTGCGGAAGCTGGTCGAGGCGACCGTACGGGCCGGTGTGCCGGTCGAGTTGGTGCTGCCGGACGAGCCGGTGGTGCTCGAACCGGCCGTGGACCTGTCGGCGTACCGCATCGTCCAGGAGGCGCTGGCCAACGTGGTGCGGCACGCCCCGGGCGCCCCGACCAGGGTGTCGGTGACGACGACCGGCGACGGCACCCGACTGACGGTGCTGGTGGTCAACGAGCCGCCCGCCCCGCCCGTTTCCGCCCCGCTGGAGACCAGCGGCACCGGGCACGGCCTGGTGGGCATGCGGGAGCGGGTGCGCCTGGTGGACGGCACGCTGGACACCGGGCCGCTGCCCGACGGCGGCTTCCGGGTCGCCGCCCAACTCCCCCTGTCCGCACCGCCCACAACGCCCACGCCCCCCTCAGCGAAGGACTCCGAAGCCCCATGACGACCCGCGTGATCATCGTCGACGATCAGGCCATGGTGCGGGCGGGCTTCGCCGCGCTGCTCGCCGCGCAGAGCGACATCGATGTGGTGGGCGACGCCGCCGACGGTGTGCAGGGCGTGGAGTTGAGCCGGCGGATGCACCCCGATGTGGTGCTGATGGACGTCCGGATGCCGGAGATGGACGGGCTGGAGGCGGCCCGGCGGCTGCTCGACCCGCCGGTCGGGGTCACCCACCGGCCGAAGGTGCTGATGCTCACCACCTTCGACGTCGACGACTACGTCTACGAGGCGCTGCGCGCGGGCGCGTCCGGGTTCCTGCTCAAGGACGCGCCCCCGGCCGATCTGATCTCCGCGGTCCGGGTGGTGGCGGCCGGCGAGGCCCTGCTCGCGCCGTCAGTGACCCGCCGGCTGATCGCCGACTTCGCCCGCCAGCGCCCGGCGCCCCGCACGGACCGCACCGCCCTGCGGCTCAACGGCCTCACCCCGCGCGAGACGGAGGTGTTGGAGCTGATAGCCCGAGGGCTGTCCAACCAGGAGATCGCCGAGCGGCTGGTGCTCGCGGAGCAGACGGTGAAGACCCACATCGGCCGGGTGCTGGCCAAGTTGGAGCTGCGCGACCGCGCCCAGGCCGTGATCTTCGCCTACGAGTCGGGGCTGGTCTCGCCCGGCGAGCGGTGAGCGGTACTACCCGCGTTTCGGGTTGTCCGCACCCGGCCTTCGGGATAACCCCACCGACCCTGTGAGGGCAGCCCCCGACCCGTCCTCCCGGGGTACGACGGCCGGCCGTCACCCCCTACCCCGGTATCACCCGGGAGTTGGCCCCGCGGTGTGACGCCGCCCCACCCACCGGCTTTCTACCTTTCCCTCCGCCACACCGCTGGAAGAGGGAGAGACCATCATGACCGTGCTGCGGAACGCCGTCCGGCGCAGCAAGCGGACGCTCACCGCCGCCGTCCTCGCGCTCACCGTCGTTGCCGGGACCGGGGGTTGGGCGGCCGGTTCCGCGCAGACCGCGGTCACCGGCCCGGCCCCCGGCGCCGCCGCCTGGCGCGCCGACCACGCGCTCGGCGTCCGGCTGCCGGACCCGGCGAGCGCCTCCCCCACCGAGGTCGCCCGGTTCTTCGCCGGCCTGACCGGCGCCCAGCGGCAGGCGCTCGCCGTCCGGCACCCGCTCACCGTCGGCAACCTCGACGGGACCCCGATCGCCCTGCGGTACGAGGCCAACGCCCGTGCGCTGCGCGTGGAACGGGACCGCGCGCTGGCCCGGGCCACCGACCCGGCCGGCACCCTCCAGGACCACCAGCAGGCCAAGAAGGCGGCCGCGCGCTATGCCGCGCTGCTCGCGCCGGGCCGCCGGATCCTCGCCTTCGATCCCCGCGGGCGCGGCCAAGTGGCCGAGGTCCACGGCGACTTGGCGACCGCGCAGCGGACCTCGGTGATCGTGCCGGGCTCCGACATCGACCTGACCACGTTCGACCGCGCCACCGACCCGTACGGCACGCCGACCGGGATGGCCACGTCGCTGCGCCGGCAGATGGCCGCCGAGGCGCCCGGCGTCCGGACGGCGGTGATCGCCTGGGTCGGGTACACCACCCCGGTCGGCCTCGGCCCGGATGCCGCGACCGGCCGGCTCGCCGAGGCCGGCGCGCCCCGGCTGACCCGCTTCCTGGCGGGTCTGGCCGCCACCGGCACCCCCGCCCCGGCCGTGCTCTGCCACAGCTACGGGTCGGTGGTGTGCGGCCTGGCCGTCCCGCACGCCGGCCGCGGTCGCCTCTTGGACCTGGTGGTCTTCGGCTCGCCCGGGATGCGCCGGGACAACGTGGCGGAGCTGCGCACCACGGCCCGGGTCTGGGCGGCGCGGGACGCCTCGGACTGGATCGGCAACGTCCCGAACGTCGAGCTGCTGGGGCTGGGCCACGGTGCGGACCCCACGGACCCGGCGTTCGGCGCCCGTCGGGTGCCCGCCCAGCGGGCCGAGGGGCACACCGGCTACCTCGCCCCCGGCACGGACTCCCTGCGCAACTTCGCCGCGATCGCGCTGGGGCACTACGGCGCGGTGCGGTAGGGCGCCGCGTCACCGACGGCGCCCCGCCGGCGGCCGACCGCACCGCCCCACCGCTCACCCCACCCCGAACGGTCCCCTCAGCACGCGCTCTCCCCACCGGCCCCATGGGCCCTGCGGGCCCCAACGGCCCCTCCGTGCACGGAACTTCGGACTCAAGGACGCCCCATGACCATCGAGCACCTCGCGCCTACCAGCAGACCCGTCAGCCCCACCGGCCCTACCCAACCCGCCGGCCCTGACGGCACCGCGCACCACCGCCTCCGCACCGCGCCCCGCTCCCTCCGGGCCCGGGCCGGCGCCGTCGTCCGCGCCGTCGACGCCCGCACCCCCGCGCACCGCGACCGGGCCATCGACGGGCTGCGCGCCCTCGCCCTGCTCTCCGTCCCCACCGGGCACTGGCTGCTCGGCGGCTTCGCCCGCGACGCCGACGGCACGCTGCACAACGCCAGCCCGCTGACCGCCCTCGGCTTCCTGGCCCCGGCGAGCTGGCTGCTGCAGATGCTCGGCGTCTTCTTCCTGGTCGGCGGCCACGCCTCGGTGCGGTCCCTGCACCGGGCCCGCGCGCGGGGCGGCTCGACGACCGGGTGGCTGGGCGGTCGGATCGCCCGCCTGGGGCGCCCGGTGCTGGGCGTGACCGCCGTCTGGGCCGCGCTGATCCCGCTGTTGCACGGGCTGGGGGTGCCCACCGCGACGCTGCGCACCGGGGCGACGCTGGTCATCCAGCCGCTGTGGTTCGTCGGCGTCTATGCGGTGGTCACCGCGCTCACCCCGTATTGCGCCGCGGCCGCACGGCAGTTGGGCATCTGGAGCGCGGCGCCGCTGCTGGTGGCGGTCGCCGTCGTGGACTTCCTGCGCTACGGCCCGTTCGCCGCGGCCGTGCCGTCCTGGCTGGGCCTGCTCAACCTGCTGCCCGGCTGGCTGTTCGCCTATCAGCTCGGGGTCTGCTGGGGCGAGCGGCGGCTGGGCCGGCGCACCGCATGGGCCCTCCTGCTGGGCGGGGCCGCGCTGTTCGCCGCGCTGCTGCTGTTCTTCCACTACCCGGCGAGCATGGTGGGCGTCCCCGGCCAGGACCGGACCAACTCCCATCCGCCGTCGCTGCTGGTCCTGGCGCTGGCCGCGGCCCAGTCCGGCGCGGCGGTGCTGCTCCGGGACCAACTGGCCGTGCTGCTGCGCCGGCCCGCCCTGTGGGCGCCGGTGGTCGTCATCAACCTGTCCGCGATGACGATCCTGTGCTGGCACCAGACGGCGATGTTCGCGGCGGCCGTGCCGGCGTCGTTCGCGGGCGCCGTACCGGGCCTCACCACCGTGCCGGACGCGCCCGGTTGGGTCCTGGCGCGGCTGGCCTGGATACCGGTCTTCGCGGTCCTGCTCGTCCTCGTCGGGCGGGTCACCCGTCGCTTCGAGGCGCCGTGGACGGGGACCGGGCGGGCCCTTAGGGCGTCCGCGGCGGTGCTGGCGACGGCCTTCGCGCTGTTCGCGCTGGGCTACGCCTGACGGGCGCGCGGGGCGCCGCGGCGGGCGGTACCCGCCGCGGTGCCCCGCGGTGTCCTTCGTCGCGGCCCTACTCGCGCCCGGCGGAGGTGAACGTCATGTCGGCGTAGCGGTCCCCCGCCACCTTGCCGGCGATCGGCTCCAGCAGCGCCAACTCCTCCTGGCTCAGCGTGATCCGGGTGGCGGCCGCGTTCTCCTCGACCCGGCCGGGCTTGCGGGTGCCGGGGATCGGGACCACCGCCAGCTCGCGCACCGCGGCCTGCTGCTGCACCCAGGCCAGCGCGATCTGGCCGGGCGTCGCGCCGTGCGCCTGCGCGATCGCGCGGACCGGCTCCAACAGGGCGGCGTTGGCGGCCGCGTTGGCGCCGGTGAAGCGGGGCTGCTGGCGACGGAAGTCGTCCTCGGTCAGCTCCTGGTCGGCGCGGACGAAGGAGCCGGTGAGGAAGCCGCGGCCGAGCGGCGAATACGGGACGAGGGCCACGCCCAGTTCCGCGGCGGCCGGCACCACGCCGGCCTCGATGTCGCGGCTGAACAGGGACCACTCGGACTGCACCGCGGCGATCGGATGGACGGCCTGGGCGGTGCGCAGTTCGGCGCCGGTCACCTCGCTCAGCCCCAGGTACTTCACCTTCCCCTCGGCCACCAGCTCGGCCATCGCGCCGACCGTCTCCTCCAGGGGGACGCGCACATCGCGGCGGTGCATGTAGTAGAGGTCGAGCTGCTCGACGCCCAGGCGCCGGAGGCTGCCCTCGACGGCCTCGCGGATGTAGGGGCGGTCGTTGCGGATGACGCGCTTGGACGGGTCCTTCGGGTCGGGACCCAGCGCGAACTTGGTGGCCAGGACGACCTCTTCGCGGTGCGCCCGGACGAAGGGCCCGATGAACTTCTCGTTCTCGCCGGAGCCGTACACGTCGGCGGTGTCGAAGAGCGTGATGCCCAGTTCCAGCGCGCGCTCCAGGGTGGCCCGCGCCGCCTCGGGATCCTCCGTGGGGCCGTAGGCCCAGCTCATGCCCATGCAGCCCAGGCCCTGGACGCCGACCTGCGGGCCGTCGGTGCCCAGCCGGACGGTGTCGATCTTCGTGTCGTTCGCCATGAGTTACTCAGACCCTCTCGGACGCCCGACGGGCGTCGGCGTAGATACCGATCTTGTAGTCGAGGACGTCGAGCGTGCTCTCCAGCTCGGCGATCCGCCGCCGGACGTCCTCGCGGTGCCGGGTGAGCAGCAGCTCGCGCTCGGCGAAGGTGGCCTCGCCCTCCCGCACCAGCTCCGCGTACCGGACCATGTCGGCGACCGGCATCCCGGTCAGCCGCAGTTTGGCGACCAGATCCAGCCAGTCCAGGTCGCGGTTGGTGAAGCGGCGCTGCCCGGTGTGCGTGCGGTCCACGTGCGGCATCAGCCCGATCCGCTCGTACCAGCGCAGGGTGTGGGCGCTGAGCCCGGTGTGCTGGGCGACCTCGCTGATGGTGTACCGGTCGCGGCCGGTCGGCTGCGGGTGGGCGACGGGCGTGCTGCAGCCCAGGGCCGTGGCCGGCCGCGGCCGGCCAAGCGCCGCCCCGGGCGGGCAGGTCACGATCGAGCCGCTGATCACCGGTTCGCTCTGGGTCACCGTCATGCCGCGTCTTCCCCCTACTCGTCCCCGGGGCACGCGCCACCGGACGTCGTCGCGCCGCCGGACGTCCCGCCGGCGCCTTCGACCCGCACAACGCTAGAGAGTTGGAGTGCACTCCAAGCAAGCACCGATCTCCGGCAGCCTTGACCGGAATTTGAAGGCGTGGGGGCACCCCGTAGGCTCGGGGCCATGCAGAGCCTGGGGTTGATCGAGAACTGGCCGGTGCCCACCGCCGCGGCCGCCGTCGTACGCGCCGACGGCTCGGTGGCCGGAGCGCACGGCCCGTTGGAGCACCGCTTCCCGCTGGCGTCGGTCACCAAGCCGCTGGCCGCCTACGCCGCGCTGCTCGCCGTCGAGGAGGGCGCCGTCGAACTGGACGAGCCCGCCGGCCCGGAGGGCGCCACGGTCCGTCATCTGCTCGCCCACACCTCGGGGCTGGCCTTCGACGAGGCGCGCCAGGTGGCCGCCCCCGGCAGCCGCCGGATCTACTCCAACGCCGGCTTCGAAGCGCTCGGCGACCACCTCGCCAAGGCCACCGACATCCCGTTCCCCCAGTACCTGCACGAGGCGGTGCTCGCCCCGTTGGGCATGACGTCGACCGAACTGGCCGGCTCGCCCGCCAAGGACGGCGTCTCCACCGTCGCCGACCTGACCCGCTTCGCGGCCGAGCTCCAGGCGCCGCGGCTGCTGGCGCCGGAGACCCTCGCCGCGGCGACGCGGGTGGTCTTCCCCGGCCTGACCGGCGTGCTGCCGGGCTACGGCCACCAGAAGCCCAACGACTGGGGCCTGGGCTTCGAGATCCGCGACGGGAAGGCGCCGCACTGGACCGGCGCCGGGTCGTCGCCGCGCACCTTCGGGCACTTCGGGCAGTCCGGGACGTTCCTGTGGGTGGACCCCGTCGCGGGGGCGGCCTGTGTGGCGCTGACCGACCGGGCCTTCGGCCCCTGGGCGATCGAGGCGTGGCCGGCGTTCACCGACGCGGTGCTGGCCGAACTGGCCGGAAACCACTGACCCGTTGGCACCGGAGCCGGCGCGCGGTCTCACCCGTGGACCGGCTCCGCCCCCATCTCCCACACCAGGCACTCCGCACCCGCAGGGGCCACCAGTTCCAGCCCTTTTCCGTCGCTGATCCGGCCCGCGTCCCCGGCCGCCAACTCCTCGTCCCCGAGCCGCACCGCGCCCCGTACGACGTGGACATGGACCCGGGCGGCCTGAGGGACGGCGGTGCGCCCGCCCGCCCGGAGGCGGTGCACATGCAGCGTGGCGCCGGCCCGCGGCAGCGCGTAGGGCGTGCCCTCGGGGAGCCCGCGCACCACCTCGTACTCCGGCTCGCCGCCCGGGATGTGCGGCGTCAGCCACATCTGGACGAAGCGCAGCGGCGTCGCGCCGTCGTTGCGCTCGACGTGCCGCACCCCGCCGGCGGAGCTGAGCCGTTGCAGGTCGCCGGGGCGTACGGTCGTGGCATGGCCCGTCGAATCGCGGTGGGTCAACTCGCCCTCGACGACCCAGGTGACGATCTCGGTATCCCGGTGCGGGTGTTCGTCGAACCCGGCGCCCGGCGCCAGGCGCTCCTCGTTGCAGGCGATCAGCGCGCCGAACCGCAGGTTGTCCGGGTCGTAGTGGGACCCGAAGGAGAACGCGTGCAGCGACTCGATCCCGGCGTCCGCGTCGCCGCCCCGATACCGTTCCTCGCCCCTGCGCACCTGAATCATCGGGCCACCGTAGCCCCACCGCTCCACCCCCTCATCCCGATAGGGCAGGCTTGGTCCCGTGTCTGAACCCGCATCGCGCGACGCGCACCCGCACTCCGCGACCCTCCGACGGCTGGAGAACTCCTCCGGCAAACTGGCGGCCGCGGCGATCTCCCGTATGGACGCCACACTGCCGTGGTACCGCGCGATGCCCCCGGAGAACCGTTCCTGGATCGGCCTGGTGGCGCAGGCCGGCATCGCCGCGTTCACCGAGTGGTTCCGGCATCCCGAGACGCCGCAGGCGATCAGCACCGACGTCTTCGGAACGGCGCCGCGCGAGCTGACCCGGGCGATCACCCTGCGCCAGACCGTGGAGATGGTCCGCACCACGATCGAGGTCATGGAGGCCGCGATCGACGAGGTCGCGGCGCCGGGCGACGAGTCCGTGCTCCGCGAGGCGCTGCTGGTCTACGCCCGCGAGATCGCCTTCGCCACCGCCCAGGTCTACGCCCAGGCCGCCGAGGCGCGCGGTGCCTGGGACGCCCGCCTGGAGTCCCTGGTGGTCAACGCGGTGCTCTCCGGGGAGGCCGACGAGGGCGCGGTCTCCCGGGCCGCGGCGCTCGGTTGGAACGCGCCGGAGCACGTGTGCGTGGTGCTGGGCACCGCGCCGGACGGCGACAGCGAGTTGACCGTCGAGGCGATCCGGCGGGCCGCCCGGCACGCCAAGCTCCAGGTGCTGACCGGCGTCCTGGGCAGCCGGCTGGTGGTCATCGCGGGCGGCTCGGACGACCCGCTCAAGGCGGCCAAGGCGCTGATCGGCCCGTTCGCCGCCGGGCCCGTGGTGGCCGGCCCGGTGGTCGGTGACCTGCTCGCCGCGACCCGCTCGGCACAGGCCGCGGCCGCCGGGCTACGGGCCTGCGCGGCCTGGCCCGACGCCCCCCGCCCGGTGCTCGCCGACGATCTCCTGCCGGAGCGCGCGATGGCCTCCGACCCGGTGGCGCGCGAGCAGTTGGTGGAGGAGATCTACAGACCGCTGGAGGAGGCGGGGTCGGCGCTCCTGGAAACGCTGAGCGTCTACCTGGAGCAGGCCAGCAGCCTGGAGGGCGCCGCCCGGATGTTGTTCGTCCACCCCAACACCGTGCGCTATCGGCTCCGACGTGTGACAGACGTCACCGGCTGGTCACCGTCCGATGTGCGCTCCGCGTTTACGCTGCGTATCGCGCTGATCCTGGGGCGCCTAGCTGACGGTGAGACACAACCCTAGACTTTTGTCGGACATCAACAATTCCCCCGATGGTTCTTCGTCCCTGTCCCCACGGGCGGGCGGGACCTCCCACAAGAGAGAGTGTGAGGGTGCTCGTACTCGTCGCTCCCGGCCAAGGCGCTCAGACGCCCGGCTTCCTGATCCCCTGGCTCGACCTCCCCGGAGTCGAGGACCAGCTCCGCGAATGGTCCGAGGCCATCGACCTGGACCTCGTCCACTACGGCACCAAGGGCACCGAGGAGGAGATCCGCGACACCGCGGTGGCCCAGCCGCTCCTCGTGGCGGCCTCCCTGATCTCCGCGCGACAGCTCTTCCCGACCGTCGACGACGTCGCCGCCCGCACCGGCGCGGCGGCCGGCCACAGCGTCGGTGAGCTCGCCGCCGCGGCCCTGACCGGCACGCTCTCCGACGCCGAGGCGATGTCCCTGGTGCGCCGCCGCGGGCTGGCCATGGCCGAGGCCGCCGCGGTCACCGAGACCGGCATGGCGGCGCTGCTGGGCGGTGCCGAGGACGTCGTGCTGCCGCACCTCGAACAGCTCGGCCTGACCCCGGCGAACGTCAACGGCGCCGGCCAGATCGTCGCCGCCGGCACCGCCGAGCAGATCGCCGCGCTGGTCGAGAACAAGCCGGAGGGCACCCGTCGGGTCGTGCCCCTGAAGGTCGCCGGCGCGTTCCATACTCACCACATGGCCCCCGCCGTCTCGGCCCTGGAAGCCGCGGTCACCGAGCTGTCCCCGGCCGACCCGTGCACCCGTTACGTCTCCAACAAGGACGGCCGGGTGGTCACTTCCGGCCAGGACCTGGTGCAGCGGATGGTCGGCCAGGTGGCCAACCCCGTGCGCTGGGACCAGTGCATGGAGACCTTCAAGGAGCTCGGGGTCACCGCGCTCATCGAGGCCGCTCCCGGCGGCACCCTCACGGGCCTGGCCAAGCGCGCGCTGCCCGGCGTGCGGACATTGGCCCTGAAGACGCCCGATGACCTCGACGCGGCCCGAGAGTTGATCGCCACCGCAGCGGACGCCGCTCCCGCAGCCCCGGCCGAATAGGAGTCCGTAGCGCATGACCTCGAAGATCAAACCCTCCAAGGGCGCCCCGTACGCACGGATCATGGGCGTCGGTGGCTACCGCCCGACCCGGGTCGTCCCCAACGAGGAGATCCTCAAGCACATCGACTCGTCCGACGAGTGGATCCGCTCGCGCTCGGGCATCGCCACCCGCCACTGGGCGGGCCCCGAGGAGACCGTCGCGACCATGTCGGTCGAGGCGTCCGGCAAGGCCATCGCGGACGCCGGCATCACGCCCGAGCAGATCGGCGCGGTGATCGTCTCCACCGTCTCGCACTTCAAGCAGACCCCGGCCATCGCGACCGAGATCGCGCACCTCGTCGGTGCCGGCAAGCCGGCCGCGTTCGACATCTCCGCGGGCTGCGCCGGCTTCGGCTACGGGCTGACGCTCGCCAAGGGCCTGGTCACCGAGGGCTCCGCCGAGTACGTCCTGGTGATCGGCGTCGAGCGGCTCTCGGACCTGACGGACCTCAGCGACCGCGCGACGGCCTTCCTGTTCGGCGACGGCGCCGGCGCGGTGATCGTGGGCCCGGCCAAGGAGCCGGCGATCGGCCCGACCGTCTGGGGCTCGGAGGGCGACAAGTCCAACACCATCATGCAGACCGTCGCCTGGGACAGCTTCCGCATCGGCGACGTCTCCCAACTGCCCGTCGACAGCGAGGGCAACGTCAAGTTCCCCGCCATCACCCAGGAAGGCCAGGCGGTCTTCCGGTGGGCGGTGTTCGAGATGGCGAAGGTCGCCCAGCAGGCGCTGGACGAGGCCGGAGTCAGCCCGGACGACCTGGACGTCTTCATTCCGCACCAGGCCAACATGCGGATCATCGACTCGATGGTGAAGACTCTGAAGCTGCCGGAGAGCGTCACGGTCGCCCGCGACGTGGAGACCACCGGCAACACCTCGGCCGCCTCGATTCCGCTCGCCATGGAGCGGCTGTTGGCGACCGGGCAGGCCAAGAGCGGGGACACCGCGCTGGTCATCGGCTTCGGGGCGGGTCTCGTGTACGCCGCGACGGTCGTTACTCTCCCCTAGGCAAGATCTGCACGGACCAGCACCGCGACCAGGTGCCGCCCGCCGTGCAAAGCTTCGCCGCTTCACCGCAAAACAAACAGTTTTCCGCTAATCGAAGGAGCGCCATCATGGCCGCCACCAAGGAAGAGATCGTCGCCGGTCTCGCTGAGATCGTGAACGAGATCGCCGGTATCCCCACCGAGGACGTCCAGGTGGACAAGTCCTTCACCGACGACCTGGACGTTGACTCGCTGTCCATGGTCGAGGTCGTCGTCGCCGCCGAAGAGCGCTTCGACGTGAAGATCCCGGACGACGACGTCAAGAACCTCAAGACCGTCGGCGACGCGACCGACTACATCCTCAAGCACCAGTCCTGATCTGGCGCAGCGCATGTCGCCACCCGGCGGTGGCGCCGTCGATTCAGACCCCTCTACCCGTGGAGTAAGAATTCCCGTGAACGCGACCAATCGCACCGTGGTCGTCACCGGTATCGGCGCAACCACACCGCTGGGTGGCGACAGCGCTTCGACCTGGGAGGGCCTGCTCGCCGGCCGTTCCGGTGTCAGCCCCCTTGAGCAGGAGTGGGCGGCCGAGCTGCCCGTCCGCATCGCCGCGCAGGCAGCGGTCGACCCGACCGAGACGCTGCCCCGGGCCCAGGCTCGCAAGCTGGACCGTTCGGCGCAGTTCGCGCTGATCGCGGCCCGTGAGGCGTGGGCGGACGCCGGCTTCACGGCGAAGGCCGGCGAGCCGGACACGGCCGCCGGGCCGGCCGGTTCGGTCAACCCCGACCGGCTCGGCACCGTCATCGCCTCCGGCATCGGCGGCGTGACCACGCTCCTGAGCCAGTACGACATCCTCCGGGAGAAGGGCGTCCGCCGGGTCTCCCCGCACACCGTGCCGATGCTGATGCCCAACGGGCCGTCGGCCAACGTCGGTCTGGACGTCAACGCCCGCGCCGGTGTGCACACCCCGGTGAGCGCCTGCGCCTCCGGCTCCGAGGCCATCGGCTACGCCATCGAGATGATCCGCACGGGCCGCGCCGACGTCGTCGTCGCGGGCGGTACGGAGGCGGCCATCCACCCGCTGCCGATCGCCGCGTTCGGCAACATGATGGCGATGTCGAAGAACAACGAGGACCCGCAGGGCGCCTCCCGCCCCTTCGACACCGAGCGCAACGGCTTCGTCCTCGGTGAGGGCGCCGGCGTGATCGTCCTGGAGTCGGCCGAGCACGCCGCCAAGCGCGGCGCCCGGGTCTACGCCGAGGCGGTCGGCCAGGGCATCTCTGCCGACAGCCACGACATCGTGCAGCCCGAGCCCTCCGGCAACGGCATCGCGCACGCGCTGCAGAACCTCCTCGACAACAGCGACCTCGCCCCGTCCGAGATCGTGCACGTCAACGCGCACGCCACCTCGACCCCGCAGGGCGACCTCGCCGAACTGAAGGCGCTGCGCAAGGTCTTCGGCAACGACGTGGACCACATGGCGGTCTCCGCCACCAAGTCGATGACCGGCCACCTCCTGGGCGGCGCGGGCGGTGTGGAGACGGTCGCCACCATCCTGGCGCTGTACCACCGGACGGCCCCGCCGACGATCAACATCGAGAACCTCGACCCCGAGGTGGAGGTGGACATCGTCCGCGACGAGGCCCGCGCGCTGCCCGCCGACGGCCGGCTCGCGGCGCTGAACGACTCGTTCGGCTTCGGCGGCCACAACGTGGTCCTCGCCTTCCGCACGGTCTGACGTCACGCCCCGTAGGACGGACGCTTCAGGGCCCGCCCGGTCCCAACGACCGGGCGGGCCCCTGTGCTTCGCTGTGCCGGCCGTTCAGCCGACGAAGCTGGCGAAGTACGCGGCCACGCCGTCCTCGCCGCCGTGGCCCTGTTCCTCGGCCCGGCGGAGGCGCTCCGCGGTCGCGGCCGCCAGGTCCATCCGCACGCCGGCCGCCTCGCCGGCCTCGTTGACCAGCCGGGCGTCCTTGCGCGCGGCGGAGACCGTGAAGCTGGGCTCCAGGTCGCCGGTGAGGAGCAGCTCCGACTTCATCCGCAGGTAGGGCATGTCGAGCGAGCCGCCGCCGACCGCCTCCAGGAAGGCCCGCGGGTCCACGTCCAACCCCTTGGCGAGCGCCAGGGTTTCACCGGTACCGCCGATGATGGTGAGCACCCAGCTGTTGACGACCAGCTTGAGGCGGCTGGCGGCCCCGCTCGCGGCGTCCTCGCCGACCCACTGGGTGCGGCCGCCGACGACGTCGAGCACCCGCCCGGCGCGCTCGCGCAGCTCCTGGGGCCCGGCGGCGAGGACGATCAACTGCCCTTTCTCGGCGGGTGCCTTGGTGCCCAGTACGGGGGCGTCGACGATCCGGAGGTCCCGTTCACCGGCGAACCGCACGAGCGGTTCCAGGGCGGCCGGTCCGACGGTGCTCATCTGGAGCCAGAGGGTGCCGGGCGCGAGCCGCAGGGCGGCTTGACGCATCGCGTCGAGGACGGCGGGACCGTCGAGCAGCATGGTGAGCACGGTGTCGGCACCGTCCACCGCCTCGGCGGGGGTGTCGGTGACCCGTACGCCGTCGGCGGCCAGCGGTTCGGCCTTGGCGCGGGTGCGGTTCCAGGCGCGGACGTCCAGCCCGGCGCGGGCGAGGTTGCGGGCCATCGCCGCACCCATGATCCCGGTGCCGAGGACGGCGACCGAGGCGGCGGGGGAACTGTTGTTGTCAGCCATGCCGGCACGCTAGGCGTTGGAGCGGACTCACGGTCAACCGCGCGCCGAGGTGTCGCGGGACGGTCCGCCACAAGGCTCCGTACGGCCGCGCACGGCCTCGTACGGGTCGTCAGACGACCTGGTGGAGCCAGCGCACCGGGGCGCCCTCGCCGGCGTACCGGAAGGGCTCCAACTCGTCGTCCCAGGGCTTGCCGAGCAGCTTGGCGACCTCGGCGGCGAGCTCGGTCTCGCCGCGTGCGGAGCGGTCGACGGCGGCGCGCAGCCGGTCCTCGGGGATGAGGATGTCGCCGTGGATGCCGGTGACGGCGTGGAAGATGCCCAGGTCGGGGGTGGAGCTGTAGCGCTCGCCCTCGGCGGTGGCGCAGGGCTCGGCGGTCACCTCGAAGCGGAGCAGGTGCCAACCGCGCAGCGCGGAGGCCAGCTTGGAGGCGGTGCCGGCCTCGCCCTGCCAGGAGAACTCGGCTCTCCAGGTGCCGGGCGATGCCGGCTGGCGGATCCAGTCGAGGTTGACGCGCACCCCGAGGACGCCCGCCACTGCCCATTCGACGTGCGGGCACAGCGCGCGCGGAGCGGAGTGGACGTACAGAACTCCACGTGTCGTCACCGGGACCTCCCGTGCGGATCGAGGTTCGCCTTCCCCAGCGGCCTCGTGCCCGTTCCGGTCGCGGCCGGGACAGCTATCGACATTCTGCCCCAGTGATCACTTCGGCACCAGCATGCGAGGTGACCTACAGTAAACACCACTAGGCGGAATTTGCCGCAAATGGGACAGGAAATGACGTGTTGTAATTTACCTGTGTCGACTGCACGTACGACTTCGGGTCACCACCCGGCAGGCACGGGGCAAAACTACCGCGCGGCGACAAACCCGAAGTGACGTACCGTCGATACCCGAAGAGATATCACTCGCACGCCGGAGGGGGACAGGGGATGACGACGATCGATCGACCCGTTCGCCCTCGGCGTCACCGTCTCGTCGCCCGCGCCGCCCTCGCCTCGGCGACGACCTGCGCGCTGCTGGGCGCCCTCACCGCCTGCGGCGGCGACACCGCACCGCACGGCGGCGCCTCGGCGAAGCCCACCGCGAAGCCGACGCCGGCCTGGCGGACCGACCCCCGCTCGATCGCGGCGCTGGGCGACTCCATCACCGCCGGCTTCGACGCCTGTACGGTGCTCTCCGACTGCCCTGAGGTCTCCTGGTCCACCGGCACCAGCCCCAAGGTCAACAGCCTGGCCCGACGGCTGTTGAAGGAGAACCCGGCCGCCCGCAGTTGGAACTACGCCAAGACCGGCGCCCTGATGAGCGATCTGCCGCAGCAGGTCACCGAGGCCGCCGCCCGCAGGCCGGAGTTGGTCACGGTCCTGATCGGCGCCAACGACGCCTGCCGCAGCGACGTCCGCGCCATGACCTCACCGGCCGCCTTCCGCACCGGCTTCGAGCGGTCCATGAAGACGTTGCGCAAGTCCCTGCCGCACACCCAGGTGTATGTCGCGGCGGTGCCGGACCTGTTGCGCCTGTGGTCCGAGGGACGCAAGAACCCGCTCGGCAAGCAGGTGTGGAAGCTGGGCCTGTGCGGGTCGATGCTGCGGGACCCGGACGATCTGACGAAGCCGGCGCAGGACCGGCGGGCGTCGGTCCAGGAGCGGGTGCGGGCGTACAACACGGCGCTGGCGGAGGTCTGCGCCGAGGACGCGCTGTGCCGCTTCGACCGGTCGGTCTTCGACTACCGCTTCACGGGAGGGCAGTTGAGCACCTGGGACTGGTTCCACCCGGGGCTGCGCGGCCAGCAGGAGCTGGCGGAGCTGGCGTTCCGGACGGTCACCCGCAAGGAAAACCCCCTGAAGAGTGAGGCCGCTTCCGGCGGGTGAGGCGCCCACCCTCACACCGCCTCAGGGAAACCCTTAAGGGCGCGGCGGTGCGGCTCATACCGTGCGGGGACACGGAAGGTCATACCGTGCGGCGACGTGCGCGGGGTGCGGAGGGGGGAGGATGAAGGTCGAGCGGGTCCGACCCGGTCCGCTCGCTTTTGTACCGACCGTCGCCACTGCCTCCGGGGGAATCACCATGGCCCGTCTCCGTGCCGCCCATCTCATCCTGCCCTGCGCGGCGTTGACCCTGCTGACGACCGGCTGCTCCCTGGTGGTGGGCGGCCCGCAGAAATCCGACCAGCGGACGTACGGCGTCGACGGCACGGTCAGATCGCTCTCGGCGACGACGCACGGCGGGGACATCGAAATCGTGCCGGTGGACGCCGGAGGGACGGTCAAGGTGACCGAGAAGCTCAAGTACGACGACGCCAAGCCGGAGACCAGCCACACCCTCAAGGACGGCCGACTGACGCTGACTTCGGAGGACTGCTCGTACGGGCACCGCTGCGAGGTGGGCTACCGCGTGCTGCTGCCGCGCGACGCCTCGGTCGATCTGCACACCAGCGGCGGGAACGTCACCGTCCGCGGCGCCGGCGGCGGGATCACCGCGGTCACCAGCGGCGGCGACGTCACCGTCGAGGACACCACGGCCCGCACGGCGAAGCTGAAGACCAGCGGTGGGAACGTCGAGGCCACGCTCGGCGCGGTGCCCGACGAGGTGTCGGCCCACACCAGCGGGGGTGACGTCACCGTCCGTGTGCCGAAGGGCAGTTACGCCGTCGATGCGGGCACCAGCGGCGGGAGCCGGAAGGTGACCGTCGCCACGGACGAGGGCTCGGCGCACAAAATATCCGCGCGCTCCAGCGGCGGCGACGTCTCGGTGCTCACTCAGCAGTGACCCGCGCGGTCAGCCGGAGGTCACTGCTGCTGCGACCGACCTCGACGGCGTAGGTGCCCGGGATCCGGCGCCAGCCGTCGTCCGGTTCCGACCAGATCTCGAAGGCGCGGCCCGGCAGCGGGATTTCGGCCTCCGCGCTCTCGCCGGGACCTGCCTCGACGGTGGCGAAGCCGGCCAGCCAGCGCACCGGTCGCTCCGGCGCCTCGGAGGTGTCGCCGGTCGGCGCGAGGTAGATCTGGACGACCTCGCGGCCGGGACGGTCACCGGTGTTGCGCACACGGACGCGGACGGAGTCGGGGGTGGTGTCCGCGCACTCGTACTCCCAGTCGGTGTAGCCGAGGCCGTGGCCGAAGGGGTAGGCGGGCGCGATCGTGGTGCGTTGCCAGGCGCGGTAGCCGATGAAGAGCCCCTCCGCGTAGTCGAGCGTGCCGTCGGTGGGGGTGACGGTGGTGACCGGGGCGTCGGCCAGGCGAGCCGGCCAGGTGGTGGGGAGGCGACCGCCCGGTTCGTGAGCGCCGAGCAGGACGTCGGCCAGCGCGGCCCCGGCCTCCTGTCCGGGAAACCAGCTCAGCAGCACGGCGGGCACCTCGTCGCGCCAGGGCATCTCCACCGGAGAGCCGGAGTTGACCACCACGATGGTGCGCGGGTTGGCGGCGGCGACCCGGGCGACCAACTCGTCCTGCCGGCCCGGCAGTCGGAGGTCGGTGCGGTCGAAGCCCTCCGACTCGACCTCCTCGGTGGTCGCCACGACGACGACCGCGGCATCCGCGCCGGCCGCGGCACGGACCGCCTCCGCGATCTCGGCGTCGTCGTCGAGCTGCGGTTCGCCGTGGCCGAGGGCGAAGTTGAGGGCGTCCATCCCCTCCCCCAGGCCGAGGCTGTGCGGAACGAACCGCAGGGTGAGCGGCAGTTCCTGGCCGGCCGCCAGGTCGGCGCTGATCCGGTGTTCGCCGGGCTGCATGAACGCCTCGAAGGGGTCGGCGCCCGCCAGCTTGGCACCCTCGCCGTCGAAGAGGACCGCGTCGCCCACGGTCAGCCGGAGCCGACCGGTGCCGGCCACCGTCAGGGTGTGGGTGCCGCTGGTCCGCGGGGTGAAGCTGCCGGTGAGTTCGACGGCGTGCAGGTCGCGCCGGGTGACGCCATCGGGGAAGCTGCCCAGCGCCTGGACATGACCGTCGAACTGCGGCGTCTGGGCGAGCAGTCGGCCGTCGGCGGCGAGGTAGCGGGCGGTCAGGGTGAAGCCGTCCCGGGCGTGCGGGACCCGGGTGCGCGGGTCGGCGCCGGTCGCGAAGACCACCTCGACGTCGTCGGGGAGCGCGGCGCGCAGGCCCGCGAGCGGGGAGACGATCCGCGCGGGGAAGACGGTGGCGGAGCCGCCGCCGAGCACCCGGGCGTCGCGGGCCGCGGCACCGATGACGGCGACCCGGCGGAGCGCGGCGGCATCGAGCGGCAGCACCGGCCGGGAGCCGCCCTCCGGAGCCCGCTCCGCCGGCTCGTTGCGCAGCAGGACGACGGCGCGGCGGGCCACTTCGCGGGCGACGGCCCGCCCGTCGATGCCCCGGGGCGCCTCGGCCGGGTCCACCGCGGGCGGCGCCCCGTCCAGCGCACCGGCCCGGGCGGCGAGCAGCAGTACCCGGCGCACCGCGGCGTCCACCTCCGACTCGGCGACCTCGCCCGCGCGGACGGCCGCCGCGAGCGGGGCGCCGAAGACCGTGCGGGGCCCCGGCATCGCCACATCCAGGCCGCCGCGCAGGGCCCGGACGGTGTGCCGGGCCGCCGTCCAGTCGGAGACGTTGACGCCGTCGAAGCCCCATTCCCCGCGCAGGACTTCGGTGACGAGGCGGTGGTGCTCGGTCATCGTCGTGCCGTTGACCTTGTTGTAGGCGGTCATGACGCCCCAGGGGCGGGCGTGGCCGACGATGTGCTCGAAGGGGGCGAGATAGAGCTCGCGCAGCGGGCGCGGGGCGATGCGGTTGTCGACCGTGAAGCGGTCGGTCTCGGCGTCGTTGCCGACGAAGTGCTTGACCGTGGTGCCGACGCCACCCTCCTGCACACCCCGCACATAGCCCGCGCCGATCACGCCGGTCAGCAGCGGATCCTCCGAATAGCACTCGAAGTGCCGGCCGCCCAGCGGCGAGCGGTGCAGGTTGACCGTGGGCGCGAGCAGGACGTGCACGCCCTTGCGACGGGCCTCCTGGGCGAGCAGCTGGCCGGCCCGGCGGGCCAGTTCGGGATCCCAGGTGGCGGCCAGAGCGGTGGGGCTGGGCAGCGCCACCGACGGGTCCTCCGCGCTCCAATATCGGCCCCGGACCCCGATCGGCCCGTCCGACATCACCAGCGACCGCAACCCGATCGCCGGCACCGCCGGCAGGCTCCACATGTCCTGTCCGGAGAGCAGCCGGACCTTGGCGTCCAAGTCGAGCGCCCCGAGCGCCCGTTCCACCACGGCGGAGTAGTCGCGGGAGCAGGGGGCAGAGTCGGGGGCGGGGGCGTAGTGGGGAGCGCTGGCGGTGGTGGGGCGGGTGGGCGGCTGATCGGTCATGCGCGGCGCTCCCTTGCGTCGTCCGTCGTCCGTTGTGCGTCGTCCGTCGTGCGTCGTGCACCGGAGTGCGGCCCCCGGCCGAATTCTGGCCGCCATACCGGACGGGAGGTAGGCATCGTTACTCCTCCGTTATTCGAGAGTCGAGGGCAACGGGAGGGCGGGGCAGCGGAGTTACGCTCGGCCGGTGAGTGCACGGGAGCAGGACGCGGCCGGTGGTTTCCGCCGTGCCGGAGGCGGGCGGGAGGCTCAGCGCGCGGAGCGACGGGCGGCGATCCTGGAGGCCGCCATGGCGCTGATCGCCGAGCGCGGCTACCGCCGGACCTCGCTCGCCGCCGTCGCCGAACGGGCCGGGCTCACGCAGCAGGGCCTGCTGCACCACTTCCCGACCAAGGAACTGCTCCTGGTAGGGGTCCTGGAGGCGCGCGACCGCTGGGACACCACCGCGGCCGCTTCCGGCAGTTGGCGCACCGACACCCTCGCCCAACTCGTCGACTACAACGCCACCCGCCCCGGCATCGTCCAGGCGTACACCGTGCTCTCCGCTGACAGCGTCACCGAGGACCACCCGGCACGCGACTTCTTCGAGGCCCGCTTCCGTGCGGTGCGCGAGTCCCTGACGGCGGCGCTGCGGGCCGAGTTCGGCGACACCCTCCCCGGCGGGCTCACCCCGGATCGGGCGGCGCCACTACTGGTCGCCATACTGGACGGACTCCAACTGCAGTGGCTACTGGACCCGGAGCGGATCGACATGCCGGCGTCGTTCCGGGACTTCCTGACGCTGTTGGGGAGTGGAGAGCGGGCACGGGGGACGGGCGCGGAGTAGGGCCGTATCCGTAACCGGGTCAGTGGGTGGGTGAGTGGGTGGGTGCGGGCGGGCGGGTCGCGGTGGAAGTGCCGTGCGGGTGTGGGGGATTGGGCGGGGCTGGGGCTGGGACTGGGGCTGGGGCTGGGGCTGGGGCTGGGGCTGGGGCTGGGGCTGGGGCTGGGGCTGGGGCTGGCTGAGTAAGCCACACGTGCCGGCCCGTTCCGGTCCGGCATGGCTTGCTCCGTTGGATCGACTTATCGATAACACCCTGACGCTGGAAGGGGGTTGGGTCGGGAGGAGGGGCGGGCGGCCGGCTTGGGGGGATGGCCGGGTGGGGGCGCTTTCGGGGTGCACCTCGGTTGGCCGGTCGATCGCTCGACCGGGCAGCCGGGCGGGCGGGGCGTCGGTTTTGTGGGGCCCGGCGGAGTTATCCACAGGGCGCCGCGAGCGGAGGGTGGGGCGGGCATCATGGGGGAATGATCATCGCAGCCGCACAACTCCCCTCCGTAGCAGGAGATATCGCCACCAACGCCAGGCGGATGGCCGGGCTCATCGCGGAGGCCGCCGAGCGCGGCGCCGGGCTGGTGGTCTTCGCCGAGCTGGCGTTGACCCACTACGACCTCCGGCTGTTGGTCGCCGACCCGGCGGGGCTGACGGTGCTGCCGGACGACCCCCGGCTGGCGCCGATACGCGACGCATGCCGGGCGACCGGCGTCGCGGCAGTGGTCAACTGCCCCGGGAGCAGCGCCGAGGGCGGCGCGAAGCCCACCATCGCCAGCTTCGTCTACGGGCCGGACGGCACCCTGCTCACCCGCTACGACAAGCGGCATGTGCACGAAACGGAGAGCGCGACGTTCGCATCGGGCAGCGAGCACGGCCGGTTCACGCTCGGCGGGATCCGGTTCGCGCTCGCCACCTGCTTCGACAGTTCGTTCGCCGAGATGCCGGAGCGGGCCGCGGCGGACGGCTGCCGGGTGTACCTGGCCAGCGCCTTCCACAGCGAGGTGGAACGGGTGACGCGGTACGGCGAGTTGGCGCATCGGTACGGGATGCACGTCCTGTTGGCGAACGGCATCGGGGTCGGCAGCCCCGGGCCGGCCATCGGGCTCAGCGGCTGCTGGCTGCCGTCCGGCGAGCGGACGGGGACTGCCGCGGCGGGACCGGCCGGCGACGGTGCGGAGTTGGTGCTGAGCGATGTCCGGGACGCGATCACGTTGATGGCCGACCCGGTGGTGGCCGCGGTGCCGGTCCGGGAGTGCGGTGAACCGCTGGTGGACGTGCGCACCGCGGCGCCCCGGCTGCTGGCGGACGATGTCACCGCCGTGGAGGCGGGTGCGGACGGGGGTGGTGCGTTCAGGTATCTGCGGGAAGGGGTGTTGCGGCGGCTGTTGGCGGCGCAGGAGACGTTGCCGGACGGGCTGCGGTTGCGGTTCGCGGAGGGCTACCGCCCGCCGGCGCTCCAGCGCCACTACTTCACGCGGTACGGGGACGAGCTCCGCGCCGCCCATCCCGACTGGGACGACGCGCGGGTCCACCGAGCGGCCAGCCGCTTCGTGTCCCCGCCGGAGGTCGCTCCGCACAGCGCGGGCGGTGCGGTGGATCTCACCCTGGTCACGGCGGACGGCACCGAGGTCGATATGGGGACACCGCTCGATGCGTCCCCGGAGGAGAGCGGTGGCGCGTGCTACACCTCCGCGCCGGGCCTGACGCCCGCGGTCCGCGCCAACCGCCGGACGCTGGCCGCCGCACTGCGCGGGGCGGGCCTGGTCAACTACCCGACCGAGTGGTGGCACTGGTCCTACGGCGACCGCTACTGGGCGTGGGCGACGGATGCGGAGCATGCGCTGTACGGGCCGCGGGAGCTCGGGGCGGAGCCCGGGTCCGGGGGCGTGTACGCCAAGGGCGGCACGCACCGTGGGGAAGTCGGTACCGGCGGCGGTGGCAGGGGCGGCGCCGGCGGGGATGGCATGAGCGCCGCGTTCCACGTGGGAGTCGAGCGGTGAGGCACGGGGGGCGAGGCCGGCGATTCGAGGCGGCGCGGCGTTCAACCGCCGCACCGCACCGCCTCGTTGGCCCCGCCCGCCCGCAGCCCATCGGAGCGTCCGCAGTGACGGGACGGGGCTCGCCCGGCCCAGCCGACTCGACCAACTCCCCCGCCCCACTCGGCCCGGCCGGCTCCCCCGCCCCGGTCGGCTCGCCCGTGCTGCGCGGCTCGGCGCTACCGCCGCTGCGTCGGGGCCGACTGCTCGGACGGTTCCGGGAATTGGGACAGTTCCTCGGTCGTGGGGTACGACGGTTGGGCGCCGGGCTTGGTGACGGCGGCGGCGCCGACGCGTACCGCGAAGCGGGCCGCCTCGGTGAGGGTGGCGCCCGCGGCGAGTCGGGTGGCCAGGGCGCCGGTGAAGGCGTCGCCGGCGCCCGTGGTGTCCACGGCCTCGACCCGGATGCCCGGGACGGTGGTCGTCCCCGAGGCGTCCAGCACCAGCGCGCCGTCGCCGCCGAGGGTGACCACGACGGAGCGGGCGCCCCGTTCGCGCAGTGCGGCCGCCCACTGGGCGGGGCTGCCGTCGGTGCGGCCGGAAAGCTGTCGGGCCTCGTGCTCGTTGACCACCAACGGGTCGGCGACGGCCAGGAGTTCGGGGGCGAGGCCCTCCGGTGCCGGGGAGGGGTTGAGGACGACGCGGGTGCCGGCCTCCTCGGCGGCCGTGGCGGCCGCCCGGACGGTCTCCAGCGGGATCTCCAGTTGCAGGGAGACCACCGAGGAGGCCGCGATGACGTCCTTGGCGGCGGCCACGTCGTCCGGGGTGAGGGCGGCGTTGGCGCCGGGCGAGACGACGATGCTGTTGTCGCCGTCCGGGCCGACGATGATCATTGCGGTGCCGGTGCGGGCCTCCTCGTCCACGATGACGGGAGCGACGTCGGTGCCCGCCGCGCGCTGAGCGGCCAGCAGCAGTTCGCCGTAAGCGTCCCCGCCGACCCGGGCCAGCAGGGCGGTGCGGCCGCCGATCCGGGCCGCCGCGGCCGCCTGGTTGGCGCCCTTTCCGCCGGCCGATTCCACCAGGTCCGTGCCGAGCACGGTCTCCCCCGCGCCGGGCCGTCGGGTCACCCGCACGGTCAGGTCCGCGTTGGCCGAGCCGACCACCAGGACGTCGTACATGCGCCGTTCCTCTTCTTCTCTGTCCGGCCGGTCCGGTCTTTCTCCGGCCGACCTGTCCCGTTCTCCGCCCGGCTTGTCCAGGCTGCCCGATCCGTCCGGCCGGTTCGGTCCCGCCGGCCCGCCCGGGCGTCGTTCCGTTGCGTCCACACGCCGCCCGTCGTTCCGCCGTCCTGCCCGGCGGCGGCCGGTGGGCAGCGGCGGCGGGCCGTCCGACCCGGTGCCCGACGGGGCCGTCAGTCGCCGAAGGCGGCGGCGTTGGCCGCCGTCACCAGCACCACCGGCACCTTGACCGTCCGCGGCAGCGTCTCACCGCGGGCCGCCTTCAGCGCCCAGTCCACGGCCTGTTTGCCGAGCAGCTTGGGCTGCTGGGCGACGGTGGCGGTCAGGGTGCCGGCGCGGACGGCCCGGACCCCGTCCGGGGTGCCGTCGAACGCCACCACCTTCACGTCCTTGCCGGAGCGGGCCCCCAGCGCCTTGGACGCGCCGAGCGCCATCTCGTCGTTGGCGGCGAACACCCCACCGATGTCGTGGTGCGCCTGGAGCATATTGGACATCACGTCCATGCCCTTGGTCCGGTCGAAGTCCGCGGGCTGTCGGGCGACGACCTGGATGCCGGGGTACCGCTTGATGCCCTCCTCGAAGCCCTGGCCGCGTTCCCGGGCGGCGGAGGTGCCGGGCTGGCCTTCGAGGAAGGCCACCTTGCCCTTGCCGCCGAGCGCCTCGGCCAGGGTCTTCGCGGCGAGCCGGCCGCCGGCGACGTTGTCGGAGGCGATGGTCGAGCCGACCTGTCCGCCGTTGACACCGCGGTCGATGGAGATCACCGGCACCTTGGCCCGGTTGGCGACGCCGACGGCCGGGACGGCGGCGTCGGAGTCCACCGGGTTGATGATGGCCGCCTTCACCTGCTGGCTGGTGAAGGTCTCCATCTGGTTGATCTGCTGCATCGGGTCGTTCTGCGCGTCGGTGATGTTGATGTGCAGTCCGCGGGCGTCCGCCTCGGCCTGCGCGCCCTCCTTGATACCGACGAAGAACGGGTTGTTCATGGTCGACAAGGCGAGTCCGAGGTCGGTGTTGCCGCCGCGGTCGCAGCCGGTCAGGGCGAGGGCGCCGACCGCGAGGGCCGCGCCGAACAGTGCCGTGCGCCGCCTCATCGCGCGCTCCGGCGCCGCAGGGTGTCCAGGAGGACCGCGAGCGCGATCACCAGACCGGTGGCGACCTGCTGCCAGAAGGCCGAAACGCTCAGCAGGTTCAGGCCGTTGCGCAGCACCGCGAGGATCAGCGCGCCGATCAGGGTGCCCGACACCTTTCCGGAGCCGCCGGAGAGGCTGGCCCCGCCGATGACGACGGCGGCGATCGCGTCGAGTTCGTAGCCGCTCGCGGCCTGCGGCTGGGCGGAGGTCAACCGGGCCGCCAGCACGATGCCGGCGACGGCGGCGAACAGCCCGGACAGCGCGTAGATCACCAGCTTGCGGCGCTTGACGTCGATGCCGGAGAGGCGGGCCGCCTCCTCGTTGCCGCCGATGGCGAACATCGCGCGGCCGGTGTACGTGCGCGCCAGGACCAGCGCGGCGATCAGCCCCATGGCGATCATCACGAGGACGGGGACCGGCAGCCAGCCGCCCAGGGTGTCACCGAGCGCGTTGACCGCGCCGGGGAAGGGGATCGGCGAGCCGCCGGAGATGACCAGGGCCAGGCCGCGGCCGACCGACAGCATCGCCAACGTGGCGATGAAGGCGGGCAGTCGGCCGTACGCGACCAGGGCACCGGAGAGGAGGCCGGAGGCCGCGCCGACCGCGAGGCCGAGCAGCACCGCGAGCCAGACCGGCAACCCTTCGTGGGTGGCGGCCCAGGCGACGACCGTGGCGGACAGCGCGGCGACCGAACCGACCGACAGGTCGATGCCGGCCGAGACGATCACGAAGGTGACGCCGAAGGCCAACACCGCGGTGACCGACGCCTGCACGCCGACGTTGAGGAGGTTCTGCCCGTTGAGGAAGTCCCGGGACAGCACCGCCATCACCACGACCAGGGCGATCAGCCCGCCGAGCGGGCCGTTGCGCAGAACGGCCCGGGAGAACCACGGCCCGAAGCCGTCCGGGGCCGGGCCCCCGTCCGCCGCTCCTGGGGCGGTTGCGGTCTTCACCTCAGCGGACATCGGAGCCCTCCATTGCGCTCTCGTTCGTGTGCATCTCGCCGGTGGCGCCGTGCGGGGACTGCAGCGCCAGCTCCATCACGGCGTCCTGGGTGGCCTCGCCGGCGGGCAGTTCACCGGTCAGTCGGCCCTGGGCCATCACCAGCACCCGGTCGCTCATGCCGAGCACCTCGGGCAGATCGCTGGAGATCATCAGCACCCCACAGCCGGCCGCGGTCAGCTCGTTGATGAGCTGGTAGATCTCGACCTTGGCGCCGACATCGATGCCGCGCGTCGGCTCGTCCAGGATCAGCAGCCGGGTCTTGGCCAGCAGCCACTTGCCGATGACGATCTTCTGCTGGTTGCCGCCGGAGAGGGTGCGGGCGGACTGCCCCAGGCCGCTCATCCGGACCTTCAACTGCTCGGCGACGGCGGCCGCTTCGCGCCGCTGGCCGCGCCGGTCGACCAGTCCGCCGCGGGTGTCCCGGTCGAGCCGGGCCAGCGTCAGGTTGTCCTGGAGCGAGGCGTCCAGGACCAGGCCCTGGCCCTTGCGGTCCTCGGGCACCAGGCCCAACCCGGCCCGCATCGCGGCCCGGACGTCCCCGCCGGCCAGCGGCTCGCCGGAGACCTCGACGGTGCCGGCGTCGTAGCGGTCCACGCCGAAGACGGCGCGGGCGACCTCGGTGCGGCCGGCGCCGACCAGTCCGGCCAGCCCGACCACCTCGCCGGCCCGGACCTCGAAGTCGACGCCGTCGAAGACCGGTCGGGTCGGGCCGCCGCCGGTGCCCCTGGCGCCGTTCCGGGTCAGGCCGCGGACGCGCAGCAGGGGCGCGCCCGGCTCGTCGGGGCGGCGCCGGGGGTACTGCTCGGCGATGTCCCGGCCGACCATCAGCCGGATCAGCTCGTCCTCGTCGGTGGCGGCGGGCACCTCGTCGACGGAGCGGCCGTCGCGCAGCACGGTGACCCGGTCACCGAGGGCGCCGATCTCGTCGAGGTGGTGGGTGATGAAGATGATGCCGACGCCGGCGTCGCGCAGTTCGCGGACGATGCCGAAGAGCGTCTCCACCTCCTCGGCAGTGAGCACCGCGGTCGGCTCGTCCATGATCAGGACGCGGGCGTCCAGGCTGAGCGCCTTGGCGATCTCCACCATCTGGAGCCGGGCGATGCCGAGTTCGGCGACCGGGGTGTTCGGGGAGACGTCCAGGCGCACCCGGCGCAGCAGCTCGGCTGCGCGGGCGCGCATGGCCTTCTTGTCGACCAGGCCGAGCGCGGTGCGCGGCTGACGGCCGAGGAAGATGTTTTCGGCCACGGTCAACCCGGGGACGAGGTTGAACTCCTGGTAGATGGTGGCGATGCCGAGCCGTTCGGCGTCCTGCGCGGAGCGGATCTGCACCTCGCGGAGCCCGTCGGACGCGCCGCCGCCGGCCGGTGCCGGGCGGGGGTGCTCCCGACGGTTGCCGAACCCCTCGTCGTCGCGTACGAGGATGCGGCCGCCGTCCGGGCGGTGGGCGCCGGAGAGCATCTTGATCAGGGTGCTCTTGCCCGCGCCGTTCTCGCCGAGCAGCACGTGCACCTCGCCGGCGCGCAGGCTCAGGTCGACGCCGTCCAGCGCGCGGACGCCGGGGAACGCCTTGGTCACCCCCTCAACGCGCAGCAGTTCGCGGCCGTCCGGTACGTCGTCGTTGACGCCGGTCATGCGCTGCCCCTCTCTTCCTGGGTCGGTTACCTCGGCTGGCTGGTTCTCGCCGGGTGGGGTGCCCGGCCGGTCGTCGTGCGGCGGACCCGGTGATGCGGGTCGCGCGGTCCGTACGGTCCGTGCGATGCGGTCGGGCCGGTTGCGGAGCCGGACCCGGTTGCGGTTGCGGTTGCGGTTTCCGCGGGCGGGTGTGTCGGTGGGCGGGTGTGGTCAGTGGGCGGTGGGTTCGCCGCAGGAGTGGCGCGGCACAAGACGGGCGGGCAGCAGCACCGATCCGGTGGGGCGCCCCTCGATGCGCTCCAACAGGGTGCGGACGGCGGCCCGGCCGAGTTCGCGGGTGGGCTGGGCGATGGCGGTCAGCGGCGGGGCGGTGTGCGCGAACCACGGCACGTCGTCGTAGACCACCAGCGCCATGTCGTCGGGGACGCGCAGCCCGCGGGCGCGGAGCTCGTCCATCGCGCCGAGCGCCATGAGGTTGTCGGTGGCCAGCACCGCGTCCGGGGGTTCGGGGAGGTCGAGGAAGCCGCTCATCACCCGGCGGCCGCCGGTGGGTTGGAGGTCGGGCGTGGCGCCGACCCGCTCGTCGGGCAGGGCGATGCCGTGCTCGGCCAGGGCCGCGCGGAAGAGTTCCAGCCGCTCGTCGCCGGTGGGGGTGCCGGCCGGGGCAACGATGATCGCGGGGCGGCGGCGGCCGAGCGCGGCGAGGTGGGCGGCGAGGTCGGTGAGCGCGGCCCGGCCGTCGGCGCGGACGCAGGGGGCGTCGATGCCGGGGACCGCGCGGTCCAGCAGGACGAGGGGGGTGCCGGAGGCGACGACCTCGCGGAGCATCGCCGAGCCGGTGCCGGCGGAGCTGACCAGCAGGCCGTCGATCCGGCGGTCGAGCAACGTGCGGATGTAGTCGTCCTGTTGGGCGGGGCGCTCGCCGGCGTTGCCGATAACGAGGCTGTAGCCGAGGCCGCGGGCGGCGTCCTCGACGGCGTCTGCCAGCTCGGTGAAGAACGGGTTGGTGAGGTCACTGATCACCAGGCCGAGCGTGCCGGTGCGGGCGGTGCGCAGGGCGCGGGCGACGTTGTTGGGGCGGTAGCCCAGTTCCCGCACGGCGGCGAGCACCCGCTCGCGGGTCTCGGCAACGCGACTGTTGCCGTTGAGGACCCGGGAGACGGTGGCGACGGAGACCCCCGCCCGCTCCGCCACCTCCTTGATGTTCGCCATGGCACCGTTGCCGTTCCGTCGTCGTGTAATCGATTACGTGTGCTGTGTGGGGGATACGAAATCGATTACATGGCCGGGGCGTCAAGAGTCCGTGAACGTTGCCTGCGTCACAGGGGCGGGAGGAGTGGGGCGGATGTGGGGACGACTGAGGGCCGCACCCTGGGGGTGCGGCCCTCGCGGTGGCGGTGCCGATGCCGGCCCTTGCCGGGGCCGGTGCGGCCGGCCTGGTTGACTGCCCGGCCGGCTCAACTGCCCCGGCCGGCCTGGCCGCTCAGGCGCCTGAGCGGCCTCAGCCGACGGTCAGCGTGACCTCGATGTTGCCGCGGGTGGCGTTGGAGTACGGGCACACCTGGTGCGCCTTCTCCACGAGATCCTTGGCGGTGGCCGCGTCGACGTTGGGAATCGAGGCGACGATCTCGACCGCGAGGCCGAAGGCGCCCTCCGGGGTCTTACCGATGCCGACCTTGGCGGTCACCCGGGAGCCGGAGACATCGGCGTTCTCCCGGCGGGCGACGACGCTGAGCGCGCCCTGGAAGCAGGCGCTGTAACCGGCCGCGAAGAGCTGCTCCGGGTTGGTGCCGGCGCCGCTACCGCCCTGCTCCTTGGGCGGGTTGACGACGACGTCCAGCTTGCCGTCATCGCTGGCGACGCGGCCGTCGCGGCCGTTCTCGGCGGTGGCGACGGCGGTGTAGACGACGTCGACGGTCTGGATGGACATACCGAATCCTCCTGTGGTTCGCCGCGACTCGCGCCCACTCATCGCGACGGCTTGCCGCCGAGCCTAACCGGCGGAGGCACCACGGCGGGAGGTGAGTCTCACAGTGCGGAGGGCCGCCGGCGCCCGGTCGAGCGGCGGGCGACCGGAGGTGCCGCGGGCGGCCGGTGCCGTGGTTCCTCGCGGAGCCTTGGTCCCTCGCGGCGCCGTGGAGCGGCGCGGCGCCGTTGACGTGGGCCTTGCCCGGGTCCGCCCGGGCGCTCCCGGGCCCGCGGCAACGCCGTTGGCAGGCCACCGCTCAGGGCACCCAGGGTCGCCCGAGGTCGCCCCGGGATCGCCCGGCGGCCCCGGGTCGGTTCCCCCAGCCCGCGGCAACGCAGTCGCCAGACACCCCTCCAACACCACTGCCACCACAAGGCGTTCGGCGGGCCGCTTCTGTTTTCGTCTCCGTATTCGTCTCGGCTCCCGCCTCCGCCTCCGGTTAGTTCATGACGGAGACGCTGGACCGCGGGGCCGTTGGGCCGGGAGCCGCGGGGCCGTTGGACCGCGGGAACCGTTGGACCGCGAGGACGGGCGAGGCGAGGCGGCGCCGTCGAGCGCCGAGGCGCACGGGACGCGCCCCGCGCCGGACGGTGCCCAGACGCCGCGGCACGCCCTCGACGACGCCCCGCCCGTCAGCCCGTGCTCCGCCGCCCTCAGCCCTCCAAACTCACGATCATCTTCCCCGTGTTGGCGCCGCGGAGCATGCCGAGGAACGCCTCGACGCCGTTCTCGATGCCGGAGACCTTGGTCTCGCTGTACTTCAGCTCGCCGGAGCGGATCCAGGCCGAGACCTCCTCGACGAACTGCGGCTGGAGCGCCTGGTGGTCGGCGACCAGCAGGCCCTCCAGGCGGAGGCGCTTGCCGATCACCAGCGGGAGGTTGCGCGGGGCGCAGCTCGGCTCCGTGGCGTTGTACATCGAGATCATGCCGCAAATGGCCGCCCGGCCATGGACGTTGAGCGCGCTGATGGCGGCTTCGAGGTGATCCCCGCCGACGTTGTCGAAGTAGACGTCGATGCCGTCGGGGGCGGCGGCCTTGAGCTGCTCGGTGACGTCGCCGTTCTTGTAGTTGAAGGCGGCGTCGAAGCCGTATTCCTCGGTCAGCAGGCGGACCTTCTCGTCGGAGCCGGCGGAGCCGATCACCCGCGAGGCGCCCTTGAGCCGGGCGATCTGGCCGACCTGGCTGCCCACGGCGCCGGCCGCGCCGGAGACGAAGACGGCGTCGCCCTCCTTGAACTCGGCGACCGCCAGCAGGCCCGCGTACGCGGTCAGGCCCGGCATGCCGAGGACGCCGAGGTAAGCGGTGAGCGGGGCGAGCGAGGCGTCCACCTTGCCGGCGCGGGCGGCGTCGAGGACGGCGTGCTCGCGCCAGCCGAGGCCGTGCAGGACGTGGTCACCGGCGGCGAAGCCCTCGGCACGCGAGGCGAGGACCTCGCCGATCGCGCCACCGTCCATCGGCTGACCCAACTGGAAGGGCGGGGCATAGGACTTGACGTCGTTCATCCGGCCGCGCATGTACGGGTCGACGGAGAAGTGGAGGTTCTTCACCAGGATCTGGCCGTCGGCGAGCTCCGGCAGCGCGACCTCGCGCAGCGCGAAGTCGTCGGGAGTGGGCCAGCCCTGCGGGCGGGCGACGAGGTGCCATTCGCGGCTGGTGGTCGGCAGCGGTGCGGACATGAGCGTGATCCTCCAAATGCTTCAGGTTCTGAAACAATAATGCTGCTGAATATTTCAGGTTGTCAAGCAATTGGGTATCCTGGTGTGTATGACCCCGCGCCCAGACCCGCTGACCGTCGAGGTGGTCGAGCTCATCGGCACCGTCGTCGCCCGTTACCACGAGGAGTACGAGCGCGCCGCGGCCGATCACTCCCTCACCGGGGCCCAGGCCCGGCTGCTGCGCCTGCTGGCGATGGAGCCGATGCCGATGCGCCGGCTCGCCCAGTGCCTGAAGTGCGAGCCGTCGAACGTGACCGGCATCGTGGACCGCCTGGAGGCCCGCGGCCTGGTGGAGCGCCGCCCCGATCCGGCCGACCGCCGGGTCAAGCTGGCCGTGCCGACCGACGAGGGCCGCGCGACGGCCGAACGGCTGCGCACGTCGCTGGACTTCGCCGGCGAACCGCTGGGCCGGCTGACGGCCGCCGAGCGCACCCTGCTCAAGCAGTTGCTCCAGCGGATGCTGGGCCTCGGGGAGGAGGCGGCCGAGGAGATCACCGAGCCGGGAGCGGGCCGGGCGAGGCCGGGCCGATGAGCCGCGGACGCGTTGGGTCGGCACGGCACGGAGGCGCCGGGCCAACGGGGCGCGCAGAGACCCACCCGGCGACCGACCGGTGACGGAATTGGCCCAAGGTCGACGCGACGGAGCGTCCCGGGCAGCCGGTCCGGGGGCGCCTTAACCTGGTCCCCATGACGCACCAGAGCCCCACCCGCCACACCGTCGACTTCTATTTCGACCCCATCTGCCCGTTCGCCTGGATCTCCTCCCGTTGGATCCTGGAGGTGGAGCGCCTCCGGGACCTCGATCTGCGGTTCCGGGTGATGAGCCTGTCCGTGCTCAACGAGGGCCGCGAGGACCTCTCCGAGAAGTACCGCGAGCTGCTGGACACCGGTTGGGGCCCGGTCCGGGTGTGCATCGCGGCTGCCCAGGAGCACGGCGAGGAGGTGCTGCGCGACCTGTACACCGCGCTCGGCACCCGGATCCACAACGAGGGCCGGGAGGACACCGCGGCCGTCATCGAGGAGGCCCTCGCCGAGGTCGGACTGCCGGCCGAACTGGCCCGCGCCGCCGGGCAGGACACCCGCGACGACGCGCTCCGCAAGAGCCACCACGAGGGCATGGACCCGGTCGGCGAGGACGTCGGCACGCCCACGATCCACATCGACGGGGTGGCGTTCTTCGGCCCGGTCCTGATGTCGATCCCCCGGGGCGAGGACGCGGTGCGGGTCTTCGACGGCGCTCGGCTGCTCGCCGGCTACGACCGGTTCTTCGAGCTGAAGCGGACCCGCACCGGCGAATTCGACTTCAGCTAGCGTCAGTTGAGGGCGGCGGGGGCGACCGCCCCCGTATTCTCCCCTGTGCCCGCCGTTGCGTCCGCCGTCGCCCGTATACCGCCCCGCGCGCGCAACGGCCAGGACCGCGGCCATCACGCACGCGGGGCGGGGCGGCGTTCCCGTCAGGCGCCACGAGCGGAGCCCCGCGGCACGGGCATCCGGGAGCGAGGCCCGCACCGTAGGGGCCCCGGGGAGGGAGAGGAAGAGGACCACCACCCAGGCGTCCGGGCCCGAGCACCCCACACACCCCACCTCCCCCAAGCGCCCCAAGCATCAGCCGAGTTCGCCGCGGAGGCGGCGGGCGCGGAGGACGAGTTCCAGTTCGAAGCGGCGGTCGGGGTCGTCGAGTTCGCCGTCCCAGAGTTCGCGGATCTGGCGGAGGCGGTAGCGGACGGTCTGGGGGTGGACGCCGAGGCGGGTGGCGATCTCGGGGGCGCCGCCACGGGTCTCCAGCCAGGCGAGCAGGGTCTCGGCGAGCCGCCGGCCGTGGGTCGGGCCGCAGTGCGCCAGCGGGGCGAGCCGGCGGCGGGTGAGGTCCTCGATGAGTTCGCCGGGCGGCAGCAGGACCAGTGCCTCGGTGTGCTCGGTGCACTGGAGGAGCTCGCCGGCGGGCAGCAGTCCGCGCTCCATCAGATCGACCGCGGAGGCCGCCCAGCGCAGCGACTTCGCCGCGTCCAGCGGGGGCACGGCGGGCCCGATGGCGCCCGACCAGCCGGCCGCCGCGCGGGCCAACAGCTCCCGGCGGCCCGGCGCCTCCGGGTCCGGCACCACCAGCCGGGGCCGTTCGCACTCCATGTCCAGCAGGATCCCGTCGGCCACCGCGGGCGCCACGGCCTCCCGGTCCGGGCGTAACAGGACCGCCACCGCGACCCGTTCGGGCAGCGGCCAGCCGAGCAGCCGGGCCCGCTCGGTGAGCAGGGGGTGGTCCGGTTCCGCGAACAGCTGGTCCATCAGGCGGCGTTGCATGCGGAGCCGTTCGCCGGCCTGGCGGGCGGCGGCCTCCGCATAGCCGCGGACGGACTCGGCGACCAGCCCGTCGAGGTACTCGAAGCCGGACTCGGCCAGTTCGTACATCGCGGGGGCGGGAATGGCGACCTCCTGGCCGATCTCGGCCAGCCGCCGCCAGGCCAGCCGCACCCCCAACCGGTAGATCGCCTGGAGGACGTCCAGGCTGCGGCCCTGGATGCCCTCGCCGCGGCCGAACTCCTGGAAGACCCGTGGGTGGACGAGCGGCCGTTCCATCCCGTTGGTGAGGTGGGCCACGAACTGCTCCAGGGACTGCCGGATGCCCACCAGAGCCCGCGGTTCGCCCGACTCGTCGAGGATCAGCGGGAGTTGGGGGTACTCGCGGCGGATCTCCCGGAAGATCTCGTGCGCCAGGGAGGGGACCTCCGCCAGGGCCAGGGTGGCGAACCGGTGCACCTGTTGGGGCGGGACCTCCCGCCACGCCGAGCGGACCGCGATCACCACGACGGGGCCCCCTTAGGCGCCGGGCCGGCCGAAGGTCACCAACGGCACGTTCGGCTGCGCGGGCGTGGCCTCCAGGGTGGCGACGATGGCCAGCGCGGCGGCCACGGCCAGGGCGGCGGCGGCCACCGCGGTCAGCGCGGCGGCGAGGGTGCGGTGCATGGCGCGGCGGTCCCTTCGTCGGCAGCCGGTACCGGGAGCGCGGCACGCGCCGGCACCGGAGAGCGGCACAGGAGGAGCGGCGGGAGCACGTCGCTGCGCGGGCGGTCGCGGGGCGGACGCCCGCGGCCCTGCGCCCCACAGAGGCGGTGACGGCTCGGGTGACCGGCGGCGGTGCCGCGTTCCCACCGCGCGGCGCCGCTTCGGTCACGGTGCCTGCCGAGTGTGGAAGGGCATTGACGCGCTGTCAAGGGTTCGCTTACGTTCCCGGCCCATGACGCCGCGCCGCGGCGCCGCACGTGCACCAGGGCGTGTTCCCTCACCGCTTCCAGGAGTGCTCGTATGCGTCAGCTTCCCCCTTCCGGCCAGCAGCCCGGGCACGAGGGTCACCCCGGAACCGCCGGTCGTCCAGGCCCCGTTGGCCCTGCGGGTCCCGCGGCGGCCGCGGACACCGTCCCCGTTGACCCCATCGCCTCCGTTGACCCCACCGCCCCCGTCAGGCCCGTCCGCCGCCCCGCCTCCCCGCTGTCCCTGGCGCTGTTCGGGGTCGGCGTGTTCCTGCTGGTGCTGGCCCCGTTGCTGGTCTGGTACGTGGCGCCGCGGGCCGCGGCCACCCCCGTCGACGTCGACGTCACCACGGTCTTCACCGGCACCGGCAGCTACTTCGACACCGGCTCGCTGACCACCCGGGACCGGCAGCGGATCACCATCACCCGGCACGTGGTGGGCGACGTCGCGGCGAGCGAGCAGAGTGGGCGCGCGGTCTGGGACGTGTCCACTACGGTCGACACCCCGCGGACGCTCCCCTTGGCGGACCCGCGCAAGGCGCTCCAGTGGACCACCGGCCGCTGGGTCACCGACCGGCGCAGCAACGCCCCCGTGCACTGCTGCGGCGAGGCCCCCACCCAGTACGACGGGGACGCCTACCTCAAGTTCCCCTTCTCCGTGGCGAGGCGGACCTACCGCTGGTGGGACGACACCCTCGGCGCGGCCGTCCCGCTCCGCTTCGCCGGCACCACGCGCCTGGCGGGCATCACCGGCTACCGCTTCACCGGGACCGCGCCGGCCACCCGGACCGGCACCCGGCAGGTCCCCGGCCGGCTCGTCGGCCGCCCCGGGCAGGGGCAGATCCAGGCCGAGGAGTGGTACGCGAACACCGGTATCAGCCTGGTCGTCGAGGAGCGCACCGGCCGGATCGTCGACGCGTCGATCTCGCCGGTCAAGACGCTGCGGGCGCCCGGTGGCCGGCGGGACGCGGTGGTGCTGCTGCGCGGCCGGAACCTCGCGTTCACCCCCGCCACCCGGCGGGCGCAGAGCGCTCTGGCACGGGCCGACAGCGGGAAGTTGGCGCTGGTCGGCCGGACGCTGCCGGCCGCGTCCGTGGCGGCCGGTGCCCTACTGGCGCTGGCCGGCGGGGTGTTGCTGGCCCGGGGTGGGCGGCGGGGTGGCCGATTCTCATCGGTGTGACGAAACAACGACCCGGTCCGGAGCGGATTTTGTCACCTCGGTGAGTAGCCGGGGGCGCTTCGGGGCGCGAACACTGGCCCTCCAACCGGACACCCGCCCCCACGCGCACCACAGTTCCACCCCCCCAACCGGAACACGCCCCCTGCCGCACGCCCCACCAACCGCTCACCCCTGTCACACCCCGCGCACCCCCTGCACCACCCGCACCCCTCACTGCCACGCAAACACAGCACGCCCCGCACGCCCCGCACGACTCAGCACGCAGTACGTCCCCCACCGCAGGTACCGCACCCTGAGACGAGTTGGATCCCACATGCCTCAGCATGTACCCCCGTCCCCACCGCTGCCCGCGTCCCCAGCGGCCGCACCCGCTCCCCTAGAACCACCCGCACCTCTCGCGCCACCGGCGCCCCGTACGCCGTCCACGGTCACCGCTCCGGCCGCGTACCCGTTCCCTGCCGCGCCCCCGTCCCCGGTCGCGGACGAGCCCCCGCGCCCCCGCCGGATCGTGTTCCTGGCCCGCCGCGACCTCGCCAACCCGGCCGCCGGCGGCTCCGAGTTGCTGGTGGACCGGATCGCCGCCGGACTCACCGCCCACGGGCACGAGGTCACCCTGCTGTGCGGCGGCCCCACCTCCCCGGCAGGCCCGCCCCCCGTCGAGATCCCAACTTTCCCCGGAGGCACGGGCGTTCGCGAGACCGCCCCCGCCTACCGCGTCCTGACCGCCGGCGGCGACGCCGGCCACTTCCTGCGCGTGCCCCGCCAGGTGACGCGCCGTGCCGGCGGCTGCGACCTGCTGGTCGAGGTCTGCAACGGCATGCCGTACCTCGCGCCCCTCTGGCACCGCGGCCCCACCCTGTGCCTGGTCAACCACGTCCACACCGACCTGTGGCGGATGCGCTATCCGGCGCCGGCGGCCCGGCTCGGCCGCCGGCTGGAGCACTGGGCGCTGGCCGGCACCCACCGCGGCAACCTGATGGTCGCGGTCTCCGACTCGACCGCCGCCGCGCTGGCGGACCTCGGCGTCGCGCCGGAGAGGATCCGGCTCGTCCACAACGGGGTCGAGGAGCCGGGCCCGCTGCTCCCCGAGGCCCCCGAGCCGCTGTTCCTGGCCATGGGGCGGCTCGTCGAGTACAAGCGGGTCGACCTGCTGCTGCGGCTGTGGGAGCGGGTCCGCCCGGTCACCGGCGGCCGGCTGGTGATCGTCGGCGACGGCCCGGAACACAACCGGCTGGCCGCGCTGGCCGGTCCCGACGTCGTCTTCACCGGCCGGATCTCCGAGCAGCGCAAGCACCAACTCCTGTGCTCCTCCTGGCTACTGCTGCACCCCTCCCTGGTGGAGGGGTGGGGCCTGGTGGTGATGGAGGCCGCCGCGCGGGGCACCCCCACCGTCGGCTTCGACATCCCCGGCCTGCGGGACTCCGTCGAGGACGGCACCACCGGGCTGCTGGCCCGCGGCGAGAGCGCCTTCGCCGCCCACTGGTGCACGCTGGCACTGAGCGCCCGCCGGCGGCACGCCCTGGGCGCCGCGGCCGCCGACCGCGCCGCCCGCTTCAGATGGAGCCGGACCGTCCGGAGCTTCCGGGCGGTCGCCACGGAGGCATACCTCCGGCCGCTCGCCGGGCGGTGACCGGCCCGTGCGCGACCCCTCGCTGGGCAGGTCCCTCGCCCTCTTCCGCGCCTTCCTGAACGAGCCCACCGACCCCGACCACTGTTACCGGCTGCTCGCCCGGGACGCCGCCAACCAGGTCGAACGCTACGCCCCGTTGAGCGGCGCGGTGGTCGTCGACGTCGGCGGCGGCAGCGGCCACTTCACCGAGGAGTTCCGCCGCCGCGGCGCCCGCGGCTACCTCTTCGAACCCGACACCGCGGAACTGGCCGCCCGCGGCCGGATCACCGACGGGGCGGTGCTCGCCGACGGCTATCTGCTGCCGCTCGCCGACGGCACCGCCGACGTCTGCTTCTCCTCCAACGTCCTGGAGCACGTGGCCGATCCGCAGACCTTCCTCAGCGAACTGGTGCGGGTCACCCGCCCCGGCGGCCTGATCTATGTGGCGTTCACCAACTGGCTCTCCCCCTGGGGCGGCCACGAGACCGCGCCCTGGCACTACCTCGGCGCCGAACGGGCCCGCCGCCGCTACCAGCGCCGCACCGGCCGCCCCGCCAAGCACACCCTGGGCCAGAACCTCTTCGCCGTGCACATCGGCCGCACCCTGCGCCAGGTCCGCGCCCGGGACGACGTCACGCTCGTCACCGCCCGCTCCCGCTACGCGCCGTTCCTCGCCGAGGCCATCCCCCGCCTCCCCGGCGTCCGCGAGATCGCCACCTGGAACCTCCTCCTCATCCTCCGGCGGTTGCCATGACCCAGACGCTGCAGAAGTCCCCGTCCCCCGGAGCGCCCGACGCCGGCGGCACCCCGGTCACCGCCCCCGCCCCGCCACCCGACGAACCCCGGCGCAGGCGCTGGCTGTTCGCCTTCTGGGCGGCCGTCCTGGTCGCGTTCCTGGCCCCGTCCCCGGGGAAGATGACGTTCGAGACGAAGCTGGGGGTGGCCGTCGACCCCTGGCGCTTCCTCACCGACCTCGGGCAGTTGTGGCACGACCGGGCCGGCTTCGGCGGCCTCGCCGACCAGTACATCGGCTACGCCTTCCCCGCCCTCCCGTATTACGGCACCGCCCACGCGGTGCACCTGCCGGTCTGGCTCGCCGAGCGGCTGTGGATGTCGCTGATCGTCACCACCGCCTTCTGGGGCGCGCTGCGGCTCGCCGAGCGGCTGCGTATCGGCGGCCCGCGCAGCAGGCTGCTGGCGGCCGCCTGCTACGCCCTGTGGCCCGCCTTCACCATCGTCGTCGGCTCCACCTCCGCCGCCGCACTGCCCGGCGCACTGCTGCCCTGGGTCCTGCTGCCGCTCACCGACGGGCGGCCCACCGCCCGTACCGCGGCGACCCGTTCGGCACTGCTGATCCCCCTCATGGGCGGCGTCAACGCGGCCTCCACCCTCGCGTCCCTGTTACCGGTGCTGCTGTACGCGCTGTCCCGTACGGGAGCGCGCCGCCGCACCCTGCTCGCCTGGTGGCTGCCCGGCGTCGTCCTGGCCACCGCCTGGTGGACGGTGCCGCTGCTCCTCCTGGGCCTGCACGGCGAGAACTTCATGCCGTACATCGAGCAGGCCGACACCACCACCGCCACCATGTCCGCTACCGAATTGCTGCGCGGCGCCGGCAACTGGGTCGGCTACCTCAACTTCGGCAAACCCTGGCTGCCGGCCGGCCAGACCATGACCGGCAACGCCTTCGCGGTGTGCGGCTCCGCCCTCGCCACCGCCCTGGGCCTGGCCGGCCTGGCCCGCCGCAACCTGCCCGAACGGCGCTGGCTGCTGCTGACCGTGCTGACCGTCGCGCTCATCGGGCTGGCCGGCTACGGCGGCGCCCTCGGCGGCCCGCTGCACGCCATCTGGCAGGAGTGGCTGAACGGCTGGCTGCGCCCGTTCCGCAACATCTACAAGTTCACCCCGGGCCTCGGCCTGGCGCTCGCCCTGGGCCTGGCCCACCTGCTCGGCACCCTCCGGTGGACGGGAACCGGGCGGCGCGCCGCCCGCCTGACCGCCGGCCGCCTGCCCACCACAGCGGCCGCGCTGCTCGTCCTCCCGGCGCTGGCCCTGCCCTACCTGGGCGGCACCGTCCTCCAACCGGGCGCGTTCCGCCAACTCCCCACCTACTGGCAGCAGACCGCCTCCTGGCTCAAGGACCACACCCACGGCAGCCGCTCCCTGGTGGTCCCCGCCACCGCGCACGGCCTGTTCACCTGGGGCTCACCCATCGACGACCCCATGGACGTGCTCGCCCAATCCCCGTGGGCGCAGCGCGACTTCGTGCCCTTCGGGACGCCCGGATCCCGCCGCGCCCTGGACGCCGTCGAACAGGCCCTGCTCACCGGCGCCGAGGTCCCCGGCCTGCGCGACTACCTGCACCGGGCCGGCATCCACGACGTTGTCGTCCGCAACGACCTCGACCCCGACCAGATCGGCTACGTCCCCCCGCAGACCGTCGAGCACACCCTGGAGGCGTCCGGCTACCGCAAGGCCGCCGCCTTCGGCCCGCTCACCACCGCCGGCCGGATCCCCGCCGAGACGCCCGTCCAGATCCAGGGCCTCTACCCGCGCCAGCGCTCCGTGGAGATCTACCGACCACAAGGGGTCGCCGAACCCGGCCCCGTCACCGCCCCCGCCACCGCGGACACCGCCCAACTCAGCGGCGGCCCGGAGGCCCTGCTCCAACTCTCCGTCGACCCCGCACTGCGCGACCGCCCCACCGTCCTCACCGGCGACCCCCACCCCGGCGTCGACGCCCCGCCGCTGCAACTCACCGCCGACGGCCTGCGCCGCGCCGACACCCGCTTCGGCCTGGTGGGCAGCAACACCTCCTACACCTACACCGCCGACGAGACCAACCTGCCCGGCAGCCTCCAGGACCCCGGCCGCCCGCCCCGTCAGATCCTGCCGATCCCCGGCATCCAGCACCAGACCACCGCCGTGCTCCGCGGCGCCGCCGCCGTCACCGCCTCCTCCAGTGGCAACTGGCTCTTCCACCTGCCGCAGTACGACCCCGTCAACGCCTTCGACGGCAACCCCGACACCGCCTGGGCCGAGGGCAGCGCCGGCAACCCCGTCGGCCAGTGGATCCGGATCACCTTCAACGCGCCGACCAACATCCCCGCCACGCTCTCCGTCACGCCCCTGCGCGGCGACGGACTGCGCGCCGCCCCCACCTCCGTCCGCGTCCAGACCGACCGCGGCCGCGCCGACAGCCAACTCCGCCCCGACGGCTCCCGCCAGCAGATCAAGGCCCCGCCCGGCAAGGCGGCCTGGCTCCAACTCACCATCCTGGGCACCCAGACCCCGCGCGCCGGACTCTCCGGCGCCGGCTTCACTGAGATCTCCGTCCCCGGTGTCCAGGTGTCCCGACTCCTTCAACTCCCCACCGACGCCCGGCATTCCGACGCCCCGTCGCAGATCGTCTCCCTCCATCGGGGCAGCGACCCCGGCGGCCTCTCGCCCGTCTCCGCCGAGGTCGGCCTGCACCGCCAGTTCGACACCGGCCGCACCGCCCCGTACACCGTCTCCGGCACCGCCCTCGCCGTCCCCGGCCCCGCCCTCGACCGGCTGCTGGACCGGGTCGCCCCCGACCAG